>NZ_JAMYUT010000014.1:0-165859 GCF_040323235.1 Mesorhizobium sp. M0051
GCAAACTTCTTCGTCGCCAGCGGCGAGCCGCCCTCGTTCGTGAGGCGTATATAGTCGCCACCAACGAGAACTGTCAACAGCGATCTCAAAGTTTTTGAACTTTTTGCGACAGAAATCTCGGGCCCGGTCTGTTGGTAGCCGACTGCCCCAAGGGAACATGGACCGTACGGGTTGGACACCCACGAAAGAGCCCTATTGCCGCCGCATTGCCGTTCGACACCAAACCCGACGAAAGCGGCGCCGCGCGATGGAGCGGTGCCTCTTTTTGAGGGCTTCATAGAGGAGCGCGCGGCGAGCCTTGCAGGGAAGGTACACCGCCCCTTCCGATAGAGCGCTCTATAAGAGAAGTGCTTGGGGGGAATTCGGTCGGAGCCTGGCGCTTCGTTGACTTCACCTGCCATGACAGGCAAATGTCACGGCCACAACAAAAGCGACAAGCCGTTCCGCCCGGGGAAGAAGCAGCCTTTCTGGATGCCAGACACGGAAGATGTCATAGCCGAACTCGGCAATGAGCCGCCGCTTATCGCGGACGGCCGCAGCGGCCCGCCCGATCGGCGCGAGGTTTCTGCACGCTGGCTGTCGGGAACCTTTCTCACCGGCGTGACCTCAAGCGTACTGATGGGCGTCGCGCTGTTCGCCGCCCTTGACGGCCGCCAGCAACTGGCCACCCCGCCCGAGATCGCCGAGTTGATCAATCTTGCCGGTAACGGCGATTCCGGCGAAGTCGCCAAGACGACAAGGCTGGTGGCGCCGCGTCAGATCGCCAAGGCCAAGGACCGTCGCCGCATGGAAGTGTCGATGGTGACCAAGGTCGGCGACCGCGACGTCATCCACACCATGCCTTTCGTGCAGATCAAGATGGCGCTTGGCGCGGGCCACACCACCAGCCGCGCCTACCCGCCCTTCGATCCGATGCAGGTGTTCGGCGACGACAGCGACGACAGTGCTCAGCCCGCGACAGCCTCGGCCGCCTCTGGCCAGATCTACGGCGCCAAGGTCGAAAGCGAGATGAGCCTGAAGACCGTCGATTTCCCGATCGAGACGGCTTCCTTCGACGAAAAGAGCGACCTGTCCGCCGACGAGGTGGAAAAGGTGGTGCGCGAAGCCGGCACCGACCTCAGCGACGGCGCCGTGCAGGTCGCTTCACTTCACTATGTCGACCCGCAGCGGTTCGGCGAAGCCTTTGCCGAGAGCATGGCAGGCTCCTACGACGTCAAGATCGTGCCGGAAAACGTCTCGGTTGCGCCGCGCGCCGCCGACGACCAGGCGCCGGCTTTCGCCGAGGAGATCATCCCCTTCACCAAGGATCTCGACGTCACTGAGGCTTTTGCTGATTCGGGCTACACGGGTGAAGACGCCACCGGCATGGCCGAAGCCATCACCAAGCTGTTGAACGCGACAGCGCTCAAGGCCGGAACCGTGCTGCGTGTCGGGCTTGAGGTTCGCGGCGATGCCGCCAAGGTCGTGCGCACCAGCGTCTACGACAGGACACAGCACATCGTCACCATCGCGCTCGACGATCGCGGCCAGTATGTGCCGGCGCAGGAACCAGATCCTAATCCCGAATTGCTGACGGCCTTCGATGATTCGTCGGCTCCGGTGGTGGTGCGCGGCAACTTGCCCAACATTTATGACGGCATCTACCGCACCGCCTATTCCTACGGCATGTCCAAGGCGATGACCAAGCAGCTGATCAAGCTGCTGGCGTCTGGCGTCGACTTCCAGTCCCGGCTCAACCCCGCCGACCGCATCGAAGTGCTGTTTTCCCAGCCCGATGGCGACGACCAGACCTCGGACAGCTCCGAGCTTCTCTACGTCTCGGCGACCTTCGGCGGCCAGACGCGCAACTTCTACCGCTTCCAGATGCAGGACGGCAGCACCGACTATTTCGACGAGAACGGCTCGAGCGCCGAGCAGTTCCTGCTGCGCAACCCGCTGCCCAACGGCAGATTTACCTCCGGGTTTGGTGCCCGCAAACATCCGATCCTCGGCTATGTCCGCATGCACACCGGCACCGATTGGGCCGCTCCCATCGGATCGCCGATCATCGCCGCTGGCAATGGTGTCGTCGAGAAGGCGGGCTGGGCCGGCGGCTATGGCAAGCAGATCATCCTGCGCCATGCCAATGGCTACGAGACGTCATACAATCACCAGAGCGCCTTTGCCAAAGGCATCGAACCCGGCGTGCGCGTGCGCCAGGGCCAGATCATTGGTTATCTCGGCCAGACCGGTCTCTCCACCGGTCCGCACCTCCACTACGAGCTGATCGTCAACGGCACCAAAGTTGATTCGATGCGCGTCCGGCTGCCGGTCGGCAAGGTGCTGAAGGGCGACGACCTCGTCGCCTTCAAGCGCGAGCGCGAGCGCATCGACGATCTGCTGAAGCAGGAAGACAGTGATTCGCTGAAGGTTGCGAGTGCCAAGATCGACGGTTGATCCGTCGGTCCAACCTTGCTGAATTTCTCAGCCTTGCGGATTTTCTGAACCCCGCGGCCATGGCAGCGGTTGCCCGGAAATGGTCGTCCAGGCGATGACAGCCGAAAGCAGGCAAAGCAGCGCCGTCACCGCAGAGACGGCGGCAAACGCGGCGTCGCTCGCGGCGAGCCTTGCCGCATCGACGGCGGGCGCAAGGCCAACCGTCGCCGGCTCGCCAAAGCCAGGCACGCCGGGCGTTGCATTGCCATCCAGCGCGTGCGCGTAGACCCAAGCGGCAAGCGAGCCCATCGCCGCCACCGCGATCAGACCGCCGATGCGCGAGACGGCATTGTTGATGCCGGAGGCCGCACCCGTATCCTTGTCTTCAACCGCCGTCATGATCGCTGTCGACAATGGCGATACGACCAGCGCCATGCCGAGCCCCATCAGCGCCATCAGCGGAAATGTCCCCGTCCAGAAATTATGAATGCCGGCATGGGCGAGCAAGGCAAGTCCGGCGAAGGCGAAAGCCACGACGAGGCTGCCGCAGGCGATCGGAAAACGCGGGCCGATCCGGTCCGACAGCTGGCCGACCGGTCCCGACAGGAGTGCGATCAATGCCGACAGCGGCAAGAAGATGAAGCCGACCTCGGCCGTACTCAGGCCCCAGCCGGCTATCAGCAACATCGGCAGATAGAAAAGATTGGCCGACAGCGCGAAATAGAGGAAAAACGTCGCCACATTGGCGCCGGCGAAGGCGCCGACGCGAAACAGCGACAGATCGATCATCGGCTCGCGCTGTCGAAGTTCGAAAAAGATGAAAACGACAAGCAATACGGCGCCGGCTGCAATGCTCGGCCCCGACATGTGGCTCTCGTCGCTGGCGCTCATCGAGGTCAGCCCATAGGCGAGCGCGCCGAACGCCAATGTCGCGAGCGCGGCGCCGGCGAGGTCCAGGCTGCGTTTCTCCGTCGGCGTATCGGCTGGAACCTTGGCCAGCAGGAGATAGATCGAGATCAAGCCGAGCGGCAGGTTGATGGCGAAGATCGCCCGCCAGATGCCGTCGCCGAAAGCCGACAGTACGAAGCCGCCGAACACCGGGCCAAGTGCCGTGGTCAGTGCCGAGGCCGCAGCCCAGACTCCGATGGCGCGGCCGCGTTCCTTCTTCGGGTAGGCCTTGGCGATGATGGCGAGACTGCCCGGCACCATGATCGCAGCACCAATGCCCTGCACGGCGCGAAATGCGATCAGCACAATTGCATTCGGCGCCAGCGCACAGGCAAGCGAAGCGGCAATGAACAGCGCAATGCCCGCCACGAAGGCGCGGCGCAGCCCGAATCGGTCACCGGCGGCACCCCCGGCAAGGATCAGCGCCGACAGCGTCAACGCATAGGCGTTGGAAATCCACTGCGCTTGCGCCAGGCTGGCGCCGAGGTTGACGCGGATCGCCGGCATGGCGATGGCAAGGATCGAACCGTCGATGAAGCCGAGCGCCGAGGCCAGGATTGCCGCGATCAGCACAAATCGCCGCTGCGCTTGCGGGCAGAAGGTTCCATTCGTGACCGGACTGGTCAGGGGGACGGCGGCGGCGGCACTTGGTGAATGCATGGAACCTTGCTTAGACTTCGGGTGTAATGGCAACAACCGGCCAGCGGCTTGCTGTCGTTGAAACCAGCCACATTGCCGGGATTGCGCCTGCTCTGACGCAAACGGCGGCAGCCATGTTAGGTTTCCTGCAAATTGCAACGGGGAGAAATCGATGAAGCGGCCACTTGAAGCATCGGCGGAGGGACGTGGCCGCATCGTCGGCATCACTGACGGGGTGTTCGCGATCGCGCTCACCTTGATTGTCCTCGAAATCAGGGTGCCGGCACGCGAGGCGATCCATTCAGAAGGCGAACTGCTTGCCGCGATCGTAGCACTGGCGCCACGCTTCCTGACTTACGCCTTGAGTTTCCTGACGCTGACCATCTTCTGGTTCGGCCAGCAGGCACAGCATGGCCTGATCGCCAGATCCGACCGACGGCTTGCGACGTTGAACCTCTGCTTTCTCGCCTTCATCGCCTTGTTGCCGTTCTCGACCGACCTTCTGGCTGACTTCCTCGAGTTCAGAATCGCCGTGCTGGTCTACTGGCTCAATCTGCTGATGCTCGGCGTCACCCTGTTCGCGAGCTGGCGCTATGCGGAGAAGAACGGCTTCCTGGCAGAGGGCGTCGACGCGGAAACGAAACGCACGGTTTATCTGCGCATCGTCAAGGCGCAAATCCTGTGGGCGATCGGCGCCGCATTGTCATTCGTCAATGCCTTGCTCGGCATCGGCTTCATCCTGGTCGTGCAGCTGATCTATGCCGCCGCACTTCGGAGTTCACTGCTGCGCAAAGTCATCGGCTGAAGGTCCGCCGACAAACTCAACCGTCACACCCGGCGAAACCAGCTTGGCCAGCTCACGCGCATCCCAGTTGGTCAGGCGCACGCAGCCATGGCTTTCAGTCTTGCCGATCTTGGAGGGGTCGGGTGTGCCATGAATGCCGTAGGTCGGCTTGTCCAGCGCGATCCAAACCGAGCCGACAGGACCGTTCGGGCCTGGCGGAATGGTCAGGATCTTGTTGTTTTGACCCTGCTTGAAATTGATGCTGGGGTTGTACGTGTAGTTCGGATCGAGCGCGACGCGCGATACCGCATGCGTGCCGGACGGTGACGGCGTATCCGACGAGCCAATGGTGGCGGGATAGGCTGCCACCAGCTTGCCGCCGGCATCATAGGCGAAAACCTCTTTCTTGTCCTTGTCGGCGACGATGCGGGCCACCGGCGTCGAGACCAACCTGCCGAAATTGGCGACTTTGATGATCGTGCCGGGGCGATTGAAGTTGACGTCCGGGTTGAGCGCCTTGAGATAATTCTCGTCCATGTGGAAGCGCTCCGCCAGCGCTTCGGTCACAGACGTATAGCCCATGCGATCGAGCTGCGCCTTTTGGCTGTAGTCTTCCGGGATCGAGGCGACATACGGGCCGGCCGCATCCTCCGGCGTGATCGTGTAGTTGGCGAAAGCGTCGCCGCCGGATTGCGCCAGCGCTGACTGGATGCCGACAGCATCGGTCGATCGCAGATTGCTTCCGGTGATCTGGTTGTAGGCGGCGAGTGCCTTGTCGACATTCGAACCGAATCGCCCGTCGATGACGCCAGGCGAAGCGCCACCCCGGTCGAGCAGCACCTGCAGCGCTGCGACGTCCTCGCGCGCTCCCAGCGAAAGCGACGGCTCGACGGTCTTGCCGCCGATCTTCGGCGGCAGTGCCGCCTGATCCCCGGGCATGGTCTGTTCGGTCGGTGCCGCAGGCTGACCAGGGTCTATCGAGGCCTCGTCCAATGGCTGACGCGTTATGATTTGCGGCTCTGCCGGCTGGGGTGCATCGGGAAAATTGTTGTCGTAGCTGCCATCGTCCTGCGGTGCCGGCGGATAGACTTCCACGGAATTGTCACCGTTAGGATCGTATTCGTCGGCCGGCGGCGGGATGACCCGGCCCTCCTCTTCCAGTTGCTTGCGACGGAACCGCGCCATATCTTCCGGATTGTCGAGATAATAGCGATCATTGTCATCGGGGACGCGGCCCAGTTCTCGCAACCGTGTCTCGCGACGCAGCGCGCGGCGATCGAGTCGCGACTTCGGCGGCTGAATGGCGATGACCTTGCCGGTTTCGGCGTCAACGATGACGCGATTGCCCCTGGCGTCATAGTAGATGTCCAGATTGCCGTCCTGTGCGAGCAGGATGGCACCGTCGTTGATGGCGCGGACAATCGGTGGTGCGCTGTCCTGCGTCGGGGCAGCGACGGCATTGGCAGACAAGAACCCGCCGGCAAGTGCCGAGAGGGTGAAGATCGTGCGCAGCATGGTGGCGAAGCTCTCCGGTCCGTAATTGCCGCCGCCCGGCAGTGTCCCTGTAAGGCGAACCCCTTCGCCAGCAAACAAGTCAATCACCATATGGTTCCAATATGAACCGGGCATGAAGATGGCGGTTTCCGGCGCATCGGCGAATATTATCTAGCTTGCGGCAAGACCCAATTCCTTGCGCGCCTGCTTGGTCAGCTTCAGGGCGACAAGACGATAGCTCTCGCGCAGATAGTCCTTCAGCGCACTATCATCCATGCTGTGGCTTGTCTGACGCTGGATCCATGTCATGCCGCGCGACGCAAGATAGGGCGCGGGCCGCAGACCCGGCTGCTCCTTGAGCACATCATAGGCGATATCGGAGCATTTGAAGGTCACGAAGAGTTGGCCACCCTGGCCCCAGCCGCCGATCGCAAAGACCTTGGCTCCGACCTTCCAGACATGGGCACCGCCCCACTGGACGACATGGGTCGTCGACGGCAATGAAGCGCAGAAGTCGTTATAGTCGTCCAGCGTCATCAGTGCTCTCAGGTTTTTAGGTGTATGTCGCCCAAAAGTGGCGCCAGTTTTGGGAGAATGACATGCATATGTCAAAGACCTAAGACGCCGCGCGTCCAGAATGGACGCGCGGCGTTGGATTAGGCTGCCGCTTCCGCCGCGACGATCGTCGGCTTCGAGCGGAAGTTCAGCCGGTCGGAACCGGCTGTCACCTTGACGGTCGAGCCGTCGAGGATGTCGCCAAGCAGGACCTTCTCCGCCAGAGGATCCTGCAACTCCTTCTGCATCACGCGCTTCAGCGGCCGCGCGCCATAGGCCGGGTCGTAACCCTTGGCTGCCAGCCAGTCGATCGCCTCCTGATCCAGCGACAGCGTGATCTTGCGGTCGACAAGCAGGCTCTCCAGCCGCTTGAGCTGGATCTCGACGATGCGGCCCATATCCTGCCGGCGCAGCCGGTGGAACAGGATCACCTCGTCGACGCGGTTGAGGAACTCCGGCCGGAACGATGCCCTGACGACATTCATCACCTCGTCGCGAACCACATCGACATCCTGGTCCTCGCCGAGATTGACGAGATATTCAGCACCGAGGTTCGAGGTCATGATGATCAGCGTGTTGCGGAAGTCGACGGTACGGCCCTGGCCATCGGTCAGGCGGCCGTCGTCGAGCACCTGCAACAGCACGTTGAAGACATCGGGATGTGCCTTTTCAATCTCGTCGAACAGCACGACCTGATAGGGCCGCCGCCGCACCGCTTCGGTCAGCGCGCCACCTTCCTCATAGCCGACATAGCCGGGAGGCGCGCCGATCAGCCGGGCAACCGAGTGCTTCTCCATGAACTCCGACATGTCGATCCGCACCATCGCGCTTTCGTCGTCGAACAGGAAGTTAGCCAGCGCCTTGGTCAGTTCGGTCTTGCCGACACCCGTCGGTCCGAGGAACATGAACGAGCCGATCGGCCGGTTCGGATCCTGCAGGCCCGCACGCGCCCGACGCACGGCCTTCGAGACGGACTGCACCGCTTCGCCCTGGCCGACGACGCGCTTGCCGATCTCGTCTTCCATGCGCAGCAGCTTGTCGCGCTCGCCCTGCAGCATCTTGTCGACTGGAATGCCGGTCCAGCGCGAGACGATATGGGCGACGTGGTCGGGGGTGACCACCTCTTCGACCATGCCGACCTTGCCGTCCTGGGCCTCGGCCTGCTTCAGCTTCTTTTCCAGTTCCGGGATCTTGCCATAGGCCAGCTCGCCGGCGCGCTGGAACTCACCCTTGCGCTGGGCAATGGCAAGGTCGTTGCGCGCCTCGTCGAGCTGCTTCTTGAGGTCAGCGGCGAGCCCGAGCTTCTGCTTCTCGGCCTGCCATTTGGCGGTGATCTCGGTCGATTCCTCTTCGAGGCCGACGAGTTCCTTTTCCAGGCGGGCGAGCCGGTCCTTTGAGGCATCGTCCGTCTCGACCTTCAGCGCTTCGCGCTCGATCTTGAGCTGCATGATGCGGCGATCGATCTCGTCCAGTGCTTCGGGCTTGGAATCGACCTGCATGCGCAGCCGCGATGCGGCTTCGTCGACGAGGTCAATCGCCTTGTCCGGCAGGAAGCGGTCGGCGATGTAGCGGTTGGACAGCGTCGCCGCCGCCACCAGCGCCGAATCCGAGATACGCACCTTGTGGTGCTGCTCGTATTTTTCCTTCAGGCCGCGCAGGATTGAAACGGTGTCTTCCACCGTCGGCTCATCGACGAACACCGGCTGGAAGCGGCGGGCAAGGGCTGCATCTTTCTCGACATGCTTGCGGTACTCGTCGAGCGTGGTGGCGCCGACACAGTGCAGTTCACCGCGCGCAAGCGCGGGCTTCAACAAGTTCGACGCATCCATGGCGCCATCCGCCTTTCCGGCGCCGACCAGCGTATGCATCTCGTCGATGAACAGGATGATGTTGCCGCTGGCCGAGGTGACTTCGGAGAGCACGGCCTTCAGCCGCTCCTCGAACTCGCCGCGGTATTTGGCGCCGGCAATCAGCGCGCCCATGTCGAGCGCCATCAATTGCTTGTCCTTCAGCGATTCCGGCACGTCGCCATTGACGATGCGCAGCGCCAGGCCTTCGGCGATCGCTGTCTTGCCGACGCCCGGTTCACCGATCAGCACCGGATTGTTCTTGGTGCGGCGCGACAGCACCTGGATGGTGCGTCGGATCTCGTCGTCACGGCCAATCACCGGATCGAGCTTGCCGGCACGCCCATCCGCGGTCAGGTCGCGCGCATATTTCTTCAGCGCGTCGTAGCCCTGTTCGGCACTCGCTGAATCGGCGGTGCGGCCCTTGCGGACGTCGTTGATGACCTGGTTGAGTGCCTGCGCGGTGACGCCGGCCTTGGAAAGGATGTCGGCGGTCTTGGCCGATTTCTCCATGGCGAGCGCCTGCAGCAGCCGCTCGACGGTGACAAAACTGTCGCCGGCCTTCTTGGCCAGTTCCTCGGCGGTCGAGAACACTTTTGCCAGCGGCTGCGCCAGATAGAGCTGGCCATTGCCGCCCTCGACCTTGGGCATCGCCTCGAGCGCCGTCTCGACGCCAAGCTTGACGTCGCGGGCATTACCGCCGGCGCGCTCGATCAGTGATGCGGCCAGGCCCTCGTCATCGTCGACGAGCACCTTCAGGATGTGTTCAGGCGTGAACTGCTGGTGGTTGCGGGAGAGCGCCATGGTCTGCGCGGACTGGATGAAGCCGCGCACGCGCTCGGAGTATTTCTCAAGGTTCATATCTGTCTCCTTCCATCACCGGCCCGCTTTGCGGCACCGGATCAGATTGCGGTGACGAATCCGCCCATTCGAGCCGGATCCTGTTCAGCCGAGATATGGTGCATAGGCCATGCTGTCTCAAGACGCCTTGATGTCGGTCAATGCATAATATTCCATCGCGGCACAAAACAAAAACGGCGGAGATTTATCCCCGCCGCTCAATGTATTGAAATGTCGTTCGATCAGTTGTCGATGTCGACAATGGCCGGTTCAGCGTTGCCGCTGTCGGCCGGGGCCGCAGTCACCTCGCCACCTTCGGCTCTGTCGCCACCGCCATCGACCTGATTGGCGTTGACGCGCGGACGGCGCGGACGCCTCGGGCGACGGGCAGCACCGCTTTCGGCGGCCGCCTCATTGAGCTCGGCCCGGGCGGCAAGATCCGCCGGCGAAAGGTTCTCGAACAACGGAGCGGGTTCGGCCGCCGCAACGGACTCGGTCGGCGAAGCGGTTTCGGCCTGAACCGGAGCCTCGTTGCTCCGGGGCTGACCACCTTGCTCGGCGGACGATGAATAATCCCGCTGGCCGTAACCGCCATTGGGGCGACGATCGCGATGGCGTGCGCCACTGTTGTCGCGGCCACCACTGTTGCGCCCGCTATTGTCGCGCCCGCTATTGTCACGCCCGCTATTATCACGATTGTCGCGGCCACCTTCCCGGTTGAGCGCAACCTCGGCCGGCATGCCTTCGATGACCGGCTGCGGGCCGGCGCCATGGTTGATCACCGGCACTTGGGCATCGGAAACGGTATTGCTGTTGTTGCTGGCATTGTCGAAATCGTCGCGATCCTCGTCGCCGTCATCGTCGAAATCATCGCGATTCTGCTGCGTGTTCTGGATCGGCATCTGCGCCTGCGCGGCCGCGATGATGCGATTGTAATGTTCGGCGTGCTGGAGATAATTCTCCGCCATGACCCGATCGCCGGAGCTTTGCGCGTCGCGGGCAAGGGTGGCGTATTTTTCGGCGATCTGCTGAGCCGAACCGCGGATCTTGACGTCCGGGCCATTGCTCTCGTAGTTGCGCGTCAGGGGGTTCGGCCCCTTGCGGTTGTTGTTGTTATTGTTGTTATTGTTGCTGCCGCCGCCATTGTTGTTGCGACCGCGCATGCGCCTGTTCTGCTGTTGTGGCCTCATCAAACTCTCTTCATCTTGAAATTTTCGAAAACTCTTCACGAACGGAGGCGCTCATGCAGCCAGCCGCTTCGTCTCTTCACCGGCGTTCGCCCGCATCAATTGCGTTGGCGCCACGTGCCATCCTGTTCCGGTTACATCACTTGCCGGACGATTCCCGCACGAAGCTTGGGCATCGTTTGCGCAAGAAGGCAGCTATTTCCAAGGAAAACCGAATCGCTAAGAGCACTGCCTGCTTCGTCTCATCCGGTTAAGGCGACCCTAGCCGCATTCCCCGGCATTGCCAAGCGCTTTTTTGCACTGCATCAAGGC
This sequence comes from Mesorhizobium sp. M0051, assembly GCF_040323235.1. Classification (NCBI taxonomy): domain Bacteria; kingdom Pseudomonadati; phylum Pseudomonadota; class Alphaproteobacteria; order Hyphomicrobiales; family Phyllobacteriaceae; genus Mesorhizobium; species Mesorhizobium sp. M0051. The sequence goes on from NZ_JAMYUT010000014.1 coordinate 11,022, forward strand.
TTTATCCTTTCAAAGACAAGAACCCTGTCGTTTCCGCCAAGATCCCGAAAAGCACCACCCGGCACGTAGCCGGCAACTGTGAATGTCTTCGAGACTTGATCGTGCTGCGTGTGGCCGATCTCGACCGCAATCCTGCCTTCAGTTTCCAAAAACCTCGCCGCCTCCGCGGCGATGATCCTATAGGGGTTCAGACCATCCGCGCCGCCATCCAAGGCCAAGCGCGGGTCGAAATTGCGGACTTCGTCCTGCAGATTTCCTATGTCTTCAGAGGGTATATAGGGAGGGTTTGCGGCAATTACATGGTACCGGCCCGAAACTTTTTCAAACCAGTCCGACTGGAGCGCTGTGAACCGCCTTGCAAGGCCCAACTGCCCGGCATTGCGGGTCGCCGTCGCCAACGCGCCCGCGGACAGATCGACACCGGTGGCCGTAGCTGTCGGCACGGCGCTGAGCAGCGCCAGCGCAATGGCGCCGGTGCCGGTGCCAAGATCGAGGATCCGGCATACGCCCTCCCGCGCCGCGATTGCCTTGACGAAGGGCAACACCGCCTCGACCAGCGTTTCGGTATCCGGCCGCGGCTCCAGCGTTTCCGGCGACAGCGACAGGCGCAAACCGTAGAATTCACGATAGCCAAGGGTGCGGTGCACCGGCTCACCGCCGGCGCGGCGCCGCAAGGCGGCGTCGATTTCGACAACAATATCGGCGTCGACCTTGCGTTCGGGGTCCGCGATGGCTTGCGTACGCGTGGTGCCGGAAAAATGCTCGACGATCAGCCGCGCATCGAGCGCCGGATCATTGGAAGCGGCAGCGGCAAGCCGAGCCTGCGCTTCCCGCAGCAGCGGCCCGAGCGTCTCGGGCAGTTGATCAGCCATCGATGCCGATGTCGGCAAGCAGCTTCGACTGGTGATCGGCGATCAGCGCGTTGATGATCTCGTCGAGTTCGCCCATCATTACCCGGTCGAGCTTGTAGAGCGTCAGGTTGATGCGGTGGTCGGTGACGCGGCCTTGCGGGAAATTATAGGTGCGGATGCGTTCAGAGCGGTCGCCGGAACCGACCTGCGACTTGCGCGATTCGGAACGCTCCTCGTCGGCCTTGCCGCGCTCCAGGTCATAGAGCCGGGCGCGCAGGATCTGCATGGCCTTCGCCCGATTCTGATGCTGCGACTTCTCCGCCTGCACCACCATGATGCCGGTTGGCAAATGGGTGATGCGAACGGCCGAATCGGTGGTGTTGACGTGCTGGCCGCCTGAACCCGAGGCGCGCATCGTGTCGATGCGGATGTCTTCGGCCCTGATGTCGATGTCGACCTCTTCGGCTTCCGGCAGCACTGCGACGGTTGCCGCCGACGTGTGGATGCGCCCGCTCGCCTCGGTCGCCGGCACGCGCTGCACGCGGTGCACGCCGGATTCGAATTTCAGATGCGCAAAGACGCCCTTGCCCGACACCGTGGCGATGATTTCCTTGTAGCCGCCGGCATCGCCTTCACTGGCCGAAGCCGTCTCGAAACGCCAGCCACGTTCGGCAGCGTAGCGCTCATACATGCGAAACAGATCGCCGGCGAAAAGGGCGGCCTCATCGCCGCCGGTTCCGGCACGAATTTCGAGAATGGCGTTCTTGTCGTCGGCGGCATCCTTGGGCAACAGCAGGATCTGGATGTCCCTCTGCAGCGCCTCGATGCGTTCCTCGACCTCCGGCAGGTCGGCCTCGGCAAGCGCCCGCATCTCGGCATCGGTGCCCTTGTCGGCAAGCATGGCTTTGAGGTCGGCCTGCTCATGCTCGGCCAAGCGCAGTGCCCTGACCTTGGCCACCATGTCCTGGATGTCGGCATATTCGGACGCCATCCGTACATAGGCATCCGGCGCCGGGCCAGCCGACATCTGCGCTTCGAGCATCTCGAAACGCTTGACGACTTGATCCATACGATCGCGGGGCAGGTTGACCATGATGAGGCTGCTACAATGGAATCGAACGGTCGTCGGCAAAGGCCTGCAGCAGCGCCCGCATCGGCAACCCCTGCGCCGGCGCCATCAGATTGTCGTCGAAGAACGCCTCCAGCTCATCCAGCGGCAGTTCCGTCAGCATCGCCTTGACCGGGCCGATCGAGGCCGGCGACATCGAGATGGAGCGGAAGCCGAGGCCGATCAACGCCATCGCCGAGATAGGTTTTCCGGCGAGTTCGCCGCACAGGGTCACCGGCGTGTGGTTGCGGACGCCGGCATCGGCGATCTGCTTGAGCACCCGCAGGAACGGCGCCGACAGCGTGTCGAAACGGTTGGCCAATTGCGTGTTGCCGCGGTCGACGGCCATGACGAACTGGAACAGGTCGTTCGAACCGACCGAGACGAAATCGACGGCCTTCATCAATTCGTCGAGCTGGAACAAAAGCGACGGCACTTCCAGCATGGCGCCCAGCTTGAGGCTGGTCGGCAAATGATGGGCAAAACGCGACAGATGCCGCACCTCGCGATCGATGATCTCGCGCGCCTGGGCGATCTCGCCGAGTTCGGTCACCATCGGCAGCATCAGCTTCAATTCGCGCCCGCCGCTGGCCTTGAGCAAGGCGCGGATCTGGGTGCGCAGCAAGCCCGGCCGATCCAGCGTCAGGCGGATCGCCCGCCAGCCGAGCGCCGGATTCTCCTCCTGGATAGAGCCCTTGAAGTAGGGCAGCACCTTGTCGCCGCCAATATCGATGGTGCGGAAGGTAACCGGCTTGCCGCGCGCTGCCTCAAGCACGTCGCGGTAAAGCTTTTCCTGGGCCTCGGCCCGGGGAAATGTCGAGGCGACCATGAATTGCAATTCGGTGCGAAACAGGCCGATACCGGCCGCACCCGCCTCGGCGAGCTGCGGCAGGTCGACCGCAAGACCGGCGTTCATCAGCAGGTCGACCTGGACGCCGTCCTTGGTCGTCGACGGCTTCTTGCGCAGCTCGCGATAGACCTCTTGCCGGCGCGCCCGGAAACGCACCTTTTCGGCATAGGCGGCTTCGAGATCGGCCTGCGGCCGCAAATGGATCACGCCCTCTTCGCCATCGACTATGATGGCGTCGCCGTTTTCCGCCATGGAAACGGCGCCCTTCATCTGGCCGGCGACAGGGATGCCCATGGCACGCGCGACGATGACGACGTGACTGGTCGCGGCACCGTCCTCGAGCACCAGCCCGCGCATCTTGTCCCGGGGATAATCGAGCAGTTCGGCGGCCCCCATCGAACGGGCAACGATGATGGCGTCCTTCGGCAGCGATGCGGCGACATCCTCCGGCCCACGTCCCATCAGCTGGCGCAGCAGCCGGTTGGCGAGGTCGTCGAAGTCGCTCATCCGTTCGCGCAGATACGGATCGGTCATGTGCAGCATGCGGGCGCGCATGTCGCTCTGCACCTTTTCCACGGCAGCCTCGGCCGTCAGGCCGTTGCGGATCGCCTCCTCAAGCCGCCGCACCCAGCCGCGGTCGTTGGCGAACATGCGATAGGCTTCCAGAACCTGGCGATGCTCGCCCTCGAAGGCAACATCGCGGCGCTCCAGCATGTCGTCGATGGACAGCCTGAGCGAGCCGAGCGAGGTTTCGAGCCGGCGGACCTCTTCCTCGCTGTCCTCGTTGAACAGATTGGTGACGACGATGCGCGGCTCGTGCAGCACGACATGGCCAAGCCCGACGCCGTCATTGAAGGACAGGCCGGTGAAGCTGACCGGGCGGCGCAGATCGAGTTCGAGACCGGGCCTGGTCAGCCGCGCCAGATCGCCGGTGGCGATCATCTCGGCGATCACCATGGCGGTGGTTTCCAGCGCCTCGACCTCATCGTCGCGATAGTGACGCATGGTCTTGTTCTGCACCACAAGCACGCCCAATGTGCGCCCTGCCCGCAGCACCGGCACGCCGAGGAAGGAATTGTAGATCTCTTCCCCGGTCTCCGGCAGATAAGCGAAGGCCGGGTGTTCCTGCGCATTCGAGAGATTGAGCGGCCGCGCGCTGGCCGCGATCGTGCCGACCAGGCCTTGCCCCAATCGCAACTGCGCCAGATGGACGGCGTTCGGGTTCAAACCCTCGGTGGCGTAGAGTTCGAGCACCGAATCGGAGCGCAGCACATAGAGCGAGCAGACTTCGGCGACCATATTGGAGGCGATGTCGCGCACGATCCGGTCAAGCCGCTCCTGCGGCTCCAGCGGCTCCTGCATGAGCTCGCGGAGCCGTTTCAGCAAAACGCGCGGGCCACTGGCCTGATCACGCATCGCGGCTTGTTCTCCAATGGGCATTCTGCCCGCCACAGTTTCCACTGCGACCGGCGCACACGCAACAACTCAAATCGTTCTCGCTACTGCTTATCCAGACCGTAGACGGAATGCAAAGTGCGAACCGCAAGTTCGGTGTACGGACCGTCGATCAGGATCGAAATCTTGATCTCCGAAGTCGTGATGGCACGGATGTTGATCGACTTGTCGGCCAGCGCCTTGAAAGCGGTGGCGGCGACGCCGGCATGGCTCCTCATGCCGATACCGATGACGGAAACTTTCGACATGCCGGCTTCCGACTGCACGACATCGTAGCCGATCGACGCCTTGAGGCGCTCCAGCACGGCCAGCGCCTTGTCGACATCGCCCGAGGGCACGGTGAATGTCATGTCGGTAGACTTTCCGTCCTCGGATATGTTCTGGACGATCATGTCGACATTGATGTTGGCCTCGGCCAGCGGCCCGAAGATGCCGGCGGCAACGCCCGGCCGGTCGCCGACCCGGCGCAGCGAAATCTGCGCCTCGTCCTTGGCATAGGCAATTCCGGTGACGACCTGTTGTTCCACGATCTCTTCCTCGTCGCAAATGAGCGTTCCGGGCGGATTGAGCAAATCCCCCATTCCGGGCGCATTGGGATCGTCGAAGGACGACCGCACGAAGGTACGCACCCTGTGCACCATGGCAAGCTCGACCGAACGCACCTGCAGAACCTTGGCACCGAGCGAGGCCATTTCAAGCATTTCCTCGAACGATATCTTGGCCAGACGCCGCGCCTTGGGCTCGATGCGCGGGTCGGTGGTATAGACCCCGTCGACATCGGTGTAGATGTCGCAACGATCGGCCTTGACCGCCGCCGCAATGGCGACCGCGCTGGTGTCGGAGCCGCCGCGGCCAAGCGTGGAGATGCGATTGTCCGGACCGATGCCCTGGAATCCGGCGATCACCGCCACCTGGCCCTCGCCGAAGCGTTTGATCAGGAACGCACCATCAATGTCGAGGATGCGCGCCGCGCCATGCGCATTGTCGGTCTTGATCGGGATCTGCCAGCCCTGCCACGAGCGTGCATGCACGCCCATGTTCTGCAAGGTGATTGCCAGAAGGCCGGCCGTGACCTGTTCGCCGGAAGCGACGACCGCGTCATATTCGCGTGCGTCGTGCATCGGCGAGGCCTCGCGGGTCCAGCCGACCAGTTCGTTGGTCTTGCCGGACATCGCCGAAACGACCACCGCCACCTCATGGCCGGCGTCGACCTCGCGTTTCACATGACGCGCCACGTTGCGGATGCGGGCGATGTCGGCGACGGAGGTTCCGCCGAATTTCATCACGATGCGCGCCATGGAAGCGAAATGCCTTTGACTGAAGCCGGATCCAGCCAAAAAAGGCGGGAATCCCAAAAAGTGGAAGGCCGGCTGACGCCGGCCGCTGAATGCGCGGCCTCCTTAGCCAAATGATGAAGGTTTCGCAAGGCTGGCGGCGGATTGCCGCCTTCAAGAAGACGGCATATTGCGTTCCGCCCCGCCGCCGCTTACGAAATATGGCCCAGGGGAACTCCTTTTGGTTCAGCATTGCAGATGATTACTCGTCTTCGGCGTGCCATGCGGTGGCAATCGCTCCCGCTCATCATCGGCTTCGCAGTGTTGGCGCTGATCGTCGGAAGCCGTGCCATGCTGGTCGAGGGCCAGAGGGCCAATCGCGCCGCCGCGCGCGAAGCAATCGAGTATCAGCAATTGCTTTCCGAGCTGCTTTCGCTGGCGCAAGACGCGGAGGGCGGTCAGCGCGGCTACCTGCTGACCGGCGAGAAATCCTATCTCGAACCCTATCGGCAAGCCGTCGACGCAATTCCCGAGCAACTTGCGCATATCGAAGGCATGACCGCCCCCGACGACCAGGTCGTCCAGCAAATCAACCACATCAAGGAGGCGCTTTCGCAAAAGCAGGCTGAAATGGCCGAGACGATTGCGCTGTATGACCAAGGCAATGCGACAAAGGCGCTGGATCTGGTCCGCAGCGGCCAGGGCAAGGCCGCCATGGACGAAATCCGGACAAGCATGGATGCGATCCGACGCATCAGCGCCGCCGCCCTCGCTGCGCGCGACAGCCATACCGACCAGGTCGAGGCCTGGCTGCGCATCGGTTCGCTGGCGGCGCTGCTGGCGATCTTCCTGCTTGCCGCCTACACGATCAGGCAATCGCGTCGCCGCTTTCACGACGTGGTCGTCGTCCAGGAAGAACTGATGCGCAAGAACATCGCGCTCGGCCATGAGATCCAGACGCGCGAAAAGGCCGAATCCCAGATACGCCAGATGCAGAAGATGGAGGCAGTCGGCCAGCTGACGGGCGGTATCGCCCACGATTTCAACAACATGCTGGCTGTGATCATCAGCGCCATGAACCTCGCCCAGCGCAAGCTGGCGCGCGGCGAACACGACATCGAAAAATTCCTCGAAGCGGCGGTCGACGCAGCGACCCGTGCCGCCAATCTGACGGCCCGGCTGCTCGCCTTCTCGCGTCAGCAGCCACTGGCGCCGCAGATCGTCGACGCCAACCGTCTGCTGACCGGAATGTCGGACCTGATCCGGCGGGCACTCGGCGAAGCCATCCGCATCGAAACCGTGCTGGCGGGCGGCTTGTGGAAGATCCATGCCGACCCGAGCCAGATCGAGAACGCCATTCTCAACCTCGCCGTCAATGCACGCGACGCCATGGGAGATGGCGGCAAGCTGACCATCGAAACCGCCAACAGCCATCTCGACGACAACTACGCCGCAGCACATGCCGATGTCGAGGCCGGCCAGTATGTGATGATCGCCGTCAGCGACACCGGTTCGGGCATGGCCCCCGAAATCATAGCCAGGGCCTTCGAGCCCTTTTTCACCACCAAGCCGGTCAACAAGGGGACCGGCCTGGGACTGAGCCAGGTATTCGGGTTCGTCAAACAGTCGGGTGGCCACGTCAAGATCTATTCCGAACCCGGCGAAGGCACGACGGTCAAGATATACTTGCCGCGATTCTTCGACCCGCAGGGACCTGTCGTGTCGGGCGGGCGCGGCGAGAATCCCGCCGCGCCGGTCACCGAAACGATCCTTGTCGTCGAGGACGATGCCGGCGTGCGTGCCTCCACCACGGATGCCCTGCGCGAACTCGGCTACGCCGTCATCGACGCGGCGAGTGGCCAGGAAGCGTTGCAGAAGCTGGCGGAAAACCCCGGCGTCGCACTTCTGTTCACCGATATCGTCATGCCGGTGATGAACGGCCGCAAGCTGGCGCAAGAGGCGGTCGCGCGCATGCCGCGGCTGAAGGTGATCTTCACCACCGGCTTCACCAGGAACGCCGTGGTGCACAATGGCGTGCTCGACCATGACGTGCATTTCCTGGCCAAGCCCTTCACCATCGAGCAGTTGGCGACGAAACTGCGCGACGTGCTGGACACGAAATAGGCCACATCGGAATGATCTTGATCGCTTCAGCCTGATGCAGCCGAGCTTGCCCACAGGCCGGATAATCGACTACGAACCCGCGCGGCGAAACCTGAAGGACCTCGTCATAGCCGAACATGGGCGCGGCGTAGGCGTAGCGAGCCTCATCGAGACGACGGTAGCTCTGTTCGAGGCGCGCCAGCTTGAGCTCCGGAAAGGTCAGGTAGGCGGCGGGGGCGGGCGTCGCCTCGCCGATGCCGAGATCGAACCGGCGGATCGCCAGAAGGTTCGATGCCGGCGTGAACCCGAGGTCGACGTCGACGAGGCCGGCGACATCCCGCTGGACTTCGCCGTTCAGCATCCAGCGGCCATCCGAACCGCGTTCGATCGCATAATGCAGCTCGCGCGTGCCGAGAAAGCCGTCGACCCGCGCCGCCCGTGTGCGCCAGCCGGCATCGCAATCCACCTCATAGGCAAGGCAGCATGGCTTGCCGTCCTGGATGAAGATGGCCTGCCCCTTGAGGCTGTGCCCGTCGTCGGTCGGCGAAAGCAGGCAGGCGTCGTGGCCCTCCAGGTCCAGCCGGCGCCAGAGGATCGAAGCCGTTTCCTCTTTCATCGTCATCTCCTCGAACTTCAACCCTGTCCTCTTTTCGCCCGGCGGGCCAATTGTGTTTCGACGAGATGCCCGACAGGTGACATGTGCTGACAGAACCTGTCGCTTCGACTGCATCGAAAAATGCTGCCTTGACATTCGCGGTCTCACGCCCGACTTCCTAGCGTTCGAGGAGACCAATCGATGCCAGAGCCCCGACGATCGACGATCGATGCCGGAGAGGTGGAACGCTTTTCCGCCCTAGCCGCCGAATGGTGGAACCCGAACGGCAAGTTCCGTCCGCTGCACAAATTCAATCCGGTCCGGCTGTCCTATATCCGCGACCAGATAGCGACGCGCTTTGGCCGTGATCCACGCGCCGCGAGGCCTTTCGAGGGTCTGCGCATCCTCGACATCGGCTGCGGCGGCGGCCTGTTGTGCGAGCCGATGGCGCGGCTTGGCGCCGAAGTCGTTGGCGCGGATGCCTCCGAAACAAACATCGAAGTGGCCAAGCTGCACGCGGCCGAGGTCAATGTCAGCGTCGATTATCGCGCCACGACTGCCGAGGACCTTGCGGACGCCGGTGAGAAATTCGACGTCATCCTCAACATGGAAGTGGTCGAGCATGTCGCCGACATCGACCTGTTTGTCGCCAAATGCGGCGAGATGGTCCGGCCGGGCGGCATCATGTTCGTGGCCACCATCAACCGCACGCTGAAGGCGCTCGGACTGGCCATCATCGGCGCCGAATACGTGCTGCGCTGGTTGCCGCGCGGCACCCACCAATTCGGCAAGCTGGTGCGCCCGGAAGAGCTTGAGAAGGCACTTGGCAGCGCTGGCCTCACCGTCATCGACCGCACCGGAGTCACCTACAATCCGCTCGCCGACCGTTGGGCGCGCTCGAAGGACATGGACGTCAACTACATGGTGCTGGCGGAAAAAAGCTCGGTCTGACCCTGTTCGGAATCGAGCGGCCGATAGCCACCGCGCCAATAGATCGCCCTGGGCGGCTCGGCCGATACCCGGTGGCGAAGCCGCTCACGCAGGCTGGCTTTGCGACTTCGTGCTGATCTGATTTTGTGCACTGGTGGTGATGAAAACGCCGGCGGTGATGATGACCGCGCCCGCCCAGGTCAGCAACTGATACTGCTCGCCGAGGAAGATCGTGCCGGCAAACAGGCCGACGGCCGCCGCCACGTAGCCGATCTGGCTGAGGTAGACCGGACCGCCGACCGCCTGCAGCCTAAAGAAGAAGGCGAACATCGCCGACGCCGACGCAGCCTGCGCGACGACCACCATCGGCACGCCGCTCAGGGGAGCGAAGGCCTTGACGCCGAACACAGCCAGAATGCCGACAAGCAGTATCGCCGCCGATGCCAGGTGGCTGCCGACGGCAAGCTCGATGGGGCCGGTGCCGTGGGGCCAGTCGGCCGTGCGGTAGATGTTGCCGGCGGCAAGGCTGACCGGGATGAGCAGCCCCATCACCACCCAGACCAGATCGGCCGGCTGGCCGGCCTCGCCGCGCGTCACCGCCACCATGACGGCGCCGACAAAGCCGACGGCAATGCCGACAATGCCCAGCATGTTCGGGCGCCGGACACGCAGCAGGATGGAGAACACCAGCGTGATGACCGGCGACAGGGTGAACATGATGCCGGTATAGCCGGCGCCAAGATGCGGAATGGCCGAGAACATCAGGAGATTGGGCACGGCATAGGACACCGCCGCGGTGACGAAGAAATAGCGCAGTTCGTGCGCCGTGACCCGGACACGCTGGCCGCGTAGCAGCAAGGCGCACAACAGCACGCCGCCGGCGCCAAGCGAGATGACGAAAGCCCAGACCATGGCCGGCACGCCGGCAGCGGTGGCGAGTTTGCCGAATGGCAGCGTCAGGCCGAGCAAACCGCCGGTGACGACCAGCAGTCCGAGCGGCGAATCCCAGAGAAATTTCATCATCGAACCCTGTTGCGAGCGGCCCTTGGCCGGCATTGCATCTTGAGGTAAGATAATGGAAAGATTCTTAACGTCAAGATATATGATGGTGAGACAGTTGGACAGGGCAGCAAGGGCGATCGAGCAATGGAAGCGGGAGCGGCCCGATCTGGATGTCTCGCCCATGGCAGTGCTCGGGCGGCTGAACGAGGCCGCCTCGCTGATCGCCCGCGAGCACCTCGGTCCATTGTTTGCCCGTTATGGATTGCAGTCCGGGGAATTCGACGTGCTGGCCACACTGCGCCGCTCTGGCTCGCCTTACGCGCTGACGCCGACCGCCCTCTATGAAGCGACGATGGTGACGTCCGGCGCCATGACCAACAGGCTCGACCGGCTCGAAACGTCCGGATTGATCCTGCGCGGGCCACACCCCAACGATCGGCGCGGCATCGTCGTGCGGTTGACCGAAAAGGGGCTGGCTTTGATCGACGAGGCAGTTACCGCCCATGTTGCCAACGAGCACAAGATTCTGGCGAGCCTGACGCAGGCAGAAAAGGAAACGCTCTCTCGGCTGCTTGAAAAGCTGATCGGCAGCGTCAGCTAGCCGCTCAGTTGCGGTCGTCCGGGAACACCGGGATCGGCATGAACTCGACGCCGTCCTCGGCCAGGCTCTTGGCCTCGTCCAGCGTCGCCTCGCCATAGATGCCGCGCGGGTCGCTTTCGCCGAAATGGATCTTTCGGGCTTCCTCCGCGAATTTGTCGCCGACATAGTCGGCATTCTCGCGCACCTTCTCGGCCATCGCCTTCAGTTGCGCCAAAGCCTGCTTCTGCGCCTCGCCCATGGCGAGCGCGATCGTTTCCTGCTTGCGCGCCGTGGAGACGGCCGGCGCCATCAGCGCCTTCTGCACCTTGTGCGAGCCACAGGTCGGGCAATCGACAAAGCCGCGCTTCTTCTGGGTATCGAAATCTTCGTTGCTGCGAAACCAGCCTTCGAATTCGTGCTCATGCTCGCAGATCAGGGAAAAACGGATCAAGAGGCTGCACCCCTGAGACGCGGCGCCTCGCCCGAGCCGTTGACGGCAAAATCCCGCGCATTTTTCAAATTGGGGATCTTCTTGCGCGCGGCAAGCGACTGCGCCGGGTCGATTTCGGCGACGATCACTGCCGGCTCATCATGTGCGGCTTCCGCGATGATACGGCCCCACGGATCGACGACCAGCGAATGGCCATAGGTCTCACGGCCGTCTTCATGCAAGCCGCCTTGCGCGGCGGCGACGACATAGGCGCCGTTCTCGATGGCGCGCGCCCTGAGCAGCACATGCCAGTGCGCCTCACCGGTCTGGCGGGTGAAGGCGGCAGGTACGGAAAGCAGATCGGCGCCGGCCAGTGCCTCGGCGCGGAACAATTGCGGAAAGCGCAGATCGTAGCAGATCGCGAAGCCCAGTTTCGCGCCCTCGATCTCGGCAACGACAGCCTCGGTCCCCGGCTCATAGGCAGAGGATTCGCGCCAACTCTCGCCATTGTCGAGATCGACGTCGAACATGTGGATCTTGTCGTAGGTGGCGAGCGTAGCGCCATCCGGGCCAAACAGCAGCGCCCGGTTGGCGAGCTTGCCGTCGGCGCGCGCGATGGCGGTCGAGCCGATATGCAGGAAGACGCCGAACTCCTTGGCAAGTCTGCGCGCGGTCGCGACGACGACATCCTTGTCCTCGGACGTGAAGGACGCGGCGCGGGCTTGCCTGTCGCGGATCAGCGCGCCGGTCATCTCCGGCGTCTGGATGTAAGTCGCACCTTGGCCAGCAGCCTCACGCACCAGCCGCTCGAGATCGACGGCGTTGCGCTCGGGGCTTTCGCCTGAACGCATCTGGATTGCAGCGGCCTTGAAAACACCCATCGCCATCTTCCTCAATTCGTCGCGCCATTGGCGAGCAGTTTGTCCAGCCGGCCTTCGGCTTCCAGCTCATGGAGGTCGTCGCAACCGCCGACATGCGTGTCGCCGACGAAAATCTGCGGAAAGGTCGAGCGGCCACGGGCGCGGGAAATCATCTCCTGGCGCAGTTCCGGCGAGAAGGAGGCATCGTGCTCGGTGAAGGCAACGCCTTTGCGTTCGAGCAGCCGCTTGGCTGCCGTGCAATAGCCGCACATCATGCGGGTGTAGATGGTAACTTCGGCCATGACGAATTTCCGCTGTCGTTGCCGACTTATATAGTCACGGACTCGTCCGCCCGGAAGTCCCCCGGCAACACACGCGCGAAGGTCAGCACGTCGACGGCGGCCGCACCTCCCCTTTTGAGCGCCTTGGTGGCGGAACGCACGGTGGCGCCGGTGGTGTAGACATCGTCGATCAAAAGCACGCGGCGGCCGGCGATCTCGATTTCCGCCTCGGCGGGCACGCGAAAGGCGGCCCGCACATTCTCCTCGCGCTCGCTGCGCTCCAGCCCAACCTGCTGCCGGGTGAGTTTTACGCGCCGCACCGCCGAGGGCGCGAACGGCAAATGACTGAGCGCCGAGACCGCCCTCGCCAATTCCGCCGATTGATTGAACCGCCGCCTGAAAAAGCGCCGCCAGTGCAGCGGCACCGGCACCACCACATCCGCCTGCGCGATGAGATCGGCACCGGCGCGCACCATCCAGCGTGCCATCCATGGCGCGAGATCGGTGCGATCCTGGTATTTCAGCCCCTGCACCATCTGGCGGGCAACGCCGGAATAGGCCACAGCCGCCCGCGCCCGCTCGAAAGGCGGCGGATCGGCAATGGCCTCGGCGGACAGAAAGCCCTCGCCCATATGGTGGGTGAACGGCGTGCCCATCACCGGGCACCATGGCCGTTCCAGCAGCCTGAGCTTCGGCCAGCAGGCGCCGCACAGCACGCCGGGCTGCGAGACATGCCTTCGGCAGCCGGCGCAGACCGGCGGAAACAGGATGCGCGCAGGCCAGCCGAGAGCCGATCGGGCGAAACTACGGATCTCGACGGACTTGATCTTGGGCATCGGATCGGCCACGTGGTTGGTCCTGCGATCACTATATCAACGATCTATAGGCGTGGACAAACAAGGATCTGCCCGTTGCAGCCGATAATGGATACCTCTCTGTGGCTGGCGCACAAGCGGCGCGCGCTTGCCCATCCGGTCGACGGCGCGGACTTCCTCATGCGCCGCACCGCAGAGGACCTTGCCGACCGCCTTGGTGCCGTCGAGCGCCGGTTCGGCAAGGCCGCCGTGCTGTTCTGCCAGACACCGGCTGCAACCGAAATGCTCGCCCAAAGCGGCAAGGTCGCCGACATTGTCCGCGTCGAGACGGATAGGACGTTCCTGAACGATGGCGGCGCCGGCATGATCGCACCACTCGAAACCGTGCCGTTCGAGGCGGAGAGCCTCGATCTGGCGGTCTCGCTTCTGTCGCTGCAGGCGATGAACGACATTCCCGGCATGCTGATCCAGATCCGCCGCGCATTGCGGCCGGACGGGCTTTTCCTCGGCGCCTTTGCCGGCGCCGGCACGCTTTTCGAGTTGCGCGAAAGCCTGCTTGCGGCAGAGACCGAGCTTTATGGCGGCGCCAGCCCGCGTGTGATCCCGTTCACCGACGTGCGCGAGGCCGGTGCGCTTCTGCAGCGCGCCGGCCTTGCTCTGCCGGTCGCCGATGTCGAGACGGTGACGGTGCGCTACGCCAGCCTGTTCAACCTGATGGCGGATTTGCGGGCCATGGGCGAGACCAATGCGCTCACCGATCGCAGCCGGCGGCCGGGCTCGCGCACGCTGTTTGCCCGCGCGGCGGAAATCTACGCAGAGCGGTTCTCCGACCCCGACGGCCGCGTGAGGGCAAGTTTCTCGATTGTCTGGATGTCCGGCTGGGCGCCCGACGCATCGCAGCAAAAACCGCTGAAGCCGGGTTCGGCCAAGGTTTCGCTGAAGGCGATCCTGGAGGCGCCAGACGGGCAATGATCCTGCCCGCAATCGCGGAAGAATTGGATCAGGGGGTGGGTGCGAAAGCGTTCGCAAGCCTGCTGCTGTTGTCGCTGAACAGCCAGATGATCCCGTCGCGGACCTGACCGATGCCGCCGACGATGGCCAGCGACAGCACAGCGATAATCACGCCATATTCGACGGCCGTGGCGCCGGTCTCGTCTTTCAGAAAACGCAGCAGCACTGCTTTCATGGCCTGAACCCCTCTGGCCCGGACCTTACCGGCGATCTGTTAAGAAAGGTTAACGGCAAAGGCTTAACAGGCCGTGAAACAGCCGCGTTCGCGAAAAGTCTTAACCATGTCAGCAATCGCCGCTGCTTCTGCCATTGGACCTGATGATGCAGACCGAACCGGGCTGCGGCTGCAGCACACTGCGGCGCAGCGTATAGGTTTCGCGATGACTCAGTGAGCCGGTGGCCGTCATGTCGAGCCCGGCAAGACCGTCGCGGGCAGACAGCGGGCGTGTCTGGTTGTCGAGGAAAGAAGTCGCGATCAGCGCCAGCGCCACCGCAGCCGAACCGAACAGCAGCGTGATGCGCAATATCCCCATGCCCGCATCGGCGGCGCGAAAGCCGCGCTCTGGCCGGATCGAGTCCCAATCCCTGTCTAGGCTCATGCTATCGCTCCCCAGCAAATCGGCGGCGCGACCGTGAAACGGCCATGCTTCAATTTTTCACGATGAGATAAATCTTCCATTAACGCTGGCTGATACGAGGGCTCGATCGGCAATCGGACGGGAGCGCGCTCAAAGAAGGTCGATGAGGAACGGGATCAGAGGCGCATCGGCCGGCGGCATCGGGTAGTCTCGCATCTGCTTCGGCCGCACCCATTTCAGCGCCTGCCCTTCCCTCGGCTGGGCAATGCCGCGGAAGCGGCGGCAGATGAAAAGCGGCATCAACAGGTGGAAATCGTCGTAGGAATGGCTGGCGAAGGTGAGCGGCGCCAGGCACGGAATGTCGGTTTCGACGCCGATTTCCTCATGCAGTTCGCGAATGATGCATTGTTCGGGTGTCTCGCCGGGCTCGACCTTGCCACCTGGAAATTCCCACAGCCCGGCAAGTTGCTTGCCCTCGGGCCGCTGCGCCAAAAGCACGCGCCCGTCGGCATCGACCAGCGCGCAGGCGGCGACCAGGAGCATGCGCTTGCCGGCGATCATCACATCACTCATGACCAACTTCACCCATGCCACCTTCACCCATAAACAGGCGGCCGGCGGTAGTGGTAGCGGTAGACCTCGTCGAAGCCGAGCGAATGGTAGAGCGCCAGCGCCGGCACATTGCCGGCCTCGACCTGCAGCCAGGCTTCCCGTGCGCCTCGCAACCGCGCCCATTTCAGCGCCGACAGGATCAGGTTGCGGCCGTGGCCCTTGTTGCGCGCCGACTTGTCGGTGGCGACCTCGAACAGGCCGGCGAGATCGCCGTCATGCACGCAGATAAGCGTTGCCAGCGACTCGGTTCCATCTTCGAGCGCGAACAGGCCGGCCTCGGGCTGGATGGCACCGATGATCTCCGACAGCCCAGGCCGCAGCGACACATCCGAACCGCTGACCTTGAGCGAGGCGCCGATAAAGCGGCTGATGTCTTTCAGCGGAATCTGGTCCATGGCGGCGTCGAGGTGCGCGTCGGCCAGCGGCAGCCGCATCACCAGCGACTCGTCGAACCGGCTCCAGCCTTCCTTGTCGAGATGGATGGCGAGCTCGGGACCCGACAGCGGCGACATGCGAAACGTCAGCGGCCTGCCATAGGCATCGAAACGGCGGCTGGCCCGGCCGATACGGTCGGCAATGTGCTGGGTGTCACCGGGATCGAGCGGGTTGACCGAGTTCAGCCGCTTGGCCGGATGGCCGGCGGTCAGCCGCACCACCCAGGTGCCGTCATAGTGGACGGCCGCTGCAGGCCAGGCGCGAAAGCCGGCCGCCTCGTAGCGGCGCACGATCGCGAGCATGCTTGCCGGATGCCTGGAGCCCAAGACCATCAGCTCCGGTAATCGCCGTTGATGGCGACGTATTCCTTGGTGAGATCGCAGGTCCACACCGTCGCCTTGCCCCGGCCGATGCCGATATCGGCGCGGATGCGGATATCGTCGCGCTTCATGTAGGCTGACGTCGCCTGCTCGGAATAGGCAGGATCGCGCTCGCCTTCATGCGCCAGCCTGTTGTCGCCGAACCAGATCGACAGCCGGTCCCGATCGGCGGGCTCGCCGGCCTTGCCGACGGCCATGACGACGCGGCCCCAATTGGCGTCCTCGCCGGCGACCGCCGTCTTGACCAGCGGCGAATTGGCGATCGACAGCGCGATGCGCTTGGCCGAGCGCGCCGATTTGGCGCCGGTGACGGTGACTTCGACCTGCTTGCGGGCGCCCTCGCCGTCGCGCACCACTTGCAGCGCCAGCGATTTCAGCACCTTGCCGAGCGCCCGGCGGAACGCTCCAAGGCGGGCATCCTTGGGATCGGTTATATCAGGCGCGCCGCGCTTGGCGGCCTTGCCGGTGGCGAAAATCAGCAGCGTATCGCTGGTCGAGGTGTCGCTGTCGACGGTGACCGCGTTGAAGGTCTTCGCCGTGCCGCGCGACAACAGGTCCTGCAAAACAGGGGCGGCGATCGGCGCGTCGGTGGCGACGAAGGAGAGCATCGTTGCCATGTCGGGCGCGATCATGCCGGCGCCCTTGGAGATGCCGTTGATGGTGACGTCGGTGTCGCCGAGCTTGACGGTCGCGGTCGCCACTTTCGGATAGGTATCCGTGGTCATGATCGCCTTGGCCGCTTCGGTCCACAGGTCGGGCTTGCCGTTGCTGACCAGCCCCGCCAGCAGATGGCTGAATTTGCTGGTGTCGAGCGGCTCCCCGATGACGCCGGTCGACGCCAGGAAAACCTCGCTTGCCTTGCAGCCGGCCGCCTTGGCCGCCGCCTCGCCCGTCAATGCGGTCGATTCGCGGCCTTTCTTGCCGGTGAAGGCGTTGGCGTTGCCGGAATTGACGACCAGCACCCGCGCCTTGCCGGCGCTGAGATTCTGCCGGCAGAAATCGACCGGCGCCGAGGGGCATTTCGACTTCGTGAACACGCCGGCGACCGCGGTGCCTTCATCGAAAACCATGGTCAGCAGATCGGTGCGGTTCTTGTACTTTATCCCCGCCTCGGCGGTGGCGATGCGCACCCCCTCAATGGCCGGCATTTTGGGGTACTTCTTCGGCGCAAGCGGCGAAATCGTCGTGGACATGCAGACCTCGGGCGGCAAAAATCGCAAGGGAAGGCCGGTTTGCCCGATACGCCGCGCGGGCGCAAGGGCGTTGTCTTCGCTTTGCAGGACGGGCCAACTCGGGATTAAGCGTGCATTTCAAATCTGTTGGCGTCGCCGGGAGCTATGGCGTTATGAGGTCATCGAGGGCAATGACCTCGCCAAGCGCGAATTCGAACATAGCATCGGCGAGTTCTCCCCATCATCCAGATAGGAATTTTTTCCTTGACCCATGAGGGCAGCTATGCTAGATATTCAGCCATGGTGCTGATTGCGCCAGTGACCCGCCGCGCAGGCGGGTTTTGCGTTAGGAGCTTCTCCGCCCAACACGTAGGGGCTTCAAGGGACAAAGTTAACGCGGGTTCGTTGCCTGGCGCGACCATCACCGCCGTCCAGAAGTTTGAAAACGCGGCGTTTCGTTTGAGCGCCAGGTCACCTATGCTGCCGGCAAACTTGGTGGCGAGGACGACAGAAATGGCCGAGGACGCCGATCCGGCGCGCAGATCGATCGGTGCGCGACGCAACCCCGACAGCGCCGATGCCATTCTCGAGGCCGCCGAGGCCGTGCTGGTCGAGGCCGGCTACGCCGGTTTCTCGATCGAGGCGGTGGCGCGGCGGGCCCGCGCCGGCAAACCCACCATCTACCGCTGGTGGCCGAGCAAGGCGGCATTGCTGCTCGAAGTCTACCAGCGCCAGAAACGCGTCGATGTTCCCGATACCGGGCGACTGGAGGAGGATCTCGTCGGCTTCGTGAATAATTTGTTCGCCCACTGGCGCGAGACATCGTCGGGCAGCGTGTTCAGGTCGCTGATCGCCGAGGCTCAGTCGGATGATACGGCGGCGGCTGCGCTCAGCGACTATGCACTGGGCCGACGGTCCCATACCGGTCAGATCGTCGAACGCGCCAAGGCAAGGGGCGAAATCCCGGCCGAAATCGATCCGGCTGTTGTCGCCGACCTGATCGCCTCCTTTGCCTGGAAGGATCTGTTGACCAACCGGCTCGACGAGGACGAAGCGACCATACGCAAGGCAGTCGGTTACATCATGCGAGGCATAGCGGCGCCCGGAAGGTAAAATCGGCCGATGCTGGCCGAAAAAAGGGCGCGGCAACCCTTGGCTGCCGCGCCCCTCTTCAAAAAACTTCCTGCAGGCTTACTTGGCGCTTTCCAGCGTATCGACCGCCTTCTTCAGGTTCGCGTCGGGGATCTCGACCTTGGCGCCGGCGCGCAGCGACTTGACCAGCGCGAAATACTTGTCGCGGATGACCGCCTGCTTGGCTTGGTCCTTGACGTCGTCGAAGGCCGGCGGCTGCTTGGTGCGCTTGTCCTCGAGCTTGATGACATGCCAGCCGAACTGCGACTGCACCGGCTGCTCGGTGTATTTGCCGACCTCGAGCGCGAAGGCCGCCTTGTCGAACTCCGGCACCATCTGGCCGGGTCCGAACCAGCCGAGATCGCCGCCGCTGGTCTTGCCTGAAGGATCGCTGGTGTGCTCGTTGGCGAGCTTCTGGAAATCGGCGCCGCCGTCGAGCTGCTTGATGATGGCATCGGCCTCTTCCTTGGTCTTAACGAGGATATGGCGGGCATGCACCTCGTTGGTGGGCGGCGTGTTGGCGATTTCCTGGTCGTAGCGGGCGCGAACCTCGGCGTCGGTGACCTTGTTGACGACGCCCTTCTCGACCATCTCGCCATGCAGCGCGCGCTGCTGCAGGAAGGCCATGCGGCGCTGGAAGTCGGGATCCTTGTCGAGCCCTGTCGTGACCGCCTGGGCGGCCATGACCCGGATTTCGATGGCGGCCGAAAGAGCGGCGGCGCGGCGCTGTTCGGGCGGCAGCTGTGCAAACTGCTGCGACAGCTCGCCTTCGGCAAGCACCAGGTCGGCCTCGGTCAAGGGCTGGCCGTTGACCGTGGCGATAACCGTATTCGGATCGACCGGTGCCGCGGCCGGCGCAGTTGCATCCGCCGGAGCGGGAGCGGTTTGCTGCGCCATCAGCGGCGACAGCGAAAGGGCCGACAGGCCGAAGGCCAAGCCAAGGCTGGCAAGCGACGCACGGCGGAACAACAAGGACATAAGACGACTCCGGTGGGGATTGTAAGGACGGGTGGCTTCCAGATCAGCCAGATTGTGGCGGAATTTGGCGCGCCCGGCAGGCCCAGCGCGGCGTTGACATCAGTTGAGCCCCCTCTTATCTGTCCAACGACTTTGCGTCCAGAACCGTTTTCCGGGCGCTTTTTGCGTTTGTCCACGTTCACGTGGAGTTGATGGGGCCGGCCGGCGCTCATCTCATGTTTGAGAATTCTATCGAAAGGACCATTGGATGGTCAGTCTCGGCGGTCTCGCCCGTAAGGTTTTCGGTTCCTCCAACGACCGTCGGGTCAAATCGACCCGGCCCCGTGTCGAGGCGATCAACGCCATGGAAAACGAGATGCGGGCGCTCTCCGACGAGGAGCTGGTCGGCCGCACCGCGAAATTCCGCCAGGACATCGCCAACGGCGCCACGCTCGATGACCTTTTGGTGCCAGCCTTCGCCACTGCGCGCGAGGCGGCGCGCCGCGTGCTCGGCATGCGACCCTTCGATGTCCAGCTGATCGGCGGCATGGTGCTGCACAATGGCGGCATTGCCGAGATGCGCACCGGCGAAGGCAAGACCCTGGTGGCGACGCTGCCGGTCTACCTGAACGCGCTCGCCGGCAACGGCGTCCATGTCGTCACCGTCAACGATTACCTCGCCACCCGCGACTCCGAATGGATGGGCCGCGTCTACAAATTCCTCGGCCTCTCGGTCGGCGTCATCGTGCACGGCCTGTCCGACGAGGAACGCCGCATCGCCTATGCGTCCGACGTCACCTACGCCACCAACAACGAGCTCGGCTTCGACTACCTGCGCGACAACATGAAGTACGAGCGCGCCCAGATGGTGCAGCGCGGTCACAATTACGCGATCGTCGACGAGGTCGATTCCATCCTGGTCGACGAGGCGCGCACGCCGCTGATCATTTCCGGTCCGCTCGAGGACCGTTCGGAAATGTACAACACCATCGACACCTTCATCATCCAGCTGCAGCCGCAGGATTATGAGATCGACGAGAAGCAGAAGACCTCGATCTTCACCGAGGAAGGCACCGAGAAGCTCGAAAACCTTTTGCGCGACGCCGACCTGCTCAAGGGCGAGTCGCTCTACGACGTCGAGAACGTCGCCATCGTCCATCACGTCAACAACGCGCTGAAGGCGCACCGGCTGTTCCAGAAGGACAAGGATTATATCGTGCGCAACGGCGAGATCGTCATCATCGACGAATTCACCGGCCGCATGATGCCGGGCCGTCGCTATTCGGAGGGCCTGCACCAGGCGCTCGAAGCCAAGGAGCATGTGGCGATCCAGCCGGAGAACCAGACGCTCGCCTCCGTCACCTTCCAGAACTATTTCCGCCTCTACAAGAAGCTCTCCGGCATGACCGGCACGGCGCTGACCGAGGCCGAGGAATTCGGCAACATCTACAATCTCGACGTCACCGAGATCCCGACCAATCTGCCGGTCATCCGCATCGACGAGGACGACGAGGTCTACCGGACGGTCGAGGAGAAATACAAGGCGATCGTCCGGGAGATCCGCGAGGCTAGTGCCAAGGGCCAGCCGACGCTGGTCGGCACCACTTCGATTGAAAAGTCCGAGCAGTTGGCCGAGCGCCTGCGCAAGGAAGGCTTCACCGGTTTCGAGGTGCTCAACGCCCGCCATCACGAGCGCGAGGCCGCGATCGTCGCCCAGGCCGGCAAGCCGGGCGCCATCACCATTGCCACCAACATGGCCGGCCGCGGCACCGACATCAAGCTTGGCGGCAACGCCGAGATGCGCATCGAAGAGGAACTCGGCGACATGCCGGCCGGTCCGGAGCGCGAAGCACGCGAAAAGGAAATCCAGGCCGACGTCGAGCGCCTGAAGGAAAAGGCGCTGGCCGCCGGCGGCCTCTACGTGCTCGCCACCGAGCGCCACGAATCGCGCCGCATCGACAACCAGCTGCGCGGCCGCTCCGGTCGCCAGGGCGACCCCGGCCGCTCGAAATTCTTCCTGTCGCTGCAGGATGACCTGATGCGCATCTTCGGCTCCGAGCGCATGGACGGCATGCTGCAGAAGCTCGGCCTCAAGGAAGACGAGGCGATCATCCATCCGTGGATCAACAAGGCGCTGGAAAAGGCGCAGAAGAAGGTCGAGGCGCGCAACTTCGACATCCGCAAGAATCTGCTGAAATATGACGACGTCTCCAACGACCAGCGCAAGGTGGTGTTCGAGCAGCGCATCGAGCTGATGGACGGCGAAGGCCTGAGCGAGACCATCGCCGAGATGCGCGAGGGCGTCATCGACGAGATCGTCGCCAAGGCCATTCCCGAAAACGCCTATGCCGAGCAGTGGGATGTTGCCGGCCTGAAGGCCGAGGCCGCCGAATTCCTCAACCTCGACCTGCCGATCGAAGAGTGGGTCAAGGAAGAGGGCATCGCCGAGGACGACATCCGCGAGCGTATCGCGCAGGCCGCCGACGCCGCCGCCAGGGAGCGCGCCGAGCGCTTCGGCCCGGAGGTGATGAACTATGTCGAACGTTCGGTGGTGCTGCAGACGCTCGACCATCTGTGGCGCGAGCACATCGTCAATCTCGACCATCTGCGTTCGGTCGTCGGCTTCCGCGGCTACGCCCAGCGCGATCCGCTGCAGGAATACAAGAGCGAGGCGTTCGAGCTGTTCCAGGCGATGCTGGGCAATCTGCGCCAGGCCGTCACCGCGCAGCTGATGCGCGTCGAACTGGTCCGCCAGGCCGCCGAAGCGCCGCCGCCCGAAGCCCCCGACATGTTCGGCACCCATATCGACGGCACCACCGGCGAGAACGACTTCGAAGGCGGCGAGACGGCGCTGCTGGTCCGCCCGGAGACAACCGCCATCGTCGCCCCCGAAGACCGCGACCCCAACAACCCTGCCACCTGGGGCAAGGTCGGCCGCAACGAAGCCTGCCCCTGCGGTTCGGGGAAGAAATACAAGCACTGCCACGGCGCCTTCGCGTAAGCGCGGCCGCCTCTTTCCCTTCTCCCCGTTCACGGGGAGAAGGTGCCGGCAGGCGAGTGACGGGCAATTAGCCGATCTCAGATTGATTAAAATACGCCTTGCCGCGTATTGGCAAGGTATTTTATCACTTTAAAAACTTCTTTCGACTCTACGTTGCTATTTCTGCTGTGTTCGTTGCTTAGCCAATCTTAAGAACCAGCTGGAAATGAGATGAGAAGACAGAAACCCTATCCGGGCGGCTGCTCGAACAGGACATATTGCCAGCAAAGGCAGACAATGCTTTACAGCCGATGCAGCCTCCGCCGTCGACACCAGCGCGAAAAATCGTCAAACCCCATACAGGCTGTGATTTCTGGAAACGCGGCAAAGATTAAATTGCGGTGACACTGGAGTCGTGATGACCGAACATGGAGAAAAGATCCTGTGCTTTGTCGCAAAGCGCTTGATCGCCTCGTTGCCTGTTAATACCGAGTAATCCAATCCTCTACAGCTATCATAAGATCCTTGCTGGTCCCTATCGCGTTGCGTATTAGTTTAGAAACATTCTCTCCATCCAATAGAACAGGCTTACCGAGTTCACTCTTCGGGATATCTAGGCGTCGCAACTTGCCCATATATTCTGGGTCT
Organism: Mesorhizobium sp. M0051; assembly: GCF_040323235.1. Taxonomy (NCBI): domain Bacteria; kingdom Pseudomonadati; phylum Pseudomonadota; class Alphaproteobacteria; order Hyphomicrobiales; family Phyllobacteriaceae; genus Mesorhizobium; species Mesorhizobium sp. M0051. The sequence goes on from NZ_JAMYUT010000014.1 coordinate 34,060, forward strand.
GCAAAGCCAGCTCTATGAACCATAACGTTCCTGACAGCGCTCAGTTCATCAAGCGCCTTGTTACCGAGCGCCTTGTCGATGCGACCAAACTTTTCGCTGAACGCGCTGGCGTATGCCTCTCTGATGGACGAAAGCCTGGTGAATTCGAAACGGCGCTGCTGGCGGAAAATCGAACCCATACTGGAACGTAGATCGAACCTATGCTTCTCAACTAGGCTTAGCGGAATGGATTTTAGTTCGAGTTTTGCGTTGCTCTGGTCAAAGGCTCCCTTGGAGGATGAGTTAGTCCGCGTCGCGTTTCCTTTTAACGACGATAGAACATCTGGATGAGCGTTTAGTGCGGCCTCCCACAGGTCGCCGAGCATTGTCTCGATTGCTGTCCATGTCCCTGTCGTATGGGCAACCAGTATATCGAGAAATCCATAGGCGCCAATTGGCGTTTCAGTAAGTCCATCTAGCGATTTTGCAGCGGCGAAATGAAATTCTCCTGCTTTTTCATCCCAATCAGACTGACCCATTCTTGCTAATGTTGCGGCGTTGTGGGCGCCGAGAATTTCCGAACGGCGTTTTGTTATTTTGACTGCTACGTTGGAGGCAATTGAGGACTCGTCTTGCACTACAGAGCCCGTCACTTCGAACTCGGCAATGTCATTGACTCTTTGGGTCAGAGCCATTCCTCCGGCTATTGAAGTCGGGAGCAACATAAGAAATCGAACGCGTGCAATATTTGCTCTGAACGCCTTGGCGACTGGCACTAAGCTCGGCAACTTTATGTCTGGCAATTCCCAATTTTCATGAGCAAGCTTCGTGATCTCCTGCAGTTTCAGGTCGCGAACCGAAAAGTCGGGGATGGATGCCATCGCGATACCCTAAAGCCACAAACATGATCTTTGGGGATATCACGCCGCCGCTCCGTTGGGTATGGCAAGGAAAATATCGGGAATACGGTACTGACAGGCCGGTTAACCCGAACGGTAGGGAACATGACTGGCATCAAGCGCACGCGATGCAGATCGTGATGGCGATGGCAACGGCATGACGTATACGCGTGTGGTGGACCGCCGGCTTTGCCGGCCCTTCACTATGGCTCCGGGCGTTCGTCGCTCGAAAAGCCAAATCGTTGGCTTTTCGTCCGCTGCGCGGACCACTCCCCACCCAACCGTTTCTTAATGTGTCTCCGCTACACCCAACCCTGAAAAAGAAGCGGAAAACGGAGAGAAATCGGGGTGCGCTTTTCCGCGGCCACGACTGCCGGGCGGTTCTTGCCGCAGCGTTGGGCGCTGCGCATGCGGCCGCTGCTTGGCCGCATCGATGCCGTGCTGTTCACCGCCGACGAGCGCGGCGAGGCCGGCCGCATGTCGGTCATCGCCTTCTCCATCCGCATCGTCAGCGCCGTCATCGCCTTCATCAGCCAGGTGCTGATGGCGCGCTGGATGGGCTCGTTCGAATACGGCATCTTCGTCCTCGTCTGGGTGACGATGGTGATCGTCGGCAACCTCGCCTGTCTCGGCTTCCACACCTCGGTGATCCGCTTCATTCCCGAATACCGCGAGCGCGGCCTGATGGACGAACTGCGCGGCATCGTGCTGGCCAGCCGCCTGTTCGTGCTGATCGCCTCCACGCTCATCGCCGGGCTCGGCGCGCTCGGCGTCTGGCTGGCGGCACCCTGGATCGAAAACTACTATGTGATCCCGTTCATCCTCGGCGTCATCTGCCTGCCGATGATCGCCATGTCGGACCTCTTGTCGGGACTGGCACGCGCCAACAGCTGGGCGCTGTTTGCCCTGTCGCCGACCTATCTCGTGCGACCCATCCTGATCCTGCTGTTCATGGCGCTGATGCTTTTAGCGGGCTATTCGCCCGACGCCAGGACGGCGATCTTCGCCTCGATCGCCGCCACCTACGCCACCACGCTTGGCCAGCTCTTCGGCGTCACCCAGCGCATGGAACGGCAGATCCCGGCCGGGCCGATGAAAGTGCATTTCGCGCAATGGTTCGTCGTCTCGCTGCCGATCTTCCTGGTCGAAAGCTTCTTCTTCCTGCTCACCAATGCCGACGTGCTGATGGTCGGCGCCTATATGGATCCCAACGACGTCGCCGTCTATTTCGCCACGGTGAAGACGCTGGCGCTGGTGCATTTCGTCTATTTCGCCGTCAAGGCCGGCGTTGCCCAGCGCTATGCGCAGTTCACCCATGGCGACCCGCAAAGGCTCGCCGCCTTTGCCCGCGAGACGGTGTCGTGGACGTTCTGGCCATCGCTGTTGATGGCGCTGCTGGTGCTGGCGCTCGGCGAGCCGATGCTGGTGCTGTTCGGCCCTGAATTCAGCAGCGGCTATCCCCTGCTATTCCTGCTCGTCTTCGGCGTCGTCGCCCGCGCCGCCGTCGGCCCGTGCGAAAGCCTGCTGACGATGAGCGGCAACCAGAACATCTGCGCCGCCGTCTATGCCATGACGCTGGCCTTCAACATCGGCCTCAACGTCGTGCTGATCCCGATGTTCGGCCTGTGGGGCGCGGCCATGGCCACCGCCTTTGCCATGATCTTCGAAGCCAGCGCGCTGTCCTTCACGGTGTGGCGCAAGCTCGGCATCGTCATGCTCATCTTCGTGCCTGCGAAAGGAGCCGCGTGATGGCCGCCATCCCGTTGCTTGAGGAAACCAGCGGCGGCACCGCCGGCGCCATGGTGTCGGGCCTTGCCGGACTGGCCCGCGACCCCGACCCTGCCCATATCGAGATCCTCGCCAACAACCGGCCCGAGCGCAAACTCGCCATCTATCCGGCATCGGCCGGCTTCGACCTGGTCGAGGAACTGGATTATCTCTGCGCCCGCACGGTCGAGCCCAACGTCTTCTTCAACCCGCGCTTCCTGGCACCCGCAATGCCGCGGCTGGAGGATCGCGAGGTGCGGCTGGCGGTCATCCGCGACGGCGATGAATACCGCAACCGGCTGCGCCTCCTGGTGCCGTTCTCGGTGGAGCGGCCGGCCATGCCGCTCGGCGTGCCGGTCATGCGCACATGGTCGAGCCCGTTCGGTCCGCTCGGCACGCCGCTGGTCGACCGTGACGATCCGGTCGGCGTCGTCGAGGATTTCTTCTCGATGCTGTCGCGCCCGCACCTCAAGCTGCCGAAAGTGTTCGTCCTGCCCGACATCCGGCTCGACGGCCCGGCGGCGAGCCTGATTGCCACCGTGGCCGAGACGCGCGGCCTGATGCTGGTCACCACCGGCCAGACGCAGCGCCCGGCGCTGGAGAGCGAAGCCGACGGCGACGATTACCTCAAGGCCTCGCTGCGCCCGCACCATTATCGCGAGTTCCGCCGGCTGAAGCGGCGGCTTGGCAACCTCGGCAGGCTGGAGCATGTCGTGGCGCGCGGACCCGAAGATATCTGCCACGCCATCGAAAGCTTCCTGACGCTGGAAGCGGCCGGCTGGAAGGGCCGCGAACGCACCGCCATGGCGATCGACCGCTACCGCGCCGCCTTCGCCCGCGAGGCGGTGCACCGGCTGGCCGAGCAGGACATGTGCCGCATCCATTCGCTGACGCTCGACGGCCGCACCATCGCCTGCCTGATCGTGTTCGTCGAGACCGGCGTCGCCTACACCTGGAAAACGGCCTATGACGAGACGCTGGCCGCCTATTCGCCGGGCACGCTGCTGACGATCGAGGTGACCAGGCAGCATCTCGACGATCCCAACATCATGATGACCGATTCCTGCGCTGTGCCCGACCATCCGGTGATGAGCCGGCTGTGGGCCGAGCGCAAGCCGATGGGCACGCTGGTGATCGGCCTGACGCCGGACGCCGACCGCCTCACCCGCCAGGCCGCCTCGCAGCTGCACCTCTACCGCGAGACCCGCAACATGGCCCGCCTGCTGCGCAACCGCATGAAGAGCTTGCTGGGACGGCGGTAGGCGGCCAGGCGCGGTCCCGAGAGAACGGCATATTTCGCTGCAAGCCGTGGATAATTGATAGAGGTGGCCGAGAACTTACTTCGATTCCCAACAGTCGATGGTAATATTGACGTCTGTTCATAAAAAAACGAGATTTTTTCGACAGCACTTTTTCAGCGACTGCCGGCAAAATCTACTCGCAATCTTGTTGTTGATCCGCGATACTTCAGTGATTCGGTAGCGATGAGAGAAAAATGTCGCTGAATCATGAGGCCAACGGCGCCCGGCACATCAGTGCAGAGGCCAGTGCCGTTGTCCGAAGACGCGACGATGACGCGCTGGAAGAGCTGATCCGAAGCATTCAAGCCGGCACGGCTTCGCCTTTCTTCGAAGAGAAGCCCAACAGATTGGCCCAGTCGGATCCGCTGGCTGCTTCCCCCGCTTCAATTCAGACGGGCCAGGGCAGGCACCTTTCCTCCCCCTTGTCCAGCCATCAGTCGATTCTGCATTCCGGTGACGATTTGGCCGCCCATTTGAAAGGCGTGGCGGAAGGGCTGGAATTGTCGCGTCAAGCATGGTCCTCCCTGCAGGACTATCTGGTCAGGCTCGATGCGCGGACGCGCCATGCCGACGCGCTCGATACCGAGACATGGGAATTGCAAGGGGCGACGGCCAGGCTCGAACACCTGCATGATCGCGCCTCGAAAGAACTTGAGCGGAAATCGCGCGAGCTGTCGATCGCGAGCGCGACCATCGCCGACCTGAAGGTCGAACTCGACAGGGCCCGTCAGGCCATTGCGGAGGCCGACAGGCACGCCAACCAGCGCGAAGCGCGGTTCCTCAAGGCGAATGTCGAGGTCGAGCGCCTGGGACGCAATCTGGCGCGGGTCTCCGAGCAGCTTGCCGATGAGATCATGGCCAGGCAAGCCGCCGAGCGGGCGCGTGAGGACGTTGCATCGCGGCTTGCCGGCCTGGAACAGGCGGCCATGTTGCTTCATGCCAAGGTCGCGGATTACCAGCTCCTCAACGAGCAACTGACCGGCAAACTGTCGCGGCAGATGGCGGTGCAGCAAGACCTGCAAGCGCGGCTGTCCACGGCCGAGCATGAGCGCGGCGTTCTCAACGATTGCGCCGCCGCCGCGCAAGAGCGGGCCGCGGGATTCGAGAGAGAATTGCGCTCGCTCCAGCGCCGGACCACGACTCTGCTCGTCGATCACGCCGTGGTGCGCGCACCGACGAGCCATGTCGGGGACGGTGCCGGGGAAGCAGCCGAGTATTGGCGCCGCGCTTCGCAAGCCGAGATCGCGAAATTACGCGAGGAGCGCGACGCGGCGCGCAAGGACTATGCCGCGGTGAGGGTTCAACTCGCGGACCTGCGCTTGCGTGGCATGACCGACGAGCTCACCCATGCCCGTTGCCGCGATGAGAACCGCGAGCTTCAACACAGGCTGGAAACGCAGACGCGCCAGGACCGGCACAGCGGACCGGCCGCGGATGTGAGTGCCGATCTCGAACGGGCATTCGACGAATTGGACCTGCTGGCGACCGGTGAGCTTAGCGCGGCCAACGACGGCGATCCCGCCGGAGTGCGCAAAGCGTCTTGATCGCTGAAGGTCAAATTTTTCGGATTGCAACGCCGGTTGTTCGAAAAGGCAGTGGTGCCCCTAGCCGGGATCGAACCAGCACTCCTTGCGGAACTCGATTTTGAGTCGAGCGCGTCTACCAATTCCGCCATAGGGGCTCAGGCCGGGCGGCCTGGATGGCGCGGGACTATACGGTTGGGGGCCTGTTCGTCAACTGGCCAATTCTCCGGCTGGCCAATTCTCCGGCATGAATTCTCCGGCATGCCGGATGCGACCAAACTGCGTCTTTCGATTTCGTGACGGCGCTGCCATTGTGCAGTGCGGCAAATCTTTCTAGACAAGCGGCGCATCAAAGCGCGGCTGCCGGAGAAGTTCGCTGCGCAATTTTGGGCGACATGCGTTAGGAGTGGCGATGCTTCGCGGACTTTACGACTGGACCTTGTCGCTGGCGGCCCGCAAATCCGCCGAATGGTGGCTGGCCTTCATCGCCTTCGTCGAAAGCTCGGTGTTCCTGGTGCCGGCCGACGTGCTCTATCTGCCGATGGCGCTGTCGCGGCCGGATCGCGCCTACCGTTATGCGCTGATCGCCACCGTCGCCTCGGTGCTGGGCGGCATCGCCGGCTGGTTTATCGGCCACTATGCCTATGACGCGGTGGCGCGGCCGATCCTCGAATTCTACGGCAAATACGACGAGTTCGAGACGCTGCGCGCGGGCGCGGGTGTCGGTTTCATCATCCTGATGCTGATCACTTCGGGCGCGGCCCATTTGCCGCCGATCAAGGTGGTGACGATCCTGTCGGGCGTCATCGGCGTCAATCTGCTGCTGTTCACCGTGCTGGCGATCGTGGCGCGCGGTGGTCGCTTCCTGCTGCTCGCTTGGCTTTTGCGCCGCTATGGCGAGCCGATCCGCGATTTCATCGAAAAGCGCCTCGGCCTGATTGCAGGCACCGCGGCGGCCGCCCTGATTTTGCTCTATATAACCGTCAAATACGCCCTCTGAAGACAGCCATTGCGAGCCGGACGGAGCCGATTGAGATGACAGCGACCATGAATGCCGACGCCGGGCGCCAGCGGACGCGCACGGCTCTGTTCCTCGCCGTCGCCATGGCCGCCACCGTCGGCTCGGCACTCGGCTTCCAGTATCTCGGCGGCTACATTCCCTGCCACCTCTGCCTGGAGCAGCGCACACCCTACTATATCGGCGTGCCGCTGATGGTGCTGGCGGCGATTGCCTCGATGCTGCACGCACCGGCCTGGCTGACGCGCGGCCTGCTGGCTGTCGGCGGCCTGCTGATGCTCTATGGCCTCTATCTCGGCGTCTATCACTCCGGCGTCGAATGGCAGTGGTGGGCCGGCCCGACCGATTGCACCGCGGGTGCCGGACCGGTCGACACCGGCGGCAAGGGCGTGCTCGACGCACTCGACAAATTCGTGCCGCCATCCTGCGACAAGGCGGCGCTGCGCATCCTTGGCCTGTCGCTGGCCGGCTGGAACGCCATCGCCAGCCTGATCCTCGCCGCCGTCGCCTTCCGCGGCGCTTTCACGCGCGACTGATGTAGCGCGATAGCGCCGACGCGAGATCGTTCAAAGAATTCGGCAGGCTGAGTCGTATGGAGTGATTGTCGAGAACCGAAGCGGAGCGGACATTTGGGTCCGTGAGCATCGGAAGCGCAGACAATCGCTCCAGACGGCCGGCCTCCTGAATTCTCGAACGATCTCAGGGTTCGAGTTCGACATCCCAGTACAGATAATCCATCCAGCTTTCATGCAGATGGTTGGGCGGGAACAGGCGGCCGTTATTGTGCAGATCATGCACTGTCGGCTGGAAAGGCTTCTGCAGCGGCCACATCTTGGCGTGCGCCGGCATCATGCCGCCTTTCCTGAGGTTGCAGGGCGAGCAGGCGGCAACGACGTTTTCCCAGGTCGTGGCACCGCCACGGTGGCGGGGGATGACGTGGTCGAAGGTCAGGTCCTCCGGCGTGCCGCAATACTGGCACTGGAAGCGGTCGCGCAGGAAGACGTTGAAGCGGGTGAAGGCCGGATGCCTTGACGGCTTCACATAGGCCTTCAGGCTGACCACGCTCGGCAGCTTCATCGAGAAGGTCGGCGAGGAGACGGCGTGCTCGTATTCGGCGACGATGTTCACCCGGTCGAGGAACACCGCCTTGATCGCGTCCTGCCAGGACCAGAGCGACAAGGGGTAATAGCTGAGCGGACGGTAATCCGCATTCAGCACCAGTGCTGGAAGCCCATCCGGAGATACGGCAACCGTCACGTGTTTACCTCCTTGGTTCTAGAACCGAACGGCGAGGATACTGTAAGCCCGACATGACAGGGATGTGAAGCGGATTGTCGCGTCGTCGAAGCAGCAAAAAGATAGGATTTTCATGCTTTTTTGCGGTTTCAGGCCGGTGGTGCGGCGTCCCGCCCTCTGGTTTCGCGATAATAGGACCAGAAAAGCCGCGATGCGACACCTCGCCACGGGCTCCATGATTCGGCGAGTTGGATCAGTGTTTTCTCCGGCGGACGCGGGTCTATGCCAAGCGCATGGCCGACCGCGCTCTGCAAGGCGACGTCGCGCGCGGGGAAGATGTCGGGATGCCCGGCGGCAAACAACAGGTATACTTCCGCCGTCCACGGACCGATGCCCGGCACCGCCGTCATCGTCGTGATCGCCTCCTGGGCATCGAGCCAATAGAGGTGATGCAGGTCGAGGCCGTCGACCACGGCTTTCGCAATTGCGATCAGGCCACGCTGCTTCGGCCGCGACAGGCCGGCCTCGCGAAACATGTCTTCGCCGGCAGCCAGGATAGCCTGCGGCGTCAGCGGATCGACGAGCTTGGTCAGCCGACCGAAGATTGCATCGGCGCTGGCGCGCGACACTTGCTGGGAAACGACAATCGACGCCAGGCTTCGGAACCCCGGCTCTGAAAGCCGCAGCGGCACCTCGCCGGCCATGCCGCGCACCTTTTCCAGGCGTGGGTCGATCACGCAAAGCGCGTCGAGCCCCCGGGCAATGTCGTCCGATGTCACGATACGCTGCATGCTTTCTTGTTCCTCGACCGGCTGCACGGTAGCAATTGGCAAAACCGCCGCACAACCCGATTGCCGCCCAAGAGATGACACTCCTGACATTCCGCTTCGCGCCGAGCCCCAATGGCGAACTGCATCTCGGGCACGCCTATTCGGCGCTGCTCAACCAGAAGCTCGCGACACAGGCTGGCGGCCGCCTGCTGCTGCGCATTGAGGACATCGACACCACGCGCTGCACGCCGCAATTCGAGGCCGGCGTGCTTGACGATCTGAAATGGCTGGGGTTCGCCTGGGAAGAGCCGGTGCGCCGCCAGTCGGAGCATTTCGCCGAGTACAAGGCGATGCTTGACCGGCTGATCGCGGAAGAACTCGTCTATCCCGCCTTCATGAGCCGCGGCGAGATCCGCGCCTTTATCACCGACAGCGAAAAGCACGGACGCGACTGGCCGCGCGATCCCGACGGCGTACCGCTCTATCCCGCCGCCGACAAGGCGCTGCCGGTGAAGGAACGCAAGCGGCGGATCGCCGAAAACACGCCTTTCGCCTGGCGACTGGATGTCAGCGCGGCCATGGCGCGTGTCGGCAAGGCCCTGTCATGGACCGAGTATTCCGACGAGACGCTGCTTGTGGCACGCTCTATCGAAGCCCGCCCACAGGACTGGGGCGACGTGATCGTGGCGCGTCGCGACATCCCGACCAGCTACCACCTCGCCGTCGTCATGGACGATGCGCTGCAAGGCATCAGCCACGTCGTGCGCGGGCAGGATCTGTTTTCCGCCACCGCCGTGCAGCGCCTGCTGCAGGAACTCCTTGGGCTGCCGCAGCCTGCCTATTTCCATCATCGTCTAATCCTCGGGCCGGATGGACGAAAGCTGTCCAAGAGCCTCGGCGATACCGGCCTTGCCGCCTTGCGCCATGCCGGCGCATCACCCGAAGACATCAGGCGGATGGTCGGGCTTTGAGCCCGACGAGACCAGAGAACGGCCTGCCAAAATGCGCCGGCCGTTGAATTCCGATGATGTATGGATCAACGGTTTCACTTTGCGCGTCGCATTGAAGCGCAGTAGAGCAGCGCCACGTTCAACTTCTCCCCAGCACGGCGGTCTCCGGAACATGCACAGCATCAAGCGGTTCATTCCCGCCACCTTCGTCGTCTTGTGGGCGACCGGCTTCATCGGCGCGCGCTATGCCATGCCATGGGCGGAGCCGTTCACCTTCCTTGCCGCGCGTTTCGTCATCGCCGCCGTCCTGCTGGCCGTCCTGATGCTGGTGCTGGGCTCGAAAAGAGCCACCCGCGAGGAGGCATTGCATGCCACCGGCGCCGGCATACTGATGCACGGCGTCTATCTCGGTGCCGTGTTCTGGGCCATCCACCACGGCATGCCGGCCGGCTTTTCGGCCCTGATCGTCGGCCTGCAGCCGCTGATCACGGCGGTGCTTGCCGGCAAGCTTCTCGGCGAGGCGATCCTGCCACGCCACTGGCTTGGCCTTGGAATCGGCCTCGTCGGCATCGTCATCGTGCTGTGGCCGAAGCTCGGCGCGCTCGGCGGCGGCGTAACAGCGGCGACACTGGCCGCCTCGCTGGTCTCGGTGCTCGGCATGAGCGCCGGCACCATCTGGCAGAAGCGCTTCGCATCCGGCGGCGACCTCGTCGCGGCGACCATGTGGCAATATGTCGGCGGCGCCTCGCTGATGCTCCTGGCTTCGCTCGCCTTCGAGACGCATTCGGTCGTCATCAACGGCGAATTGATCTTCGCCATGGCCTGGCTGGTGCTGGTGCTGTCGCTCGGCGCCATCTTCCTGCTGATGGTGATGATCCGCGACGGCGAGATGTCGAAAGTGGCCTCGCTGTTCTATCTTGTGCCGGCGGTGACGGCCATCATCGCCTGGGCCTTGTTCGACGAGCAACTCAACGTGCTGCAGATTGCCGGCATGGCGATCACCACATTCGGCGTCGGCCTGGCAACGGGCACGGCAGACAAAGGGTGGAATTGTAGAATTGAGGAATTGAGGAATTGAGGAATTGAGGAATTGAGGAATTGAGGAATTGAGGAATTGAGGAATTGAGGAAAATGGGGCCATCCGGTGCTGGGTGCCACTTCTTTAATTCTTCAATTCTTCAATTCTTCAATTCTCCAGTTCCCAAATCCTCCAATTCAGCCGTCATCCAACCCGGGCGCGGGCCTCCAGATAGCGGCTGATCGCGGCATTGAGCTCGCCGCCAAGGATGAAGATCGCCGAGACCATGTAGAGGAAGACCACGGCGATCATGATCGAGGCGAGGCCGGCATAGGTCGTCACGTAGGACGAGAAGTGGTCGAGATAGGTGGCGAAGACAGTCGAGCCGACAAGCCATCCGGACAGCGTGAAGATGATGCCCGGGACGATCGACACCAGGCGGCGCTTGCCCGCCGGCAACCAGAAATGGACGGCGAACAATCCGCCGACGATGACCGCCGAGGCGATCACATAACGCCACAGCGTGATGGTGCCCATATAGGGCTTGATCCAGTCGATATGGGCTTCGGCGAGCCGCGCCAGCAGCGGCGCGAACACCAGAAGCACGCTGATCGCCAGAAACCCGGCCGTTGCGATGAGCACGAAGATGATGCTCTGCACCCGGCGGTAGATGATGCCGCGCGTTTCCGAGACGCGATAGGCGCGGTTGAGCGACGTGCGCAGCGCCTCGATGCCGTTCGAGGCGAAGTAGGCGGCAAGCAGCACGCCATAGGTCAAGAGATCGGTGCGCCTGACGGTCAGCACATTGAGCACTTCGCGCGCGATCGGCTTGGCGATCTGCTCGGGCCAGGTGTCGAACACAAGGTGCACGGCCGTGTCTGAGAACGCCTGCGCGCCGAGGAAGCTCGCCAGCGTCGTGGCAAAGATCAGGAATGGGAACAGGGCCATCAACGATGTGATCGCCAGATGGCTGGCCATCGCCCAGCCGTCATCGGTGTTGAAATGGCCAAGCGCGTCGTAGAGGACCCGTTTGAGTGCAACGATCTTCCGCAACAAGAACCGTGCCCTCCAATTGTCTCCACGCCGGGAATATGGGAAGGGATTGCGGCAAATGGCAACCCTTGGCGAAACCACGAACAGTTCAACGCAAGAGTTGCGCCCGATCATCGTCACCGGCGCATCTTCCGGAATTGGTGCGTATTGCGCCCGTGCGTTAAAGGCGGAAGGCTGGCGGGTGTTCGCCACCGCGCGCAAGCCGCAGGACATCGCCGCCCTCGAGATCGACGGTATCGAGGCTTTCTATCTCGATTATTGCGAACCGGATTCCATCGCCGCGCTGGTGGCGGCGGTGCTCGACCGCACCGGCGGCAGGCTCGACGCCCTGTTCAACAATGGCGCCTATGCGCAAGGCGGCGCCGTCGAGGATCTGCCCGTTGCCGCGCTCAAGGAGCAGTTCGAGGCGAATTTCTTCGGCTGGCATGACCTGACCCGCCGGCTGGTGCCGGTGATGCGCCGCCAGGGGCACGGCCGCATCGTCCACTGCTCGTCGATCCTCGGTTTGATGCCAGTGCGTTTTCGCGGCGCCTATTCGGCATCGAAACACGCCTTGGAGGCCTTGATGCTCTGCCAGCGCCAGGAACTGGCCGGCAGCGGCATCCATGTCTCTCTGATCGAGCCCGGGCCGGTAAAGTCGAAAATCGCCAGCAACGCGCTGCCCTGGTTCTTGAAGCACATCGAGCACGAGACTTCAGTCCACCGCCTCGACTATGCGGCGCAACTGGAGCGGCTGCGGGCCGGCGGCAGTCAATCGGCCTTGAAACCCGGACCGGAGGTGGTTCATGCGGCGCTGCGCCATGCACTTCTGTCGCGGCGCCCGCGCCCGCACTATGTGGTAACAGTGCCGGCCAGAATCGGTGCGGCGCTCAAACGCATCCTGCCCGCTTCGATGCTCTATCGCCTGCTCGCCAAGCGAGCCTGAAGCCAAACAACTGGAAACGCAATAATGGCATCCGTCTTCAACATCCTCGCCATCCTGGTCATGGTCGCCGTGGTGATCGTCCTCGTTCGCGGCCTTATCAACATGATGCGAGGCGGTTCCGGCTTCACCTCGAACAAGCTGATGCAGACGCGCGTTCTGTTGCAGGCCGTGGCGCTGGCGCTGATCCTGCTTGCGGTGTATTTCACCCGCAAGTGAGATATCGGCTGCCGGGAGGCGACGTGGTCAAGCTCAACAAGATCTACACCCGCACCGGCGATGACGGCACCACGGGTCTCGGCACCGGCGAACGGCGACTGAAATCCGATCTGCGGGTGGACGCCTACGGCACCGTCGACGAGGCCAATGCCTGCATCGGCATCGCCAGGGTCCACACGGCATCGAGCCACCCCGCGATCGACGCCATGCTCTCCCGCATCCAGAACGATCTATTCGATCTCGGCGCGGATCTCGCCGTGCCCGACGACGGCAAGCCGCTGGGCTATGAGCCGCTTCGCATCGTCGCCGTGCAGACCGATCGGGTCGAGAAGGAGATCGACCTGCTCAACAAGGGGCTCCAGCCGCTCAAATCCTTCGTGCTCAATGGCGGCACACCGGCGGCCGCCGCCCTGCACCTCGCCCGCACCGTGGCACGGCGGGCCGAACGGCTGATGGTGGCCCTGGCCCAGGACCCGAACGAACACGTCAACAGCGACGGACTGAAATACATCAACCGCGTCTCGGATTTCCTGTTTGTCGCCGCCCGGGCGGTCAATGACAACGGAAACGCCGACGTGTTATGGGTTCCGGGCAAGAACCGCTGATTGTCGAAAGCCGAAGGGGCCTGCGGCATGTTCATCCCGCTCTACGATACCAACAGGCTGCGGCACATCAGGCTGCAATATGTGACGATCGGGCTGATCGCGGTCAACGCCCTGGTCTACCTCGCCACTGCGATCGGCGGCGAGAATTTCTCCAATGCCGCCGTGCTTGGCCTCGGCTTCATCCCCTCGGTCGTGCATGACACCGCCGAACTCGACCCGCGCTTTGTCGTCATCCCCGAAAGCCTGAGCTATCTCACCTATTCCTTCCTGCACGCCGACATCTTCCACCTCGGCGGCAACATGCTGTTCCTGTGGGTGTTTGGCGACAATGTCGAGGATGCGCTCGGCCACGTCCGCTATCTCATCTTCTACCTGTTGTGCGCCGTTGCGGGAGCGGCCTTCCAGGGGCTCGTCGCCTGGGATTCGCAGGTGCCGCTGATCGGCGCGTCCGGGGCCATCGCCGGCGTGGTCGTCGCCTATCTGATCCTTTATCCCAGAGTAAAGGTCTGGGTGCTGGCCTTTGCCCGCATCCCGTTGCGCATTCCGGCCTTCATCCCGCTCATTCTGTGGGTGCTGTTCCAGGTGGTGATGTTTGCCGCCGGCGGCGAGGATCAGATCTCCTGGGCCTGCCACATCGGCGGCATCATCGCCGGCGCCGTTCTGGTGCTCATATTGCGCAGCCGCGGTGTGCCGCTGTTTGCAGGCCCTGACGAAGATGTCGCGCCCAGCGCTCCCACCCAACAGCCGGTTGCTACGGAACCGCTGATCCCCGACCCACCCGCCGCGACACCGCGCTGGGGGCGAGGAAACGCGTCCAGCTCGGACTGAACCGATTTGAGCAGCTTGCGGCGTATTGACGTGCAGGGTTGCCGCAACTACGGAAACGTCTCCGCCGCAGCCTAAGGCGGTCAAAGACCAGAATTTCCATCCGGAATGTCGGCTTTCGACAACTCAGCAGGGGCGCAGGCTGCTATAGGCGCGCCCAACTATCTCAAGAGAGGTGACAGGCAAATGAAGATCCTTGTGCCCGTGAAGCGGGTTGTGGATGCGAATGTGAAGGTTCGCGTGAAGGCCGATGGTTCGGCGGTTGAACTCGCCAACGTCAAGATGGCGATGAACCCGTTCGACGAGATCGCTGTGGAAGAAGCAATCCGGCTGAAGGAAGCCGGCAAGGCGGAAGAGATCATCGTCGTGTCGATCGGCCCGCAGCAGGCGCAGGAAACCCTGCGCACCGCGCTCGCCATGGGCGCCGACCGCGCCATTCTGGTCAAGACCGACGAGCAGACCGAGCCGCTCGGCGTCGCCAAGGTGCTGAAGGGCGTGGTCGAGGCAGAGCAGCCCGGCCTCGTCATCCTCGGCAAGCAGGCGATCGACGACGATTCCAACCAGACCGGCCAGATGCTGGCGGCGCTTCTGGGCTGGGCGCAGGGCACCTTCGCTTCCAAGGTCGTGCTCGACGGCGACAAGGCCAAGGTGACGCGCGAAGTCGATGGCGGCCTGCAGACCGTGGAATTGAAGATGCCGGCGATCGTGACCGCCGACCTTCGCCTCAACCAGCCGCGCTATGCCTCGCTGCCCAACATCATGAAGGCAAAGAAGAAGCAGCTCGACGAGAAATCGCCCGCCGACTACGGAGCCGACGTCAAGCCGCGCCTCAAGGTCATCAAGACCGAGGAGCCAGGTGGCCGCAAGGCGGGCGTCAAGGTCAAGAGCGTCGCCGAACTGGTCGACAAGCTGAAGAACGAAGCCGGCGTGCTCTAGGAAATCCGATGAGGCCGGCCTGCAAACGGCCGGTTTCTCCGCTTCCGGTGCTCACGTACTGAAGTACGCTCCGCTCCGGTTCTCGAAACCAACCGTTTTCGACTCGGCCTGACCGGATTTCAGGGAGCCGCGAAACGAAAGTCAGGAATATCATCAATGGCTATTCTTCTGATTGCCGAACACGACAACGCCACCCTTTCCGACCAGACCGCCAAGGCGCTGTCGGCGGCCCTGCAGATCGGTTCGGACGTGCATGTGCTGGTGGCTGGCAAGAGCGCCAAGAGCGCAGCCGATGCTGCCGCCAAGCTGAAGGGCGTCACCAAGGTGCTGCTCGCGGAAGCCGACGAACTCGCCGAGCGTCTCGCCGAACCGACAGCGGCACTGGTCGTGTCGCTGGCAGGCGCCTACGACACCATCATCGCGCCGGCGACCTCGTCGGGCAAGAATGTCGCGCCGCGCGTGGCTGCCCTGCTCGACGTCGCGCAGGTCTCCGAAATCATCGAAGTGGTATCGCCCGACACCTTCAAGCGGCCGATCTATGCCGGCAACGCCATCCAGACGGTGCAGTCGAGCGACGCCAAGAAGGTGATCACTGTCCGCACCGCCTCCTTCCAGGCTGCCCCCGAAGGCGGCTCGGCGGCGGTCGAGACCGTCAAGGCGGCGACCAATCCCGACCTGTCCTCCTTCGTCGAAAACAAGCTTTCGGAGACCGACCGTCCGGAACTGACCTCGGCCAAGATCATCATCTCTGGTGGTCGCGCTCTCGGCTCGGCAGAGAAGTTCCAGGAAGTCATCCTGCCGGTCGCCGACAAGCTCGGTGCCGCCGTCGGCGCTTCGCGCGCCGCCGTCGATGCCGGCTATGCGCCGAACGACTGGCAGGTCGGCCAGACCGGCAAGGTCGTCGCCCCCGATCTCTACATCGCGGTAGGCATCTCCGGCGCCATCCAGCACCTCGCCGGCATGAAGGATTCGAAGGTCATCGTCGCCATCAACAAGGACGAGGAGGCGCCGATCTTCCAGGTTGCCGACTACGGCCTCGTCGGCGATCTCTTCGTCATCCTGCCGGAGTTGCAAAAGGCGCTTTGACGCTTTCTGCCAAAGCGTATTAAATAGTGAGGGCGGGGTAGACGAAGTCGCCCCGCCCTTTTAGTTTGCACCGCACAAAAAGCAGGCCGCAAAGGCATTTTGACGGGATCGGTGTAATGAGCAAGATCGAGACGATCGGCATCATCGGCGCGGGCCAGATGGGCGGAGGTATCGCCCATGTCTCCGCGCTTTCGGGCTACAAGGTGCTGATCTACGATATATCGCCCGACCGCATCGAGAAGGGCATCGCCACCATCAGCGGCAACATGGCCCGCCAGGTGGGTTCCGGCAAGCTCGAAGAGAAGGTGCGCAACGAAGCGATGGCGCGCATCTCTTCCGCGCCAGCGATGGCGGATCTTGCCGGCGCCGATCTGGTGATCGAGGCGGCGACCGAGGACGAGACCGTCAAGCGCAAGATCTACGCCCAGCTCTGTCCGCAGCTCAATCCCGAAGCCATCCTGGCGACCAACACTTCGTCGATCTCGATCACGCGGCTTGCCGCGCAAACCGACCGGCCGGAGCGGTTCATCGGCATACATTTCATGAACCCGGTGCCGCTGATGAAGCTGGTCGAACTGGTGCGCGGCATCGCCACCGAGGACCGGACCTTCGAGGCGGCCAAGACCTTTGTGAAGCAGCTCGACAAGACGATCACGGTCTCGGAGGATTTTCCGGCCTTCATAGTCAATCGCATCCTGCTGCCGATGATCAACGAAGCGATCTACACGCTCTATGAGGGTGTCGGCTCGGTCGACGCCATCGACACCGCCATGCGGCTCGGCGCCAACCATCCGATGGGGCCGCTGCAGCTTGCCGATTTCATTGGTCTCGATACCTGCCTGTCGATCATGCAGGTGCTGCACGACGGCCTGTCGGATTCGAAATACCGTCCTTGCCCCCTGCTGGTGAAATATGTCGAGGCCGGCTGGCTCGGCCGCAAGACCGGGCGCGGCTTCTACGACTATCGCGGCGAGCATCCCGTTCCGACGCGCTGATCAGATTCGCGTCAGCAGCAGGCTCTTTTCGGGACCGGTTCTGATCGAGACCGACAAACAGTTGCCGGGATGATCAAGGATTGGTGAGCACGTGCCGTGTTCGCGGTGACGCACTACCAGCGCACGAAAAACCGCCCGCCAAGCGCACCAAGCAGCGCCAGTACAGCGATCGCGATCGTGTACCAGGTAGCAACGAAAAGCGGCGAATCGTCGAAGCAATGGGCGGCGTAGAAGGTCGCCGACAGCCCGCCGGCGAGCAGGCCCGCGACCGCGCCTGCAAGCACCGGTCGTGTCGGCGCGCCGTAGCGCAGCATCCACAGGAAGATGGCAAGCGGTCCGATCCCGATCAAAGGGATGAATGTCATGCAGATCATCATGTTGGAGCCGACCATCCTTGTGCCCCACAGCGCCTCCGGCACCATGAAAAGCTCCAGAACCGCCGCCACGGCTACCAGCACCGGCGCCGCGGCCATCCAAGCCATTGCCCGACGCGTCGAAGCTCCCGGCGTCGACAAGTCGCGGATCAGGGCAAAGGCACTGACGGCAAGCACGATGGTGAAAACAAACTTGGAGAGAAAGCGCATCGTATGCGCGGCCGCCATGAAGTCCGGGCGCGGGCCGATGGTCAGCAGGAAAACGACGGCGGCGATCACCGCTGCAGCACCGGCGGCCATCCACCAGGCCGATTGCAACGGCATCGCCTTGCTACCGGCATCGGCGTCCAGCGCCTTGATGAGATCGTCCGTCCTCATGTCATTCCCGCCCGAATCGCTTGGCTATCGCGGCAAGTCCCCGATGCAGCGACACACGCACCGCCGTCTCGCTGATACCGAACCTTGCCGCCGTCTCTCCGATAGAGCGGCCTTCCACCGATACGGCTGAGACCACCGAGCGCTGTGCCGGCGACAGGCCATCCAAAGCCCGGTTGATGTCGCGCTCGCTGACGGTTTCCGTTTCCGGCTCGGCGAATGTCTCGGCGATATCGTCGATATCGATCTCGATGCGCCGTCCACGCCGCCGGAACGCGTCGATAAGCTTGAAGCGGGCGATTGCATAGATCCACGGCAACACCGGCGCGTCCTGGCGCCAGGTATGTCGTTTCACATGAATGGCCAGCAACGTTTCCTGCACGACATCCTCGGGATCGACCCCGCCCTGCACGATCTTGCGCCTGACAAAACCGCGCACCAGCGCGGCAATCCGGTGCAGAAAGTCGGCATAGGCCCTTTCATCTCCCGCGATCGCGGCCCGCATCAGCCGGGAAAGCTCGGCCTCGTTCTTGCCGCTCACAAGAGTTCACTCCCCCGATTTTCGCGTCTCGGCGCTGATTTGTTACGTGGCCGGCGAAATAATGTCCAAGCCAAACTAGCGGCAAATCACGAAACTTTGCAGGCGCTCGATCAAAATCAGCAAAGCAATGTTGACTATCCCGGTCAGGTATCGATAGGTGCAGCCCTGACAGACCGAAGACCCGCAGAACGAGGACATGCCATGAAATACGCCCTTTCCACCCTCGTCGGCGCCACCGCGCTGGCAATCATCCTGCTCGCCGGTCCGGCGATGGCGGAAGATGATGGCATCATTGTTTACAACGCCCAGCACGAGAGCCTGACCAAGGCGTGGGCCGAAGGCTTCACCAAGGAGACCGGCATCAAGGTAACCGTGCGCAATGGCGGCGACAGCGATTTCTCGAACCAGATCGTCGCCGAGGGCGCTGCTTCGCCCGCAGACGTGTTCCTGACGGAAAACTCGCCAGCCATGGTGCTGGTCGAAAATGCCGGCCTGTTCGCGCCGGTCGAAGCCGACACGCTGGCCCAGGTTCCCCAGGACTATCAGCCGGCCAGCGGCAAATGGGTCGGCGTCGCGGCGCGCAGTACGGTCTTTGCCTATAACAAGACCAAGCTAAGCGCCGACCAGCTACCCAAGTCGATGCTTGACCTCGCGGATCCGAGCTGGAAGGGCCGTTGGGCCGCTTCACCATCGGGCGCCGATTTCCAGGCCATCGTCAGTGCGCTGCTGCAGCTCAAGGGCGAGGCCGCCACGGCGGACTGGCTGAAGGCGATGAAGACCAACTTCACCGCCTACAAGGGCAACAGCACGGTGATGAAGGCGGTCAACGCCGGCGAAATCGAAGGCGGCGTGATCTACCATTATTACTATTTCGGCGATCAGGCCAAGACCGGCGAAAACAGCAAGAATGTCGCGTTGCACTATTTCAAGAGCCAGGATCCGGGCGCATTCGTTTCGATCTCCGGTGGCGGTGTGCTGGCTTCGAGCAAGCATCCGAAGGAAGCCCAGGCCTTCCTGAAATGGGTGACCGGCAAGGGCGGCCAGGACGTGCTGAAGACCGGCGATTCCTTCGAATACGCGGTCGGCAAGGGTGCGGAGTCCAACCCGAAGCTGGTACCGCTCGCCGATCTGCAGGCGCCAAAGGTCGATGCCACGAGGCTGAACTCCAAGAAGGTCACCGACCTGATGACGGCAGCCGGCTTGCTTTAGTTGACATTCCTCCTAAAAGGACAACCGACCACGCTCCCGCGGAAATTCGCCTTCCGCGGGAGTGATTTTGTTTTTCGAGATGGCATTCGTCGATGACGACACGCTGTGTTCCCGACCGCGATCGCGGTCCTTCAATTGCTGCCGCTGGACGCCAACGGCGTGGCGTCTGACCTGATGCAGTCTGCGGTCGATCTTGCGCGCTCGGGCCTGCCTTCGGGCACAGGCCGAAGGTCTCGGCGGCGCGTACCGCTTTGGCTGGTCATCGTCGCTATCTTCGTTGCGCTGCTGGCGCTGCTGCCGCTCGCCTTCATCATCTGGATCGCAGTGCAGACCGGCTGGGAAACCGTCTCGGCGCTGGTCTTCCGGGCACGTGTCGGCGAGCTTCTGGTCAACACTGTCCTGCTGGTGCTGCTCTGCGTGCCGATCACCATCGTGCTGTCGGTTGCACTGGCCTGGCTGACCGAGCGCAGCAACCTGCCGGGCGCCCGGTTCTGGGCGTGGCTGTGCGTGGCGCCGCTCGCCATTCCCGCTTTCGTGCACAGCTATGCTTGGATCACCATGGTGCCAGGACTGCACGGCCTGTGGGCCGGCGTCCTGATTTCCGTGATCGCCTATTTCCCCCTCCTGTATCTGCCGGTGTCGGCGGCGCTGCGCCGTCTCGATCCCGCCCTCGAGGACGCCGCCGCCGCACTCGGCCTTGGGCCCCGGCGCGTGTTTTGGCGTGTCGTGCTGCCGCAATTGCGGCTCGCGATCTGCGGCGGCTCGCTGCTGGTCGGTCTGCATCTGCTGGCTGAGTACGGCCTCTATGTCTTCATCCGCTTCGACACCTTCACCACGGCGATCGTCGACCAGTTCCAGTCGACCTTCAACGGGCCGGCTGCCAACATGCTGGCCGGCGTACTGGTAAGCTGCTGTTTCGTGCTGCTCGGCCTCGAAGTGCTGGTGCGCGGCGAGGAGCGCTATGCCCGCGTCGGCTCGGGCGCCGCGCGCTATCAGCAGCGCACAAGCCTCGGACGGGCCACCGGACCTTGCCTGGCCTTGCTTGTCGTCACCACGCTGCTGGCGCTTGGCGTGCCTTTCGTCACCATTGGCGGCTGGCTTGCCGCCGGCGGCGCGGCTGTCTGGCGCTTCGACGAGATAGGGCTGGCGCTTGGCCAAACGCTGTTCCTGGCGCTCGCCGGCGCATTGCTCGCCACGGTCGCCGCCATGCCGATGGCCTGGATCTCGATCCGCGCGCCGGGGCCATTGCAGCGCCTGCTGGAGGGCTGCAACTACATCGTCGGCTCGTTGCCGGGGGTCGTCATTGCGCTGGCGCTGGTCACCATCACCGTGCGCATCGCGTTTCCGCTCTACCAGACCCTGTTCACCATCCTGATGGCCTATGCGCTGATGTTCCTGCCGCGCGCGCTGGTCAGCCTGCGCGCGTCGATCGCGCAGGCACCTGTCGAACTCGAACGGGCAGCTTCCAGCCTCGGCCGGCCGCCGCTGCAGGCGCTGTGGTCGACCACGATCCGCCTGTCGGCGCCAGGTGCAGCAGCCGGCATGGCGCTCGTGGCACTCGGCATCATGAACGAACTGACCGCCACCCAGATGCTGGCGCCGAACGGCACCCGCACGCTGGCGATGGCGTTCTGGTCCTACAGCAGCGAGATTGATTATGCCTCTGCGGCACCTTACGCCTTCATCATGGTGGCCATGTCGCTTCCCTTGACCTGGCTGCTTTATGTCCAGTCGAAACGGATGGCCGGACGATGAGCTTTCTCGAGATCAGCGGCCTGCACAAGCATTACGGCCCGGTCGCGGCGCTTGCTGGCGTCGACCTCAGCGTCGCCAGTGGCAGCCGCACGGCGATTGTCGGCCCATCGGGCTGCGGCAAGACGACCCTGCTGCGGCTGATCGCCGGCTTCGAGGCCCCGGATCGGGGCCGCATCATGCTCGACGGCGAGGTTCTGGCCAATGGTGACGGTGCCGTGCCGGCACATCGCCGCGGCATCGGCGTGGTGGCGCAGGACGGCGCCCTGTTCCCGCATCTGACCATCGGCGACAATATCGGCTTCGGCATGGCGCGTGGCGAAGAAAAGCGCACCGAGCGCATCGTCGAGCTCGCCTATATCGTCGGGCTCGACAAGGCGATCCTCAAACGCCGCCCGCACGAACTCTCCGGCGGCCAGCAGCAGCGCGTTGCGCTGGCCCGCGCCATGGCGATGAAGCCCAGGCTGATGCTTCTTGACGAGCCGTTCTCGGCGCTCGATACCGGCCTGCGCGCCTCGATGCGCAAGGCGGTGGCCGAGCTTCTGGAAACCGCCGGCATCACGACCATCCTGGTGACGCACGACCAGGCCGAAGCGCTGTCCTTCGCCAGTCAGGTCGCGGTGATGCGCGACGGCAAGTTCTCGCAGATCGGTACGCCACGCGAACTCTATTTCAAGCCGAAGGACAGGATGATCGCCGAATTCCTCGGCGACGCCATCATCCTGCCGGCAAAGATATCCGCTGGCTTCGCCAGCTCGCCGCTCGGCCGCATCGCGGTCGACACCAACGACAGCCGCGACGTTGCCCGCATCATGCTGCGGCCGGAGCAGATCGCGCTGAAAAGAACGTCGCGCGAGGGCATGTCGGGCACTTCGGACATGCTGTTCGGCGAAGTGACGGAATCGGAATTCGCCGGCTCGATGTGCACGGTCGCGGTGCGGCTTCTGAACAACGCCGATCCGCCCGATGCGGCCGCGATCGGCAACACGCCGCTGGTGCTGCGCAAACCGGGCATGGACGCGCCGGCGGTCGGCGAGATCGTCCGGCTGACCGTGTCGGGAAAGGCGCATGTCTTTGCCTGAACGCCGACGCGTAGGACATATCGTTCGGATTAGCCGACGCGCTTTCCGGCGTGATCGAACCAATGCAGCTTTTCTGCCTTGGCAACCACGCGCAACTGATTGCCGACCGTAGCGGTCGCGCGACCAGCGACACGCACGATGATGCTGCTGCCACCCGCGGCACAGTGAAGAAAACTCTCGGCACCTACCGGTTCGACGGCCGCGACCAGCGCCGGCAGGACGAGTGCGCCGGACGGCGCCTCCGCATTGAAGGTAACGTCGGCATCCTCGGGCCGAAAACCGACTGTCGCGGCTCTTGCCTGCTCAGGCGCGAAGGCAATCGCCGTGCCGTCAGCTAGCATCGGGCCCGAGGAGCCTGCGGTCAACGCCAGGAGATTCATCGGCGGCGCGCCGATGAAGGAAGCGACGAACGTCGAAGCCGGTTTCTCGTAGACGTCGAGCGGCGCCCCCATCTGCTCGACCAGTCCGGCATTCATGACAACGAGGATGTCGGCCAGCGTCATCGCCTCGAGCTGGTCGTGGGTGACATAGACCGACGTGACGCCGAGCGAGCGCTGCAGGTTCTTGATCTCGACCCGCATCTGGCCGCGCAATTTGGCATCGAGATTGGAGAGCGGCTCGTCGAACAGGAAAACGCGCGGGTTGCGCACAATGGCACGGCCCATGGCGACCCGCTGGCGCTGGCCGCCGGACAGCTCGCGCGGGCGTCGGTCGAGCAGTGTTGAAAGTTCCAGCACCTTCGCCGTCGAACGGACCCGGCTGTCGATCTCGTCTTTCGGCGTGCCGCGGTTGCGCAACCCGTAGGCCATATTGTCGTAGACCTTCATATGCGGGTAGAGCGCATAATTCTGGAACACCATGGCGATGTCACGCTCGGTCGGGCCGATGGAGTTGACGATCTTGCCGTCGATCGCAACCGTTCCCGAGGAGATGGTTTCGAGCCCGGCGATCATTCTGAGCAGCGTGGACTTGCCGCAGCCGGATGGGCCGACCAGCACGCAAAGCTGCTTGTCGGGAACGGCGATGGAAACCCCCTTCACGGCCTCGAAGCCGCTCGGGTAGACCTTCTTAACGTCCTTCAGATCGACGGTCGCCATCAGCTTCTCACTTTTCGGAATCGACTAGGCCGCGAACGAACCAGCGTTGCATCAGCACCACGACCAGGATCGGCGGCACGATGGCCAGCATCGCTGTGACCATGACCAGGTGCCATTGCGTATCGGCATCGGCGAAGGAGACCATCTTCCTGAGCGCGATGACGATCGTATTCATGTTGTTGCTGTTGGTGACAAGCAACGGCCATAGATACTGTGTCCAGCCATAGATGAAGAGGATGACGAACAGCGCGGCAATGTTTGTGCGCGACAATGGCAACAGGATATCGAAGAAGAAGCGCCACGGCCCTGCACCGTCTACACGCGCCGCCTCCACGAGTTCACCTGGAATTGTCATGAAAAACTGTCGAAACAGCAATGTGGCGGTGGCCGAGGCGATCAGCGGGATGATCAGGCCGGCGTAGGTGTCGATCATGCCGAGATCGACCATCACCTTGTAGGTGGGCAGGATGCGCACCTCAACGGGAAGCATCAGGGTGATGAAGATCAGCCAGAAGAAGACCATCCGCAGCGGAAAACGGAAGAACACGATCGCATATGCCGACAGGATCGAGATGAAAATCTTCCCCACCGCGATGCCGAGCGCCATGACCGTGGTGTTGAGCAGCAATCGACCGACACTGACGCCGCCGATGCGGCCGACACCGCCGAACAGCGCTTCGCTATAATTGTTCCAGAACTGATCGCCGGGCAGGAGCGGCAATGGCGGCTTAAGGATCGTTTGCAGCGTCTGCGTCGAGGCAACGAATGTGTAGTAGATCGGGAAGGCGACGATCAATATGCCGAGGATGAGCACGGCATGGGCGAGGAAAATGCGAGACGAGGACTGACCGATCATCGCTTGCCTCAGCCGTAATGGACTTTGCGTTCCACGTAGCGGAACTGGATGGCGGTGAGCGAGATCACGATGATCATCAGGATGACCGACTGCGCCGCCGAGTCACCGAGGATCAGATTGACGAAGCCGTCATTGTAGACCTTGTAAACCAGCGTCTCAGTCGCCTTGCCCGGACCGCCGCCGGTGACGGCATGGACGATGCCGAACGTGTCGAACAGGGCATAGACGGTGTTGACGACCAGCAGGAAGAAGGTCGTCGGCGCAAGCAGCGGGAAGACGATGGTCCAGAATCGCTTGGTCTCGCCGGCCCCGTCCATGGCCGCCGCTTCGATCAAGGTTTTCGGCACCGCCTGCAGGCCTGCGACGAAGAACAGGAAATTGTAACTGATCTGCTTCCAGGCAGCGGCGGACACCAGCAGGATCATGGCGTGGGTGCCGTTGAGCAGCGGATCCCAGGCGATGCCGAAACTTCTCAGCATGTAGGCCAGCGACCCGATCGACGGATTGAAGAGGAACAGCCACAGCATACCGGCAATCGCCGGCGCCACCGCGTAGGGCCAGATCAACAGCGTGCGGTAAAGACCTTTGCCGCGCACCACCTTCTCTGCCATGACCGCGAGCAGGAGTGCCACGCACATGGCGACGATAGCGGTCGCAAGGGAAAACACCACCGTCACCTTGATCGAGTTGAGGTAGGCTGGATCGGCAAGCACCTTCCTGAAATTGGCAAACCAGACGAACCTGGTCCTCAGTCCGAACGGGTCCTGCCTGAGCATGGACTGATAGAACGCCTGACCGGCCGGCCAGTAGAAAAAGACGAGCGTGATGGCAAGTTGCGGTGCCACCAAGAGGTAGGGGAGGACCTTGTTGGGAAAGACGACGCGAGGGGTCAAGGAGCCACTCCGGGCTGGTTAGTCGGGTGGCACCATATGGTGCCCTTCTCTGTCAAAGGTGGCATTGATGGACGTTTCGGATTCGGCAGCATCGACAATTGGCGAAATCACAGCAAATCTCCCCCTCTCCGGGGGGAGATCCCTGACAGGACGGTGGGTGCGCAGTAGAACAAGGACTTTTGCGCCCGCTTTAGTTCCCCAGCGCTTCCTTGATCGCGGCATTGCCGCGTGTGACCGCATTGTCGAGCGCCTGCTGCGCGGTTTGCTGGCCGGCGAGCATCTTCTCGAACTCCTCGTTCTGGATATCGCGCACCTGCGGCAGATTCGGCAGACGTACGCCCTTCGAATTGTCGGTCGGCGCCTTACCCGTCATCTGCAGGATCGGGGTCTCGCGACCGACGTTCTTGTCATAGAAACCGGATTTCTTGGTCGCTTCATAGGCCGCCAGCGTTACCGGCAAATAGCCCGACTTCTGGTGCAGGTACTCCTGCACGTCGGTCTTCGACAAATAGGCGAAGAAAGCAGCCACTCCCTTGTATTCCTCGTCGGATTTGTCCGCGAAAACCCACAGGCTGGCGCCACCCGGCGTCGTGTTCTGCGGCGCGCCCTTGGCGTCGCTGTCATAGGGCAATTGGCCGATGCCGTAATTCATGCCGGACTTGACGATATCGCCGAGCCCGCCGGAGGATTCGGTCATGATCCCGCATTCGCCAGCAAGGAAGATCTGCTTGGCTTCGGAGGTGCGCCCGCCATATTTGAAGGTGCCGTCCTTGGCGAGGTCTGCGAGCGCCTGGAAGTGATTGACGAAAATCGGCGCATTGATCTTGAGTTCGACATCGCCGCCGGCCAAGCCATTCTGCTGGGTGGCCCATGGCACATCATTCCAGGCAGCGAAATTCTCCAGATGGATCCAGGTCAGCCAGGTCGAGGTGTAGCCGCAGGCGGCCGCGCCGCTCGCCTTGATCTTCTTGGCATCTTCCCACACCTCATTCCAGGTCTTGGGTGGGCTGCCGACGTCGAGACCAGCCTTCTGGAAGATGTCCTTGTTGTAATAAAGGATCGGCGAAGAGGAGTTGTAGGGGAAGGACAGCATGGTGCCGTCCGGCTTCGAATAATAGCCGACGATGCCTGGCAGGTATTGGCTCTTGTCAAAGGTCATTCCAGCGCTGGTCAATACATCGGCTGCCGGCTTGATTGCGCCTTCGGCTGCCATCATCACGCCGGTGCCGACGTCGAACACCTGGATAATGTCGGGCGCCTGGCCGGCGCGGTAGGCGGCGATGCCGGCATTCAGCGTCTCGGGATACGTGCCCTTGAACACCGGAACGAGCTCATAATCGCTCTGGCTGGCATTGAAATCCTTGGAGATCTTGTCGACGACCTCGGCATTGGCGCCAGTCATGGCGTGCCACCAGCTGATCTGCGTGACAGCAAAAGCGGAGGCGGTGGAAAGCAGCGTAAAGGTGGCGGCAACACCGGCCGCGAAGCCGAAGGACTTCATGTTTCATCTCCCGTTTGTCATTGGCGAAAGGGGCACTCCCGCACAGGCAATATGTGTCGGTCATGACAATCAGACAACGGCTTTGTTGCAGATCGATGAACTTCATCTCTGCCTGAAGCAATGCTCGCCTCCCCGTAACAGACTACGGCAAAGCAATGGCGTTAGCCGACTTAGCGCGACAACGAACAGCGCAGGGACCGTCTTCAGGACCGGGCTCCGCCAAGCTGGTTTTCGGGTATGACAATGCTGATTACAGCTGCAGCAGCCGTGAAACGGTGAGTTGCTCTAAAGGCTTTCGGGTTTGAGCACCGTCTCGACCAGTCTCCTGGCATCCGGCCCCGACCATTCGGCCGGGCCGTTCATATGGGCGAGCAGGCAGCCCTCGCCGTCGATCAGCATGGTGACGGGAAGGCCGAGCGCCAGGCCGCGCTTCTTGAGGTCGTTGAACAGCGCCATCGTCGAATCCCTGTAGTAGCCGAGCGTCGCGACGCCGGTATCCCTGAGGAACTTCTTCGGCTTCACATCGTCGCCGGCATCGACATTGACGGCGACCACCTGAAAGGCGTCGCTGCCCTTTTCCTTCTGCAGTGCATCGAGCGCCGGCATTTCGGCACGGCACGGCGCGCACCATGTCGCCCAGAGATTGAGCAGCACGGTCTTGCCGGCAAGGTCGGCAAGCGTCATCGGCTTGCCGTCCGGACCGTTAGAGGCGAGGCTTTTCAAGGATTGCGGCGGATCGGCCGGCAACAGTGCAGCGACTTCACCGGTGGCCGAGGCCGCGATCTTTTTGGCACGGTCGCTCTTGGCGGCGCAGGCGACATCGTCCTTGCTGTCACCGACGGCTGCTTGTGCCGGTGCATTGTTGCCAGACCGGCTCTCGCTGACATATACCGCGACCGCGCCGGCCAGCGCGCCCGCCACCAAGGCGGCGAGGATCAGGCGCGGGGCCGGGAAGAATTTATTACCGTCTGCCATTTTCTCAGAAGTGCTCCGAATCACGGGTTATAGCCATGAGCGACAAGAAGACCAGCAACCAGATGTGGGGCGGACGTTTTGCCTCGGGTCCGGCCGCGATCATGGAAGCGATCAACGCGTCGATCTCCTTCGACCGAAAACTCTATGCGCAGGACATCAAAGGCTCGATCGCCCATAGCGAGATGCTGGCGCAGACGGGCATTATTTCGGCGGCCGATCAAGAAAAAATCGCTCACGGGCTGAACACGATCCTGAATGAGATCGAGGCCGGAAGCTTCGAGTTCTCGACCCGGCTCGAAGACATCCACATGAACATAGAGGCCCGCCTTGCCGACCTGATCGGCCCGGCCGCCGGCCGGCTGCACACCGCACGCTCGCGCAACGACCAGGTGGCGGTGGATTTGAGGTTGTGGGTCAAGGACGAGTGCTTTCGCGTCGCCGAGGCGTTGAAAGGGCTGATCAAGGCGCTGCTGGAGCGGGCCGAGGAGCATGCGGCGACGGTGATGCCGGGCTTCACCCATATGCAGGCGGCGCAACCGGTGACCTTCGGCCATCACTGCATGGCCTATGTCGAAATGTTTTCGCGTGACCTGTCGCGCGTGCGCGATGCGATCGAGCGGATGGACGAAAGCCCGCTCGGCGCCGCGGCCCTCGCCGGCACCAGCTTCCCGATCGACCGCTACCGGACCGCCAAGGCGCTCGGCTTCCGCGAGCCGATGCGCAATTCGCTGGACAGCGTCTCTGATCGCGATTTCGCGCTGGAGTTCCTCGGCATGGCGGCGATCTGCGCCACGCATCTGTCGCGGCTGGCCGAGGAGATCATCATCTGGTCGACGCCGCAGTTCGGCTTCGTCAGGTTGTCGGACTCGTTTTCCACCGGCTCCTCGATCATGCCGCAAAAGAAGAACCCCGATGCCGCCGAACTGGTGCGCGGCAAGACCGGCCGCGTCACCGGCCATCTGGTCGGCCTGCTGACGGTGATGAAGGGCATGCCTTTGACCTACGGTAAGGACATGCAGGAAGACAAGGAATCGGTGTTTGACGCCGCCGAGACGCTCGACCTGATGCTGGCGGCGATGACCGGCATGGTTTCGGACATGACGGTCAACGCCGCCGCGATGAAAAAGGCCGCCGGCTCCGGCCACGCGACAGCGACCGATCTTGCCGACTGGCTGGTGCGCACGCTCGGCCTGCCATTCCGCGAGGCACATCATATCACCGGCCGGGCGGTGGCGCTGGCCGAAGAGAAGAAGGTCGGGCTGGAGAGGCTTTCGCTGGAGGATTTGCAGTCGATCAATCCCGGCATCACGGCGGACATATTTTCGGTGCTGGCTGTGCAGAACTCGGTCAAGAGCCGCACCAGTTTCGGCGGCACGGCGCCGTCAGAAGTGAGGAAGCAGATCCGCGCCTGGAAAAAGCGACTGGCGAAAGCGTGATGCCGGATATTGCGGCCAGCAATATCGCTCATATTGCAGCCAGCAATATCTCGGGGTGCAATACGCCGAGAACTCGGCTAAAAGCGGCGGCTGGCAAAAGTTTCAGACGGATGGATCGATGACCGGAAGCAGGATTTTGGTGACGCTCGCGCTTCTGGTGGCGATGGCGGCCGTTTCGGCCTGCGGCAGGAGGGCCGGTCTCGACACGCCCTATGAGGCAGCCGTGCAAGCGCGCAAGGATGCCTCCAAGGCCCATCAGCCTGTGCCGCCGGAGCCGGAAAAACCGGTCGTGGACAAGAAGTTCATCCTCGACCCGCTGATCTAGAACCGATGAGGCTGGGGTTGGTCTTTCTAAACCCGATCTCATCGCGCTCCAACTTCCCGGAACCACTCTCGTGAACCATTTCGACTACCGCGACGGCGTGCTGAATGCCGAGGACGTGGCGATCCCCGATATCGCCGCACAGGTCGGCACGCCGTTCTACTGCTATTCGACGGCCACCTTGACCAGGCACTACCGGGTGTTCGCGCAGGCCTTTGCCGGGCTCGACGCGCTGGTCTGCTATGCCATGAAGGCCAATTCCAACCAGGCCGTTCTGCGGACGCTGGCGAAGCTCGGCGCCGGCGCCGACGTGGTTTCGGAAGGTGAATTGCGCCGGGCGCTGGCCGCCGGCATCCCGGCCGGCAAGATCCTGTTTTCGGGCGTCGGCAAGACCGCGCGCGAAATGGACTTTGCCCTTGCCGCCGGCATCCTGTGCTTCAACGTCGAATCCGAGCCTGAACTCGAGCTGCTATCGGCCCGAGCCGTGGCGCTTGGCAAGGTGGCGTCGATCTCGCTGCGCATCAATCCCGATGTCGACGCCAAGACCCACAAGAAGATTTCCACCGGCAAGGCCGAGAACAAGTTCGGCATTCCGTGGCAGCGGGCGCGTCAAGTCTACGCCCGCGCGGCAAAGCTTCCCGGCATCAAGATCACCGGCATCGACACCCATATCGGCAGCCAGATCACGGAGCTGCAGCCTTTCGACGACGCCTTCGCCCTGCTTGTCGATCTGGTCGGCGCGCTGCGCACTGACGGCCATGCCATCGAGCATATCGATCTCGGCGGCGGCCTCGGCATTCCCTACCGCGTCGACAACAACCCGCCGCCCCTCCCCGATGCCTATGCCCAGATCGTCAGGAAGCATGTCACCAAGCTCGGGCTGAAGGTGATGTTCGAGCCGGGCCGGCTGATATCAGGCAATGCCGGCATCCTCGTCTCGGAAGTGATCTTCGTGAAGGAGGGCGACGCCAAGAACTTCCTGGTCGTCGACGCCGCCATGAACGATCTCATCCGGCCGACGCTCTACGATGCTTTCCACGACATCCGTCCGGTCGTCCAGCCGCCTGCCGACGCGCCGCGCATGATGGCCGACGTGGTCGGCCCGGTCTGCGAGACCGGCGACTATATCGGCCTCGACCGCGATCTGCCCAGGCTGAAGGCCGGCGACCTGATTGCCGTCTTCACCGCAGGCGCCTATGGCGCGGTGCAGGCCGGCACCTATAACACTCGCCTGCTGGTGCCGGAGGTGCTGGTTGATAGCGACCGCTTCCACGTCGTGCGTCCGCGCCTGACCTATGACGACCTGATCGGGCTGGATTCCGTGCCCGATTGGCTCGCATAGAGGTGTCGGAAACATACTTACCCGTCACAGGGAGCAGATCATGGCGAACGGCAACACCGTCACACGCGAGCGCATTGCCGCGATGGAACCGCGCATCCGCCCCTATATCAGGCGCACACCGGTGCTGCGCGTCGACATGGCCGACTTCGACCGGCCGCCGCTGACGATCGACCTGAAGCTCGAATGCCTGCAGCACTCCGGCTCGTTCAAGGCACGCGGCGCCTTCACCAATCTCCTGGAACGGCCGGTTCCCGAGGCCGGTGTCGTCGCCGCGTCGGGCGGCAACCATGGTGCTGCCGTCGCCTATGCCGCCATGCGGCTTGGCCACAAGGCGACCATCTTCGTTCCAGAAGTGAGTCCGCCGGCCAAACTGGAGCGGATCCGCTCCTACGGCGCCGATCTGATTGTCGGCGGCGCCCGCTATGCCGAGGCACTGGCCGCCAGCGAACGCTTCGCCGAGGAAACCGGCGCCTTGCAGATCCATGCCTTCAACCAACAGGAGACGCTGATCGGCCAGGGCACGCTCGGGCTGGAAATCGAGGGCGATTTGCCCGACATCGACACGCTGCTGGTCGCTGTCGGCGGCGGCGGCTTGATCGGCGGCATCGCTGCCTGGTTTGCCGGCCGCATCCGCATCGTCGCCGTCGAGCCGGAAGGGGCGCCGACGCTTTACCGGGCGTTTGAAGCCGGGCACCCCGTCGATGCGCCAGCAGAGGGCATCGCCGCCGATTCGCTGGCGCCAAAGCGTGTCGGCGAGATGATGTTCCCGATCGCCGAGGCCTTTGTCGAACGCTCGATCCTGGTCAGCGACGACGACATCATCGCCGCGCAAAAGGCGCTGTGGAACCGGGTGCGCATCATCTCCGAGCCGGGTGGCGCCGCCGCCTTTGCCGCGATCCTGTCCGGCCGCTATGCGCCGGTGCCGGGCGAACGCGTCGCGGTGCTGGTCTGCGGGGCAAATGCCAACCCCGCAACTTTCTGGCTGCAACCGGTGGAACTATAACGGCGGCCTTCACGTTTTCGCAAACTGCCTCGCCTTTGCCGTGTTTGCTGGTATTCTTCGAGTCGTGAGGCTTGGGCTATCCTGCCCGCCCACAGCATGACCCCAAAAGGGAATCCGGTTTCCGGACAGATCATGCAGGAGACAGAGTCCCATCCCGGTTCTTTCGGGATGAAATAGGAGGAAGGGCCGATGACGCAACGACCCACCTTCAACGGCAACCGCGGCCTGGCCGGGCGCCTCGCCTTGAGCCGGCTGGCGACGCGGGTCTCGATGATGGTCGAGCGTGGCTGGCCGTTGCTGCTTCCGCTCGTCATCGTCGCCAGCCTGTTCCTCAGCGCCTCATGGCTCGGTATCTTCACCCGGCTGCCGGATATGGCGCGCATCGGCCTTGTCGCCGCCTTCGCGATCGCGGCACTGGCCGCGCTCTACCCGCTGCGTTTCTTGCGCATCCCTGGTGCCGCCGAAATCGACCGCCGCATCGAGGCGGCCAATCAATTGCTGCACAGCCCCGTGCTGGTGCAGACCGACCGGCCTAGCGGCAGGGAAAGCAGCTTCTCGCAGGCGCTCTGGCGCGAGCACCAGAAGCGCATGGCCGGAAAGCTTGACAGCCTCGGCGCCGACCTGCCGCGCACGCGCGTGCCGGAACGCGACCCTTGGGGGCTGCGCGCGGTGGCAGCACTTTTGCTCGTTACCGCCTTCGCCTTCTCCTTCGGGCCGACGGGCGGCAGGATCAGCGACGGGTTCAAAGCCCATGGCGCACATGATGCCGTGCCGCCGCGCATCGACGCCTGGGTGACGCCACCGGCCTACACCGGCAAGCCGCCGATCTTCCTGACGGCCGACGCCAACCAGGCGACCCCGACCTTCACCATTCCCGAAGGCAGCGATGTTTCGTTGCGCGTGACCGGCGGTTCGGGCGAGGAAACGCTTGCCTACGCCGACAAGAGTGGCAATTCCCGCGCCATCGACCCGGCCGGCCCGCAGGCCGCCGCCACGGCCAAGCCGGCGGCAAGCCCGGCAACGCCGTCCAAGATACGCCAGTTCACCGGCAAGCTGACCGGTGACGGCACGCTGACGCTGACATCGGGCGAGGATCAGCTCGGCCGCTGGGCCTTTGCGGTCATAGCCGACAAGCCGCCGCAGATCCGCTTCGTCGGCGAGCCGAAGCGCGCCGCCAACGGCGCCTTCGAACTCAACTACCAGATCGACGACGACTATGGCGCCGCCACCGCCAAGGCGGTTTTCGCGCTTGCCGATCAACAGGCACCGAATGCCCATCCGCTCTATGGTCCGCCCGAAATGCCGCTTTCGCTGCCGCGCCGCGGCGGCAAGTCGAATGCCGCCAGGACCTCCAAGGACCTGACGGAACATGTCTGGGCCGGCAGCAGCATAAAGCTGACGCTGGTTGCCACCGACGACGCCGGCCACACTGCATCGAGCGAAACCAAGACGCTGCCGATGCCGGAACGGCCATTCGCCAATCCGCTGGCACGGGCCGTGATCGAGCAGCGCCGCCTGCTCGCGCTCGACGCCAATACCAAGCCGCGCGTGCTCGACCTGATGGACGCCATCACGCTGCGGCCGGAAGACACATTCGACAACATGTCCCACTATCTCGCCATCATGAGCGCCCGCAGCCGGTTGAAGATGGCCGACAGCGACGATCAATTGCGCAACGAGGTCTCCTATCTCTGGGAAATTGCGCTCGGCATCGAGGAAGGCAACCTCTCGGCCGCGGAAAAGCGGCTGCGCCAGGCGCAGCAGGCACTGCAGGACGCCATCAAGAATGGTGCCAGCGACGCTGAAATCGAAAAGGCGATGAAGGAACTGCGCGAGGCGATGAACCAGTTCCTGCAGGAATTCGCGGAGCGCGCCAAGCAGAATCCCAACGCCCCGCAAATGCAGCAGAACGGGCAGGAACTGCGCCAGAGCGATATCGACCGCATGATGGACCAGATCGAGAATCTGGCGAAGTCGGGCGACCGCGACAAGGCGCAGGAATTGCTGTCGCAACTTCAGGACATGATGAACAATCTGCAGGCCGGCCGGCAGCAGCAAGGCGGCCAGCAGGACAGCGAGATGCGCCAGCAGATGGACAAGCTCGGCGATATCCTGCGCCGCCAGCAGGAGATGATGAACGATACCTTCCGCATGGACCAGATGCAGCGCGGCGAACGCCAGCGCGGACAGAACCGCGACGAACAGCTCGGCCAGGACGAGCAACAAGGTCAATCCGGCGAAAACGGCAAGCCGAACGAGGGCGGCCAGCCGAAGCCGATGACACCGCAGGAATTCGCAGATGCGCTGAAGCAGTTGCAGCAAGGTCAGGGCCAGCTGAAAAGCGACCTCGAGCAGCTGAAGAAGGGCCTTGAAGGCATGGGCATGCAGCCCAACGAAGGATTTGGCGAGGCCGGCAAGTCGATGGGCAATGCCGAACAGGCGCTCGGCGAGGGCGAAGGCGATGCGGCCGTCGGCCATCAGGGCCGGGCGCTGGAAGCGCTGCGCAGGGGCGCCAAGGACATGATGAAGCAGATGCAAGCCATGCAAGGCGACCAGGGCGGCAGCGAGAAAGGCGGTCGCCAGCAGAACGCCGATCGTGATCCGCTCGGCCGGCCGCGCGCCAGCCAGGGTCCCGACTTCGGCGATTCGGTGAAGGTGCCCGACGAGATCGACGTGCAGCGTGCCCGTCAGATTCTGGAAGCGATCCGCAAGCGGCTCGGCAACGCGCTGAGCCCCGACATCGAACGCAGTTATCTGGAACGGCTGCTGGAGTTGAAATAGAGCAATTTCAAGAAAGGTGTGAAGCGGTTTTCCGTCCGGAATTGCGACAAGACATAGGGATTGCCGCCCCGCCTCCACCCCACCTGAAGACCCTCTCGAACGGTTGCACCACCATGCCCAAACTTGGCGCCGTCACCCCCATCCTGCGCATCTTCGATATTGCCAAGGCGCGTGAATTCTATGTCGGCTTCCTCGGTTTCGAGGTGCAGTGGGAACATCGCTTCGAAGACGACGCACCGCTCTACATGGCGGTCGGCCGCGACGGCTGCGTCCTGCATCTCAGCGAACATCACGGCGACGGTGCACCCGGCATTGCCATGCGCATCAAGGTCGAGGACATCACCGCACTGCATCGCGAACTGATCGGCAAAAAATACCGCTTCGCCAGGCCGGGCCTGGAAGAGACGCCATGGAAGACCCGTGAGGTATCGGTCGCCGACCCATTCGGCAACCGCCTGCATTTCTACGAGGATGCCGCGGGTTGATCCTGCCTGTTGACGAACGCTTCGCGGATTGCCTCCTGCATGCCGTCGATCGCCTCACCTGAGGCATTGGGGTTGCGGTGCATCACCACATTCGAGGAATCGATGTCGCCGAACCCGTCCGCGGCCGTCAGTTCGCGACAGCCGCTTGGGATGTTGCTGCGCGAAATCGGCGCGATCGCCAGTCCGGAGGTGACGGCGAGCTTGAGGCCGCCAGTGGTGTCGCTGGTATAGGCGACACGATAGGCAAGATTGCGCTGCTCCAGTGACTTGATGGCGAAGTCCTTGCACCAGCCGGCCCGGTTGTAGAGCGCGATCGGCACAGGCTGCTCCTCATGCATATGGTGCAGGGTCGATGTCACCCACACGGTCGGATCGTGCATCAGCACTTCGCCGCCGGCAGGATCCTGCCATTCGAACACTACGCACAGATCGAGTTCTCCGGCGGCGAGCGCCGCTATCTGTGCCCCTGAATGCGCATAGCGCACCGTGACCTCGACCTGCGTGTGACGCTTCGAAAACGCACCGAGCGCGCGCGACAGGATAGCGTGGCCATACTCCTCCGGAATGCCGATGCGCACCGGCCCGCCAAGCGGCGCCGCCGCCATCGAAGCCGCCGTCTCATCGAGCAGCGAGACGATGCGGCGGGCATTGACGATGAGTTCGCCGCCGCGCCGCGTCAGCGCGACGCCGCGCGAACCGCGCTCGAACAAGCTGTCGCCGATCAGCTCTTCGAGCTTCTTCATCTGCATCGATACCGCAGACTGAGTGCGGCCGGCCTGCTCCGCTGCCCTGGTGAAATTGCCCGCCTCCGCAATTGCCACGAAGGTGCGCAGGAGGTCGCTGTCGAGGGTCGGTCGCATGAAATCAGCCATAAGGAAATTTGATCGCTGGTATCATTTCAATTCGTTTGCAACATGTCAAACCCAGGATGATAGTGGCCTCACCCATTGGATATGCGGCTGCGAAATCAGCCGCGGACCAATCAAGAGTCCTCACTCGTGCCCGCTGCCCGAAACGGTGGCGGGTTCTTTTTACCCGCAAGCGACAGCTTCGGATCGTATACGCAGGAGCTTGGATGCAGATGCAGAATCGGATGGTGCGCGGCATCCTGAGCCTGTGCCTGGGCGTGCTGGTCTTCTCGCTGCAGGACCCGCTCGTCAAAGCCGTATCGAGCGGCTATCCGGTGACCGAAGTGATGGCGATCCGCTCGATCGTCGCTCTGCCGATCCTGATTGTTCTGGTCCATGCCGATGTCGGCCTGCGGGCGATCCTGTCGAAGCGATTCGGCATGCTGACCATGCGCGCCTTCATCCAGTTCACCTCCTATACGGTCTACTATCTGGCAATCGCCGCTCTGCCGCTGGCCGATGCGGTGGCGCTCTATTTCATGGCGCCGCTGTTCATCATGGCGCTGGCCGGGCCGTATCTCGGCGAGCGCGTCTCGTGGCAGACGCTGGCGACCGTGTTGATCGGGTTGCTTGGCGTGCTCGTGATGCTGCGCCCCGGCACCGGACTGTTCGACATGGCAGCACTCCTGTCGCTGGGCTCGGCGGCGCTCTATGGCTTCTCGCAACTCATGGCCCGCAAGATCGGCGACACCGAATCGTCGACCGTCATGGCCTTCTATCAGAACGGCGCCTATCTGGTTGGCGCCGCTGTCGTTGCCGGCGTGTTCCACCTTGCCGGCATCACCCATGCCGTCCACCCCAGCGTGGAATTCCTGGTGCGGCCCTGGCTGTGGCCGACACTGCCGGATTTTCTCAAGATGGCGGCCTGCGGTATCGTCGCCTCCGCCGGCATGATCCTGCTGTCGCAGGCCTATCGGATGGCGCCGGCCAACCGCGTTGCCACCTTCGAATATACCGGCATCCTGTGGTCGCCGCTGTGGGGTTTCCTGTTCTTCGCCGAGGTCCCGCGGTCGACGACCGTCATTGGCGCAGCCCTCATCATCGGCGCCGGCCTGCTGGCCCTCAACACCGAACGGCGCAAGAGCGCTCCACCCGTGCTCACTGCTGCCGATCCAGCCTGATCAGGCGAAGCAGATCAGTGCCCGTTCGACCCGCGAGCGGATTTCGGCCAGCGTAAAGGGCTTCTGCACGACATCGAGGATAACGCCGTCCAACTCCTCGGCGCGCTCGCGTTGGTCGGCATAGCCAGTCATCAGCATGATCTTCATTGACGGAAAAAGGGCCGACGCCGCAATCGCCATCTCGATGCCGTCCATCTCCGGCATGCGGATGTCGGAGACGACGAGATCGTAGCCGCCTTTTGCGGCCTGGATCAGTGAAAGCCCTTGCGCGCCGTCCGCCGCGACCTCGATCGCATGCCCTGCGCGTTCAAGCGCGCGGGCGGCCAGGGTGCGGACGGACTCATCGTCCTCAACGATCAGAAGCTTTGCCATGGCCGGCATATTTGGCCGCGAAAAGTTGACTTTTCCTGAAAGCGGCCACGGTCGGCGGATCTTTTTGGAAGTCGCTCAGACATCGCCTTTCACGACGCCGACAAAAGGCAGTTCGCGAAAAGCGTGCGCGACATCCATACCGTAGCCGACGACGAAATAGTCGGGACAGTCGAAGCCGACATAGTCAGCGTTGAGTGCGGTCTGTCGACGCATGCGCTTGTCGAGCAGCACGGCGATGGAACAACTTTTTGCGCCCCTCGACAGCATCAGGTCGCGGGTGAAGCTTAGCGTCTTGCCCGATTCGAGAATGTCGTCGATCAACAGCACGTCGCGGCCGGTGACCTCGTTGTCGATGTCGCGCAGCACCCTCACCTCGCCGCTGGTGGTGCCCGCGCCGTAGCTGGAGATGAAGATGAACTCGACCTCCGGCGACAAGCCGACATCGTGCATGGCACGGATGAGATCGGCGGCGAAGATGAACGAGCCCTTCAGCACCGAGATCACCAGCAGATCGTGATAGTCGTGGCCGGCGATCTCCTTGGCGAGTTCGAGGTTGCGCCGGGCGATCGCCGATGCTGAAAACAGGACTTCGATGTCCTTGCCGCGTACGATTGGCATTGGTGTTCCTCGGTAGTCGCCTATTGAGCGAAAGTGACTAAGACGGCTCTTACGCCGTACTTAGGCACGTCGAGCCGGCTGGCAAAGCCGAATCTTTCGCCCGACGCCAGCGAGCGGCCGGATGTCCCCAACGTATAGCGGGTTGTGCGC
This sequence comes from Mesorhizobium sp. M0051, assembly GCF_040323235.1. Classification (NCBI taxonomy): domain Bacteria; kingdom Pseudomonadati; phylum Pseudomonadota; class Alphaproteobacteria; order Hyphomicrobiales; family Phyllobacteriaceae; genus Mesorhizobium; species Mesorhizobium sp. M0051. Next base: position 72,355 of record NZ_JAMYUT010000014.1, read on the forward strand.
CCGTCATTGCTCGTCACCCGAATTTCGAGCGGCGGCAGTTGCACCGGTTTCGCGCCATCATTGACGGCCTCGCCATCGACGAACAGCGCTGGGTTCGGGCCCGACGCGTCGACGCGTGAGGTGACGCCTGAAATGCTGAGCGCCGAGGGCTGCGCGCTGGACAGGAACGACGCCTGGCGCACCAGCGCATGCCCGCCGGAGACCCAGAAAGCGGCCAACGCGGCGCCGACGCCGGCGATCCAGAAGATCGGTCCGCCGCGCGAGGCCGGCGGCCGTTCCGCCGGGGCCTCGGGCTTGCGCAGCATGTCCATGCCCTCGATGGCCGGTGTGACGATCGCACGCGGCAGCGGCGAAACGCTTTCCACGGCGGGGACAAGACGCGGCATCACCACATAATCGGCATCGACGACGTCGGCAGCGGGACCACGCATGAACCGGTCCTTAGCGGCAATTGCCGCCGGATCGGTCATGATTTCGCCGGAAACCGGGCGCGCGGTTCGATCGTCAGCCATCATGGCCCCAGCATTGCAGCACGTGTTCGCTTTTCGTTTCTTTTGCGTAAACACAAATGGTTAACGCTTCCCCACCGGAGCCCTCGTGACGAGCCGAAAGAGCCCAGGAATTAACCGCCGGTTAACCATGCCGGCCGATGGTCTTTACCCAGAACAGGCCGGCTCGCCGCCGTGCCGAATTTCAGGTCGCCGAAATTGATTCGCTTCGAAAATGTCGGCCTCCGTTATGGCATGGGTCCGGAAATCCTCCGCGACATCTCCCTGCACATTCCGGAGCGCTCCTTCCAGTTCCTGAGTGGGCCTTCGGGCGCCGGCAAGACGACGTTGCTGCGCCTGCTGTTCATGTCGCTGAAGCCGACGCGCGGGCTGATCACCATCTTCGGCAAGGACCGGTCACGTATCTCGCGCTCCGAACTGCCGCATCTGCGGCGGCGCATCGGCGTCGTGTTCCAGGACTTTCGCCTACTCGATCACATGACCACCTACGAGAACGTCGCGCTGCCGCTGCGCGTGCGCGGGCGCGAGGAAGCAAGCTACCGCACCGATGTCACCGAGCTGTTGAAGTGGGTTGGGCTGGGCGAACGCATGCATGTGTTGCCGCCGGTTCTGTCCGGCGGCGAGAAGCAGCGCGCCGCGATCGCGCGAGCACTGATCGAGCAGCCGGAGATCCTGCTGGCCGACGAACCGACAGGCAATGTCGATCCGCCGCTGGCGCGACGCCTGCTGCGTCTGTTCATCGAGCTCAATCGTCTCGGGACCGCCGTGGTGATCGCTACCCACGATCTCGGCTTGATGGAACAGGTCGACGCGCGTCGCATGATCCTGGCCGGCGGAAGGCTGGACATCTATGACTGAACTGTCCGCCGAACATCTTGTGGAACGAGACCAGGACGCCGAGGCGGCGAAGGCAGGGCCCCGCACCCAGCGCAGGATGGCACCGATCGTGCCGGCGCAGAACATCGCCGGCCGGGCGCTGGTGCTGGTCATCGCCATCATGACATTCCTGTCCTGCCTGACCTTCGGCGCGGTGACGCTTGTGCGCGACACCGCGTCCGTCTGGGAGAACCAGATTTCGCGCGAGGCGACGATCCAGATCAAGCCGGTCGACGGCCTCGACATGGAGGCAGCCCTTGCCCGGGCCTCACAGATCGCCGGCGAGTTTCCCGGCGTCAAGGCAACCCGGATCATCGATCGCGAGGCGACCGCTAGGCTGTTGGAACCGTGGCTGGGTTCAGGCCTCAACATCGACGAATTGCCGGTGCCGCGCCTGATCATCGTCACCATCGACGAAAGCAGCCCACCCGATTTCGCCGCGATGCGCGCCGCGATCACGCCGAAACTGCCGAGTGCCTCGCTCGACGATCACCGCACTTGGGTCGACCGGCTGGTTGCCATGGCCCGCACCACGGTGACCATCGGCATCGCCGTGCTGGCGTTGATGCTGTCGGCGACGGTGCTGACCGTGGTGTTCGCAACACGCGGCGCCATGGCCGGCAATGGCCACATCATCGAGGTGCTGCATTTCGTCGGTGCCGAGGCACGCTTCATCGCACGCGAATTCCGCCGGCATTTCCTGGTCACTGGCATGAAGGGAGCGGCGGCCGGCGGTGCCGCGGCGGTACTCGTCTTCATCGTCTTTTCCTGGTGGTCGTCGCGCAACATGGCAACGCCGCAGGCCGACCAGGCAACCGCCCTGTTCGGCAATTTCGCTATCGGCTCGGCTGGGTATCTCGGTGTCGTCTTGATGGTGCTGGTGATCGGCGGGCTGACGGCGGCAACCTCGCACGCCACCGTAGTCGCCTATCTCAGCGACATCGATGTTCGCCAACCGGATGCAGGCTGACGAGGCAAGATGATCACGAATGGAGAATTCGCGTAACGCAAAGTGCGTCTTTTACCTACCCAAGTCCGCATTTCAGGATTAACCATATGGCGATGGACGCACGGGATACGACCGGTACGGCTGGACAGATGCCAGTGGTGGTTGCCCGTTCGCATGACCGCCGCACGATGAGCCGTCTAAAGGCTGCGTTGCGTATATCCGCTCTCTCCTTGCTCGTTCTCGCGACATTGTTTGCCGGCGGCTTCGGCTGGTTCGCAAACAAGGTCAGCCACCTGACGACGCCTGCCAATCCAGCCAAGGCTGATGCGATCATCGTCCTGACCGGCGGCCAATCCCGCCTCGATGCGGCCATGGACCTGCTGGCGTCAGGCAAGGGCGAGCGGCTGCTGATCAGCGGTGTGCATCCTTCCGCCAGCCGTCGCCAGTTGCAGGCGGCGACCGGTGGCGACGTCAGGCTGTTCTCCTGCTGCGTCGACATCGACCGTGCCGCGCTCGATACGATCGGCAATGCCGAGGAAAGCGCCAAATGGGTCGAGAGCCATGCCTATGGCACAGTGATCCTCGTCACCAACAATTATCATATGCCGCGCAGTCTGCTGGAAATGGGCCGGCTGCTGCATGGCGCCAAGCTTGAGCCCTATCCGGTGGTCAATTCCAACCTCGACAATGGCGGCTGGCTGACCAAGCCGCGGGCATTGCGCGTGCTGTTCACCGAGTACAACAAATATTTGCTGGCGCTGGCGCGTGGCATCGTCCCGGTCAAGCCGACGCCCAACGGCATCGCGCTGGCCGAAACCGCAGCCGGCGGCTGAACCATCATTCCCCGGCGGCCGCGCCTGCCCTGGCGGCCGCGCCTGCCCTGGCGGCCGCGCCTGCCCTGGCGGCCCTGGCAGCCGCGCCCGACACCCCCTTGAGCCGTGCGACCTCCTGTTCAAGACGCTCGATGCGCCTGTCCCGTTCACCGAGTGCCGCTGCCACGTCGGCCGCCTCGAAACGCTGCGGGATATGCTGCGGGCAATTGGCATCCCAGGCCGTGATCGTGAACAGGATGACCTGCTCGGGACGTGCCTTGTAATCTTGCGGCATCAGTTTCGCCAGCAGTTCGGCATCGTTCTCGACAACGCGCGCCGTGCCCCAGAGCTTGATGCGTTGCCGATGCATATAGTCGACCAGGAACAGGAAGGCCTGCGGATTGTCAGCCAGATTGCCCTGCGTGATGAACTGCCGGTTGCCGGCAAAATCCGCGAAGCCGATCGTGTGTTCATCCAGCACCTTGAGGAAGCCGACCGGCCCGCCGCGGTGCTGGATGTAGGGCTGGCCATCGCCATTGGCCGTCGCCAGGAAGACGCTGGTCTGCATCTCGATGAAGGCGGCAAGGTCGGGGGTGATGGCAGCTTGCCAGCCGCCACGCTCCTCGACGCGGGCATAGGATTGGCGTGAGCCCTTGCGGGCCTGGATCGCCTTGACCGTCGGCGTGAAGGCGACGTCGCTGGTGAAAGCATGCGCGTTCATCGAAAGCCTCCTGGAATTGCTCTAAAGCCCGAGTTCCGACAGTGTAGGGTGGTCATCCGGCCGCCGACCGAGCGGCCAGTGATATTTGCGGTCAGCCTCGCCGATCGGCAGGTCGTTGATGCTGGCGATGCGCAGGCGCATCAGCCCGTGTTCGTCGAATTCCCAGTTCTCGTTGCCGTAGCTGCGGAACCATGAACCGCTGTCGTCGCGCCACTCATAGGCGAAGCGCACCGCGATCCGGTTGGCGTGGAAGGCCCAGACCTCCTTGATCAGCCGATAGTCAAGCTCGCGGCTCCATTTGCGCGTCAGAAACGCCTGGATGGCATCGCGCCCTTGCAGGAATTCAGCCCGGTTACGCCAGCGACTGTCCATTGTGTAGGCGAGCGCGACCCGTGCCGGATCACGGGAGTTCCAGGCGTCCTCGGCCATGCGCGCCTTCTGTGCGGCGGTCTCGGCTGTGAACGGCGGAAGCGGTGGTCGGCTCTCAGACATGACATTCCTCTGCGGCATGCGTGGCGGAGACCGGCGGACACCGCCTGGCCTTTCCGGAGTCAGGCAGCATCACGGGCAGAAACAACCGGAAAATCGATCTCGGTCCGGGCAACCTCATTGATATAGTTGGTCCAGACGTTCAGGGCGACGTGCTGGACGATCTCAATGATCTCACCATCGTCATAGCCTGCCAGCCTGACGGCTGCGAGGTCCTCGTCGCCGACATGGCCGCGGCTGTGGGCGACCTTGGCGGCGAAACGGACAGCCGCGCCCGCCTTGGGATCGGTGGAACCGCCGTGGCGGTTGGCAATCATTTCGGCGTCGTCGAGCCTTGCGAGGTTCTTGCCGAGGTAGGTGTGGGCGGAAAGACAGTAGCTGCAACCATTGACCTCGGCGACCGCGAGCGCGATACGTTCGCGCGTTGGCGCCGGCAGGCGGCCCCTGGCAAGCGCCCCCGACATGCCGAGGTAGCCTTCCAGCGCGGCCGGGCTGTTTGCAACCATCCTAAACAGGTTCGGCACGACACCGAGCTGCTTCTCGACAGCGTGCAGCATGGGTTGCGCGGCTGTTGGAGCGGCGGCAATGGATGACAGGGTAACGATGCGGGGCATGACGATTTCCTTTTGAGGTGCCCGTCTTATATGCATCCTTTCACATTGCAGATGTAGATGCCATAATTGCAATCTATCCTTCCAATTTCTGGAATAAACAATGGACCGCCTCGAAGCCATGTCCCTTTTCGTTGCCACGGTCGAGGCTGGCAGTTTGTCCGCTGCCGCGCGCCGTTCGGGCGTTCCACTTGCCACGGTCAGCCGCAAGGTCTCCGACCTAGAGCGTCATCTTCAGACACGCCTGCTGAACCGGTCGACGCGGCGGCTGACGCTGACCGATGCGGGCGACGCCTACCTCGCCGCATGCCGCCGCATTCTCGACGAGGTCGGCGAGGCCGAGCGGGTCGCCGGCGGCGAGTACAGCGCCCCGACGGGCGAATTGATCATCACCGCGCCGATCGTCTTCGGCCGCCTTCACGTGCTGCCAGTCGTCACCGCGTTTCTCGCCGCCTACCCGCAAGTGGACATTCGCCTGACGCTCGGCGACGCGATAAGCCATTTGGCCGAGGAGCATATCGATCTCGCAATCCGCATCGGCCGGCTGCCGGACTCGCGCATGGTTGCCACAGGGCTTGGCTCCATCCGTCGTGTTGTCTGCGCAAGCCCCGCCTATTTGTCTGAACGCGGCACGCCGAAAACCCCCAGAGATATTGAGACGCACAGCTGCATTACATTTGAGGGTCTCAGTTCCCTCGCCACCTGGACCTTTTCGGTGGAGAAGACCGACCTTCCAATCCAGGTTCGCTCAAGGCTCCGCGTCAACACCGCTGAGGCCGCGATCGACGCTGCGATTGCCGGCATCGGGATAACACGGGTACTTTCCTACCAGATCGTAGCCGCTGTGCGGTCAGGAGCCCTCAGAGCGGTTCTCCAGGACTTCGAACCGCAGCCGTGGCCGGTAAATCTCGTACACGCCGGCCAGGGCCGGCTGCCGGTGAAACTGCGCGCCTTCCTCGACTTCGCCGCTCCTCGCCTGCGGGAACGCCTGGCGCAGGCGGCGTGGTGAATGAGCCGCATCGCCTTGTTTCCTTTTTCCCCGCGCTTGGTGTAACCAACGCTCACCTCCTCACCGGACCTCCCCCATGCTCTATGCCAGATCACTGACGTTCAATTTCGTCTTCTACGTCAACCTGATCATCCAGATGATCCTCTGGACCCCCTATTATTTCCTGTCCCCCCGTCACCGCGCCTGGTTCGTGCCGAAATTCTGGTCGCGCACCTCGATGTGGCTCTTCGACAAGATCGCTGGAACGAAGAGCGACATCACCGGCCAGGAAAACCTGCCAGAAGGCTCCTTCATCCTGGCGCCCAAGCACCAGTCGTTCTGGGACGCGATCGCCTTCTTCCCCTTCCTCCAGGACCCGCTCTACATCTTGAAACGAGAGCTGACCTGGATCCCGTTCTTCGGCTGGTACATCATGAAGATGCGGATGATCCCGGTTAACCGCGGCAGCCGCTCGAAGGCGCTGAAGGCCGTGGTCGCCGCGACCAAGGAGGAGATGGCGCGCAACCCTCGCCAGCTGATCATATACCCCGAGGGCACGCGCCGGGCTCCGGGCGACGAGCCGGCCTACAAATACGGTATCGTCGAAATCTATGCGCAGCTTGGTGTTCCGGTGGTGCCGGTCGCCCATGTCGCCGGCCTTTATTGGCCGCGCCGGAAATTCCTGCGCTACCCCGGCACGATCAGGGCACGCTTCCTGCCGCCGATTCCACCGGGACTGAGCAAGGACGAATTCATGGCCCGGCTGATCGGGGAGACCGAGGCCGCCTGCGACCAGTTCCTGATCGAGGCGGCGCGCGGCCCGAACCCACCTGCCTTGCCACCGACAGCGGTGAAAAGGCTGCAAGAGCTGGATCACGCCGCAAAAACCAAAGCCTGAGCCGAAGTCTCCGGCCGGCAGTTCTCAGCCGAATACGGCCAGCGCAGTGGTCAACACCAGCGTCGCGGCAAAGACCAGATTGATAATCCGCGATGCCGCCGGCTGGCGCAGGAAGCGCGCGAACGCTGCTCCCGCGACGAGCCACACGGCATGGATGGCGACGATCATCAGGGCGAGAACCGTCAGCCTCAGCCATGGACCGAGCTCAGCGACGCCCTGTTTCGACGAAGCCCAGGCGAACACGACGGCGATCGCCACATAGGCCTTTGGATTGGCGACCGCGAGAAGGAACCCAGCCAGCCATGTTAGCCTCGGCGGCGCGTGCCGCCAAGGGCGGCGCCGTAGCGATCTTGAAGGCGAGATAGAGGATGTAGACCGCTGAAGCGACGGCCAGCAGCGGTGCGAACCGCGGCATCGACGTGAGCACCGCCATGACCCCGGTCGCCACGACCAGCAGCACGGCGATCGTGCCTAGGATGATCCCCCCGGCATAGCGCAGCGAGTGGCGCAGGCTGAAGGCGGCCCCGACGGCGGTGACGCTTATCGTTGCCGGCCCTGGGCTGCCCATGACGATCGTGGCGGCAAGCACCAGCGCGACCAGCTGACGCCAAAGGTCCAGCTGCGAAAGAAGCGGCTCCGTCATCTGCACCTCTGCCTTGCCCCCGTGCAAAGAAGGCTATGGCAAGACAAGAGGGTCGTCTTGGACGTTCGTGCGAGGAGCGGTCGCCGAAAGCTTCAGCCGCTCGCCTTGTCGAGTTCGGCCATATCGTCGGCGCTCAATTTCAGCGACGCCGCCTTGATCAGGCTGTCCATCTGGTCGGGCCTGGTGGCGCTGGCGATCGGCGCGGTCACACCGGGCCGCGCGATCACCCAGGCAAGCGCGACTTCCGCTTGCTTGGCCGAATGCCTGGCCGAGACCGCGTCCAGTGCCGCAAGGATGCGATATCCGCGCGCGTTGAGATAGTCCTTCACACCGCCGCCACGCGGGCTCTGACCAAGATCGGCCTCGCTGCGGTATTTGCCGCTGAGAAAACCCTTGGCAAGGCTGAAATAGGTGATGACGCCGATGTCCTCGGCCACGCAGAGATCACGCAGTGGGCCGTCGAAGGACGAGCGGTCGTAGAGATTGTATTCCGGCTGCAGCACTTCGTAACGCGGCAGGCCGCGCAGGCTCGCCACATCGAGTGCGGCGCGCAACTGGGCGGCGTCGAGGTTCGAGCAGCCGGCATAGCGGATCTTGCCCTTGGCGAGCAGCTTCTCATAGGCGCCAAGGGTTTCCTCGTAGGGCGTCGTCGGATCCGGCCAGTGCGACAGATAGAGATCGATGGTGTCGGTCTGCAGCCGCTTCAGCGATGCGTCGACGGCCTTTTCGATGTATGCGGCGGACAGGTCCTTATGGCCCTGTCCCATATCCGAACCGACCTTGGTGACCACGATGACCTTGTCACGATTGCCGCGGTCCTTCATCCACTTGCCGATAATGGTTTCCGACTCTCCGCCCTTGTGGCCGGGCACCCAGCGCGAATAAGCATCCGCCGTATCGACGGCGTTGAGGCCGGCGCCGATGAAGCGGTCGAGCAGGTCGAACGAGGTTTTCTCGTCGGCGGTCCAGCCGAAGACATTGCCGCCCAGAACCAGCGGTGCGATGGAAAGATCGGTACGACCGAGACGGCGTTTCTGCAAGGCGTATCTCCGGAATGATTGGGCGGGCGAATGCTGCCCGCGGGCTGAGGTTCGGAGCCTAAAGCTAGGTCTTGGCCGATCGAGGTCAAAGGCCTGGCCGCCTTTTTCCGCAGAGGCAGCTTCACAAAGGCGCGACCCGCCTGGCGACTTCCTCCAGCCAATGGTCGCGAATGCCTAGCGCCTCGAGATGCTCCAGTGTGCTGAGCACATAATCCTCGTTGACGCCGGACTGGCCGACCGCGCCACGCACCATGGCCGCCGCCTCCGCCGCGTCGAGCGCGCCGGCATACTGCACGTGCTGGCGGTCGACGATATAGGCCACCGCCTCGACAGTCCGGCCCCCGTCGAGACGAATCTTGAGCAAGCGCTCGAGATAGACATTGGTGACCAGCTCGCGGTCGCGCAGATAGGTGATGACCTCGTCGCGCAAGTCGCCGGGAACACGGAACGCCAGGCCGACACAGGAGCCGCCACGGTCGAGGCCGAGCACCAGCCCCGGCCGTTCACGCGTGCCGCGATGCACGAAGGAATAGACGCAGAGCGACCGGCGATACCCATGCAGGCGGGCGCGCTGTGTCTCGACATGCGCGAAACCCGGCCGCCAGATCAACGAACCATAGCCAAACACCCAAAAATCGCCCATATCGCCGCGCCTGATTGCAAAGAATGCCAACACCGTGCCGGGACCGGAGTTTTTTAGCCTGTCCCGTCTACCTATTCGTCTCTGTCTACCTATTGTCGGCGGGATCGACTGTCCGTCCGCAACACCCATGCGTTAACGAGAGCCAAAGCATGACGTCAAGTGACGAACGCCAGCCGAGTAACCTTCGCCGCCTGATCTGGCTTGCCGCCTTCGTCGTGGTGCTGTTTGCCATCTACAGCGGCGGCTGGTTCTATCTGGCCAACCGGGTAAGGAGCGAGGCCGACAAGGCGGTTGCCACGCTGAACAAAACTGGCGTCGAAGCCGGCTGCGACAACCTCCAGGTCAGCGGCTATCCCCTGAGCTTTACGGTCTCCTGCGACAATTTGGCTTACGAGGACGATGCCAGGAACGTCGCCGCTTCGGCCGGCAGTTTCAACGCAGCCGCCCAGATCATCCAGCCTCTGTCACCGGTTGCCAATCTGCGCGGCCCGCTCAGGACTTCCGTGCCAGGCATGGCGCCGTTGTGGATCGACTGGGACAACCTGCAGGCCAACGTCAAATTGTGGTGGCCACTACCGCAGCGGATTGCTCTGGAGGCGGAGGGCCTGTCCGGCCAGACCGATCCGGCCGACGATACCGATCCGGTGCAATTGTTCAGCGCCGGCAAGGCGGCTGGCCAACTGCAGCCGAATGGGGCGGACATCGACTATCTCGGCAGTTTCGGCGATCTCGAGATCAATCCCGGCGCGATCGGCGGGCGCGTGCTGCCGGCGCTCGATGCCAGCGGCGACGCGACGCTGAAGAACGGCATTGCACTGATCGGCACGCAGGTGAGAAGCCTGCGCGGCCAGGCAATCGAAATCCGCAACCTCTACCTGTCGTCGGGCACGGCGCGCATCACCGTTTCAGGACCGCTTTCGGTCGATGCCGAGGGCCTGGTCAACGCCGATCTGATGATCAGGCTGAAGGACCCGAAGGCGGTGGCTGCCATCCTCGGCGCCGCCATACCCGAGCAGAAAAGCCAGATCGAGCAGGGCTTTTCTGCCCTGGCGGTGCTTGGCAACGAGCCATCGATGCCGCTCAAGGTGGTCAAGGGCAAGGCCTCGCTCGGCTTCATCCCGCTGGGCAAGATCAAGCCACTCGATTAAGCGTCCCTGTATGAACAGACCGGCAAAACTTCTGAGCGTCGGCGCGCTGACGCTGGACACCATCCTGCGTGTCGAGACACTGCCCCCGCATCAGGGCAAATTCATCGCCTCCGACGGCGTCCAGATCGCCTCGGGCATGGCCACCAGTGCTGCCTGCGCCGCGCACCGCTTGGGCGCCGAGGTGTCGCTGTGGGCTAGTGCGGGTGACGATCCCGTCGGCGACCATCTCGTTGCCGCGATCGAAGCCGAAGGTGTCGATTGCGCCTATGTCCGCCGCGTCGGGGCGCTCGCTCGGCGCTGGCCTCGATCCTGGTCGATGCGCATGGCGAGCGCATCATCGTGCCGTTCTATGACAGACTTGCGCAGGCCGATCCCGAAGCCTTGCCGCTCGCCGACCTCATGGCATTCGACGCCGTATTGGTCGATGTCCGCTGGCCGGGTGCGGCAGCACTTGCGCTGAATGCGGCACGCGCCATCGGCCGCCCGGCGATCCTCGATGCCGACACCGCGCCGCTGGAGGTCCTGGAACAGCTGTTGCCGCTCGCCTCGCACATCGTCGCTTCGGAGCCGGCGGCGCGCATTGTCTGCGGCCAGGCGCTCGACCCGGAAACGGCTTGCGCCGATCTCGCCAGCCGCACCGACGCCTTTGTCGCGGTGACTGGCGGCGCGGCGGGGAGTTGGTGGCACGACCGTTCCGCAGGCTGTGTGCGTCATGTCGCGGCGCCGAGGATCAAGGCGGTGGATACGCTCGCCGCCGGCGATGTCTTTCACGGCGCCTTCGCCGTCGGCCTGGCGGAAGCCATGCCCGTCGAGCATGCTTTGCGCTTTGCCAGTGCGGCCGCCGCGCTCAAATGCCTGCGCTTCGGCGGCAGGCTTGGTGCACCGAATAGAGCCGAGACGCTGGCGATGGTTGCGGCGACCTGGCCTGCCTGAAACGAATTTAAGTCTTGGCCGGGTGTTCGACCGCCTGACGGCCAAAATCGGGCACGTCGATGTCCTGGCCGGCCTCGATGATCGAGCGGCGCACGGCGCGGGTGCGGGTGAACAGGTCGAAGAGTTTTTCGCCGTCACCCCAGCGAATCGCGCGTTGCAACGACGCTAGGTCTTCCGAGAACCGCGCCAGCATTTCGAGGATTGCATCCTTGTTGTGCAGGCATACGTCCCGCCACATGGTCGGGTCGGAAGCGGCAAGGCGGGTGAAGTCGCGGAAGCCCGAAGCCGAATACTTGATCACCTCGGACTTGGTTACCGACTGCAGATCATCGGCGGTGCCAACGATATTGTAGGCGATGATGTGCGGCAAATGCGAGACGATGGCCAGCGTCATGTCGTGATGCTGAGGATCCATCGTGTCGATGTTGGCGCCGCAGCGGCGCCAGAATTCCGACAGCCGTTCCAGCGCGTCCGGGTCAGTATCGGGCAGCGGCGTGAAGATACACCAGCGATTGTCGAATAGGTCGGCAAACCCGGCATCGGGGCCGGATTTCTCTGTGCCCGCCAGCGGATGACCGGGAATAAAGTGAACGCCGGCTGGCACATAAGGCTGCATCTGCGCGATGACAGATGCCTTGGTCGAGCCGACATCGGTGAGGATCGCGCCCGGCTTCAATGAAGGCGCAATTTCCTCGGCGACCGTGCCGGACGAGCCGACCGGCACCGAGACGATGACCAGATCGGCATCCCTGACCGCTTCGCTCGCATCGGTGGTGTAGGAATCACCCAGCCCAAGTTCTTTCGCTCGCGCCAGCGTCGCGGCACTGCGGGTCGAGATGGCTACGCGGCCAGCCAGCCCCTCGCGGCGGATGACGCGGGCCAGCGACGAGCCGATCAGGCCGATGCCGACCAGCGCGATCTTTTCAAACATCGGTGATGTCATGGTGTTCTAGCTTTTCAGGAATGTCGTGAGTGCGGCGACAACGCCGCGATTGGCCTCTTCGGTGCCGACGGTCATGCGCAGCGCGTTGGGAAAGCCGTAGCCGGAAACGCGCCGCAATATATAGCCGCGCGCCGTTAGATACTCGTCCGCCGCAGCTGCGGAATGCTTGTTGTCCTCGGGAAAATGAATAAGGACGAAATTGCCGACGCTCGGCGTCACCCGCAGCCCAAGCTTGGTGAACTCCTCGCTCAACCATGCCAGCCAGGTCTCGTTGTGCGCGACGCTGCGCTCGACATGGGCGCGGTCGCGGATCGCCGCGATGCCGGCCTCGATCGCCGTTGCATTGACGTTGAAGGGGCCACGCACGCGGTTGATCGCGTCGACGATATGCATCGGCGCGTACATCCAGCCGATCCGCGCTCCACCAAGGCCGATCTTCGAGAAAGTACGGGTCATCACCACGTTCTCGGCGCTGCCGACCAGCTCGATGCCGGCTTCGTAATCGTTGCGGCGGACATATTCGGCATAGGCGGCGTCGAGCACCAGAAGCACATGCCTTGGCAAACCGGAATGCAGCCGGCGCACCTCCTGGAACGGCACATAGGTGCCGGTCGGGTTGTTGGGATTGGCGAGGAACACGATCTTGGTGCGCGGCGTGATGGCGGCCAGGATGGCGTCGATGTCGGCGCGCTCCTCTTTTTCCTTGATCGTCACCGGAACGGCACCCGCCGACTGGATGTAGATCTTGTAGACCATGAAGGCGTGTTCGGTGATGACAGCCTCGTCGCCGGGCGCCAGATAAGTCTGCGCCAGCAGGCCGAGGATCTCGTCGGAACCGTTCGAGCAGATGATGTTGGCCGGGTTGAGACCGTGCACTTCGGCGATCGCTTCGCGCAGCCGCCTGGCGGTGCCGTCGGGATAGACGTCGAGCTTTCCGGCAATCTCGCGCGCGGCTTCGATCGCTTTTGGCGAGGAACCGAGCGGGTTCTCGTTCGACGAAAGCTTGTAGACCTTGGCGACGCCGGCAGGCGCCGTGCTCTTACCCGGCACATAGGCGTCGATGTCCATGATGCCCGCGCGCGGGGTTGGACGTGCCTTGTCCGGTGTCTGGCTCATGTCGCAAAATCCGTCGAGAACGCTTCCTCAGGGAAGCCGCAGCGGAAATACAAGCCGTGGCCCGCAATGTCGAGAGGTGACCGCCTCCGGACAATGGCTGGCCGTTGACGCCGGCCTGCCGCAGCCCTAGAAGGGGGTACGAACTACCGTGGTGATTTGGCCGGTCGGCTTGCAGCCACGTTAAACAACTTGCTAAAGGGCCGTTTGCATCCTGTAACCGGCTTTGCGACTGCAATGCCGGTTTTTTATTGCCCGCGCCGGCCGGACACCGCATCGGCATCGATTTTCGAAAAGCACGGTGCAGGGATCAAGGTGTGAGATGGATGCAATGGCCGCTCTGCGTGCTCGCAAAACCAACAACGAGGCCGACCAGCCGTCGAGCCCGGTCTTGCGTTTTGGGCCTGACAAGCCGCTCAAGCTCGACGCTGGCACGCTGCTGTCGCCGTTCCAGATCGCCTACCAGACCTATGGCACGCTGAACGACGCCCGCTCCAACGCTATCCTCGTCTGCCATGCCCTGACCGGCGACCAGCACGTCGCCAGCACCAATCCGGTGACCGGCAAGCCGGGTTGGTGGGAAGTGCTGATCGGCCCCGGCAAGATCATCGACACCAGCCGCTTCTTCGTCATCTGCTCCAACGTCATCGGTGGTTGTCTTGGTTCCACCGGCCCGGCCTCGACCAATCCCATCACCGGCAAGCCCTATGGGCTCGACCTGCCGATCATCACCATCCGTGACATGGTGCGCGCGCAGCAGATGCTGATCGACCATTTCGGCATCGAAAAGCTTTTCTGCGTGCTCGGCGGCTCGATGGGTGGCATGCAGGTGCTGGAATGGGCGTCGAGCTATCCGGAGCGCGTCTTCTCGGCGCTGCCGATCGCTACCGGCGCGCGCCATTCCTCGCAGAACATCGCATTCCACGAGGTCGGCCGGCAAGCTGTCATGGCCGATCCGGACTGGCATGGCGGCAAATATTTCGAGCACGGCAAACGCCCGGAAAAAGGCTTGGCGGTGGCGCGCATGGCCGCCCACATCACCTATCTGTCGGAGGCCGCGCTGCACCGGAAATTCGGCCGCAATCTGCAGGATCGCGAAGCGCTGACCTTCGGCTTCGACGCCGACTTTCAGATCGAAAGCTATCTGCGCCACCAGGGCATGACCTTCGTCGATCGCTTCGACGCCAATTCCTACCTCTACATGACCCGGTCGATGGACTATTTCGACCTTGCAGCCGACCATGGCGGCCGGTTGGCCGACGCTTTTGCCGGTACCAAAACCCGCTTCTGCCTGGTGTCCTTCACGTCGGATTGGCTGTTTCCGACCGAGGAGAGCCGCTCGATCGTGCATGCGCTGAACGCCGCCGGCGCCTCGGTGTCCTTCGTCGAGATCGAGACCGATCGCGGCCACGATGCCTTCCTGCTGGACGAGCCGGAACTGTTTGCCGCCATCAACGGCTTCATCGGCTCGGCGGCCCGGGCGAGAGGGCTCAGCGCATGACCCTGGAAAGTTGCGGACTGGTCTGTCCAGGATCATGCTCCACGCAGGAGGCGGCATCATGAGTGTCAACCGCGACCAGCGCGTCGACCTCGAGGTCGTCGCCAATCTCATCCCGCCGCAGTCCCGCGTGCTCGATGTCGGTTCGGGCGACGGCTCGCTGCTCGAATTGCTGCAGGACACCAAGCAGGTCGACGGCCGTGGGTTGGAGCTGTCGCAGCGCGGCGTCAACGAATGCGTGGCGCGCGGCCTCTCGGTCATCCAGGGCGATGCCGACAAGGATCTCGAATTCTATCCCGACAAGGGCTTTGACTTCGTCGTCCTGTCGCAGACGCTGCAGGCCACCCGCAACCCGAAGCTGGTGCTCGACGAACTGCTCAGGATCGGCAACCGCGCCATCGTATCCTTTCCCAATTTCGGCCATTGGCGGGTGCGCCTGTCGCTATTCATCCAGGGTCGCATGCCGGTGACAAAGGACCTGCCCTATTCCTGGTACGACACGCCCAATATCCATTTCTGCACCATCCGCGACTTCGTCAATCTGTGCGACGAACTCGGTGCGACAGTGGAGAAGGCGACGGCACTCGACGCCAACGGCCAGAAGATCGGTCTGTCGATGCCGTGGTGGTTCTGGAATTTCTTCGGCCAGCAGGCGGTGTTCTTGCTGAAGCGGTAGCTTGCGACACGCCGTCGCTTGATCGACAAGGATTGCCTCTATACTGGGACGAGTAGAGTGTAGTCACATGGAAGCTGATAAATGGCCGGCGCAGAGATAAACGAAGAGTCCACAACATATTCGCTCGTCGTGGAAATGGAGAACGCTAGATCCGTCGATTGGGACGAAGTCGGCGTTGGGCTGAACGCGTTGGCGCGTGAGATAGCTGCGGTTTCGTCGATCGGCTTCACCAGACCGGATGTTATCATATCCCACGCCGGTACGGACGACGACGCGGAATCCCTTCACAGCGACATCAAGGGAGAAGCGCCGCAGTTGGCGCAGGTTGCCGACTTGACCTTTGTTGCCTGCCCTGGCGGTCGATATTATGAGCTCAAGAACAATGGCATCCGGAAAGCGGATTCAGATGTAGTTGTCCTGACCGATTCCGACACGGTTGCAGAATCGGGATGGCTCTCAACGATTCTTGAGCCCTTTAAGGATCCCCGCGTTATTTGCGTAAACGGATTTACGCATCTTTTGCATGACGATTTCGCGTCGAGAACGTTTGCGCTGATCTGGTTTTTCCCTTTGGCGCACGGAGACGGACGATTTGCTTCAAAACGGGCGATCAATGCGAACAATGTAGCCCTTCGCCGGAGCGGGTTTGCGGAAAATCCTTTTCCGGAGAACAATGGCTTCAAGGTCTCTTGCACCCTGCTGATGCGTAATCTGCAACGCCAGGGTCACGAGATTCGCAATGTCAACGCACGCGTCTACCACTATGCGCCGCGGGGTTTGCGGTTCTTTGTCTGGCGCGCCTTGGTAACAGGTCGCGATGCCGACCGGAAATTTGTGGACCTTGCCTCGCCCGGCCGCATGCGACGGGTAGCCAAGTCTTTCAGCCGGTGGTTCACCATGTCGTGGCGCACAACACGACGCGTTGTGGGCCATGCTCGGGACACAGGGATGCCGCTTTGGCAAATTCCGTTCTCCCTGATTGTCGGTCAGATATTTTATGGATTGGCATTCTGGGGCCAGTTTAGCTTCGCCACCGGTATGGTAGGTGATAAAATTGAGAAGCTGCCTGACTATGTCGAGCACAGCTAGCCGACGCTCTTCATAAACCAAAATTGAGGCATATCGCTTTGTCGCAATAGAGTTCACGTTTGGCCAAGGACATCCGTGGCCTTGTGCGCATATTCGACGCAGTCGGCGAGCCCCATCGGCCTCCGCTCATGATTGAATTTCCCTTTGGAGGGCAGCCGACAAGCCAGCCTCCCAAGGCAATCTGTCGAAACGCCGAGCACAATACGATTACGTCCGAGGTAATGGAATATATGCTGTCCGCAGCGGCAGGCCGCTTCCGTGGTGATTCGTAAATGCTCTGTTCGGCAATGCTGTTGCAAATGGAGCGCTAATAACGGGAATTCGTTGGCTTGCGCGGGTCGAGTATCGGTAAAGTGGATGACACGGGCAGTTGCTTTTTGTAGCGTCGTATCGACTACGAGATGTCGCGGAAAGGAAGTTCGATCCATTCGACCGTTCCAAGAATCGAAAAGTCCTGGATAGACGCGCAGCTCTGCGCAGGGAAACAGCTGACACGACATGGCCGGGATCATAGATCCGACACCTCTCGTTACCGTCATCACGCCGACCCACAACCGGCGCGAAACGGTGTTGCGCGCCGTGGAAAGCGTGCTTTCCCAAAGCATGCCAAGGCTCGAGCATATTGTCGTTGACGATGGCTCGACCGACGGAACCGAGGCGGCACTTGCCCGCATTCAAGACCCGCGGCTGATTTATGTCGGTGCGAAATGGCGAGGCGCCAATGCCGCCAGGAATGCCGGCATCGAGCGGGCCCGGGCGCCCGTGGTGACATTCCTCGATTCGGACGACGTTTACCTGCCGCACCGGCTTGAACGAACCCTGGCCCGCTTCGACGACAATTCCGCACTTCAGGTATTGATCAGCTCTTTTGTGTCCCTGAAGGGCAATCGCGCCACCAATTGCATCAATCGCGATGCGTTCGTGAGCCCGACGATGCTGGAACGGACGCTGGTCGCACAGACGATCTTCATCGCCGGCTCCGCGATAACCGCTCGCCGCGAGGCCTTGCTGGGCATTGGCGGTTATGACAGCGACATCACCCGGATGCAGGACCGGGAATTGCTGCTGCGGCTAGCGCGCCGTCATGGCGCTCGGTTGTCCGAAGACATCGACTGGACGAAATACAACTCGGAAAACTCCATTTCAGGCCGCCGTGACGGCTATGTCGAAGCCTATGCGAACCTGATGGGCAAACATCCGCATATTGCCGACGCCTACCCGCATATTCCGCCATACATGATCTCGCGGCAGATTATCGCCGATATTCTCAGGGGCCGGATACCTCAAGCATTTGAGGGCTACATGGCCAATCGCTCGTCGAAATCGCTCGGCTACACGCTGCCGGAACTGATGCACGGCTATATTCACGGCCGGCGCTGGCGCCGCGATCTCTACAACGAGTTCCGCGACAAGTTTGGCGCCCGACCGGCCTAATTGCATGTCGCCTAAAAGTGTCCACCGGTTCTAGACTACGACATGCACGACAAGTTCCAGTAAGGCTCACCGGTCGAGTTCCGGAAAATACGGATCGGACAAGAACCGCCTATCCCGTTCGCCCTGCAGACAGTCTATCGGCGTCGCCACGTCGACGGGCATGATTCTCGCCTCGTCCTGATTGCCGCTTACTTCGAGGATCAGCTTGCGCCGGATGGCCGTCGAAAATTCGGCGGCCGCATAAATCGGCAGCACAAAGGAACCGGGCCCGCCGCTCACGCACTGCGCGTAATACTGGTCGAGATGACTGAAGGTGGGTGATGGACTGATCAGGATTGGCAATCCATTGACGACGATGCCCTTTGCGGTCGCCGCATCGCGCGTGGCGGTGACCGGCGGCCCGATATTGTTCGGACCGTCACCGGAAATATCGATGACGCTCCGTTCGCCCTTGAAAGAAGTGTGATCGAAAAGCTCGGTGCCGAAGGCCAGCGCACCGGAAATCGAGGTGCCGCGGAAGCTGCGGAACGGGCGGGCCGCAACCTTGTCGGCAAAGAGGTTGGCGCTCTCCGCGCTGTCGATGATCTGCCAGCCGATGACCGCGTCGTCACGCACCGTGCCGGCCCATTCGAAATAGGTGAGCGCGATCCGGCCGGTGGCGCCGGCGCGAACAGCCTTGATAAAGTCAGGATGTCGCAGCGCCTCGACATAACCGGCGCGCTGCAGGGCGAACTCCTTTTCGTCCATCGACAGCGATATGTCGACTGCAAGCACCAACTCGACGTCGACGGCCGGCGCATCCGGCGGCGAGGCGGCGGCCTGGGCGCAGGCAAGACAGGCAAGCAGGCGCAAAGCATCAAGCATGGCCGTCGCCAGGGTTGTTCCTCTGGACAAGCTTGCGGCGCGATCACGGCAGAATAAAGCTTTGCGCGGAGGAATTCTGGGAAAAGCATCGGACGGCCTTCCCAGGAAAAGCGCATAGCGCCTTCCCCCTAGGATTTGCGTCAAAACAAACGATTGGAGCGGATCGGCGTTTCCGTGAAACGATGAACCGCTCTGAACATGAACATCGGTCTATGCCTTGCGGCGGGCAGCGACTGGCGGCGGTTCGATGGCGCCGGCCCTGACGCGGGCGGGCTTCAGAGCGGGAGCGCCGGTATCCTTGACGATCGTCAACGCGCGCGGAAAGAACTGATTGTTGTGCAGGCCGCGCCCTATGTTGAGGATCGCAGTCCCAGGCAAACGCTTCTCGAGCATGGCCAGCACTCGCCGTAGCGACGGGCCGTCAAATGCATCCAGTGCTTCATCGATGATCACCCATTTCGGCTGCCGCAAGGCGAGTCTGGCGAAGGCCAGCGAGCGCTGTTCGTCATCGCCCAGCTCGTGGTCCCATCGCCCGGCGCGGTCGAGCGACGACGACAGCCATTCAAGACCGACCTCTGCAAGCACCTTCGAAATGTCGGCGTCACTCGCCGGCGCGGGTCCGTTCGGGTGATCAAGCACCTCGCGCAACGTGCCGGTCGGGAAATAAGGGACGCGCGGCACGAATATGAGGGTTTCTGCCGCCGGCAGGCCGATCCGCCCGCTTCCCCATGGCCACAGGCCGGCAATGGCACGAAAGAACAGCGTCTTGCCGGCGCCCGCCTCGCCGATGACCATGACGCGCTCGCCGGGACGGATTTCGACATGCTGGTCCGCGAGCCTCGTGCAGCCCTCCGGCGAGGCCACTTCGAGCTTCTCGAAAGTCAGGTTGCCATTGGCGTTGTCGCCGAACTCGATGCGCCTTTCCGTGTCGTGGAGCACATCGATTTCGTCGAGAGCGATGCGGAAATCGGCGACGCGCATCAGCGTGGCGCGCCAATCGGCGATGCTGCCGATGTTGTTGATGAACCAGCGCAGCGACGAATGGACCTGGTTGAAGGCCCCGACCGCCATCATCAATCCGCCAAAACTGATATCACCTGCGAAGTACACCGGCGAGGCGACCAGGATTGGCGCGACGACGGTGATCCAGCCATAAGAGTCGGTCACCCAGGCTAGATTGATCTGTGCGCTGTAGATGCGCCGCATGGCGCCTAGCACCGTGCCGAGATCGAGTTCGAGCCGCCGCCTGGCATCGGGCTCGCCATGGTACAACGCAATGGCATCGACATTTTCGTTGACGCGCACCATCGAGGAGCGCAGCTCGGCTTCACGTGTGTAGCGGTCGCTGTTCAGGCTGATGAGCGGGCGTCCAACCAGCCAGCTCAGCCAGGAGGCGGTGCCGGCATAAAGAATGGCGGCCCAGACCATGTAGCCCGGTATGGCCAGTGCGGTTCCGCCGATGTGGAACACGAAGCCTGAGGACAGCTCCCACAGCACGCCGACGAAGGACACGAGCAGGATGCATGACTGCAGCAGCCCGACACCGAGGTCGGTCGACAGGTCCGAGAGGTGCGCCGCATCCTGCTGCATGCGCTGGTCGGGATTGACGCCGATGGCACCGGCATTGGCCAGCCGGAAGGCGCGCGCGGGCCGCGTCCACTGGTCGATCAGATCCAGCGTCAGCGCCTCGCGCAGCTTCAGCCGGATCATCTGGTTGAGCCAGGTCTGGCCGATATTGAGCACCAGAAGTCCACCGGCTATTGCCGCAAAGACGAGAAGCTGGTGCAGGAAGGCCGCCATGTCGCGCCGCGCGAGCGCGTCGTAGAAAGGCTGATTCCAGCGGTTGAGCAGAACCTGGCCGATCGACGTTGCGATGATCACGGCCATCATGCCGACCGCTGTCCAGAGCAACCATTTGCGAACCGGCGATGCCGCCAGCGCCCTCCTGATCGTCGCCACCTGGTCGCTCAGGCTGCTGGCTTCGACCGCCACCACAACCGGCTGGACGATGGCGGCATAGTCCGGTTGATCAGCCATGTCCGAGGTCCTTGCGTTCAGTGCTGAAACCGGTTGGAGAGACTTGCAGGCATCCGTCGTCCAAATGGACTGCCAGGTGCGCTGTCACTCCACTTGCGACAGATAGGCAGGGAACCGACGCCAGGCACTCTTGCCCCGATCACGAAGCCGTCACCCGCGCAACCGATGACTTGGTATCCCCGACCTCGTTGCGACGGCCAAGCCGGGTGGCGCCATGCGGCGACAGCACGGGCACGAAGACGCGGCGCGAGGCGCGCTGGGCGACCGGCACGCCTTGATAGAGCCGCTTCTGCGCCTCGACGACGATGACCCCGGAAAAGATCGGCCACAGCCGCCGGCCGGCGCGTTCGAGCACATTGTGGAACTGCATCATGAAGCGCCGCCGCGATGGCGGGAAGAAAAGCGCATCGGACCAGGACGCGGGCGTGAAATTCGCCTCGCGCAGCAATTCGGTGAGCTGTCCACGCGAAAAAGGCCGGCCATTGCCGAACGGCGTGTGCTCGAAGCGCGCCCAGACGCCGCGCCGATTCGGGACGACGATGACCACCCGACCCGCCGGCGACAGCACACGCCAGATCTCGTTCAGCGTCTCACGCGGGTTCTCGACATGTTCGAGCGAATGGACGAGCAGCATGCGGTCGATGCAGGAATCGACCAGCGGCAGTTCCTCGTCGAAGACCAGCGCCGTCGCCGTCGGCCCCGTCGCCGGCCAGACTACGGCGCCCTGCGTTGCCGGCATGAAGGCGAAGACCCGCTCGGCATCGGTGCCGAAGCGCTCCAGCCAAGGCAAGGTGTAGCCGAGACCGACCAGCCGCTCGTTGGGCACGGCTGCCCATATCGACGACAACGCCATGGTGATCGAACGCTCGGCGAACTGGCCGAGTGTTGTCGAATAGAAGGAGCGAAGATCGACGATGTCGGAATGCATGGCAGGGATGTAGCCGTGATGTCGTCGGGTTTCAATAAATGCATCGATAACCGGGATGACAGCGGCCCGCTAGCGCCCTATGTCTGCGGCGATAATGGAGAGATGCGATGCCGGTCGAAATCGAACAGTTCATGTGCCGCAGCGACAATTTCGGCATTCTGGTGCACGACCCCAAAAGCGGCCAAACCGCGATCATCGACGCGCCCGAGGAAGCGCCCATCCTGGCCGCGCTCAAACGTACCGGCTGGACGCCGACAATGATCCTGACCACGCATCACCATGTCGACCATGTCGAGGCCAATTTGGCGCTGAAGGAGCGCTTCAAGCTGCGCATCGTCGGCCCGGAAGCGGAAAAGGCCAAGATCCCAGGCATCGACGAAACGGTCGAAGACGGCTCGGTTCTCCATCTTGGCGATGAAAAGATCGAGGTGATCGCCACGCCCGGCCACACTGCCGGCCACGTCTCCTACTATTTGCCTGGATCGAAAGTGGCGTTCACCGCCGACACGCTGTTTGCGCTGGGGTGCGGACGGCTGTTCGAATGCAAGCCGCCGGTCATGTACGATTCGCTGAAGAAGCTGGCGGCACTTCCGGCTGAAACGGTCATCTATTGCGGCCACGAATACACGCTCTCCAACGCCCGTTTCGCGCTGACCGTCGATCCGACCAACTCGGCGCTGAGAGAACGCGCTGCCAAGATCGAGGCGTTGCGCGCCGCCGACAAGCCCACGCTGCCGACGACGATCGGCGAGGAGCTGTCGACCAATCCCTTCCTGCGCTGGCACGATCCTTCTGTCCGCAAGCATCTTGGACTGGAGAAAGCTTCGGACGCCGAGGTCTTTGCCGAAATCCGCAAGCGCAAGGACAATTTCTAGAGTCCGGTGATATCGTCGAAGCCATGACCAGCTCCGCCGAAATCATCGCGACGCTCGGCCTGAAGCCGCATCCGGAAGGCGGCTGGTACGCCGAGACCTTTCGCGATGACGCTGGCGGCGCGCGCGGCCATTCGACCGCTATATATTTCCTGCTGGAACGGCATCAGGTGTCTGCCTGGCACCGGGTCAAGGACGCCGCCGAGGTCTGGCATTTTCATGCCGGTGCCCCGCTGGCGCTGTCGATGTGGGAACAAAGCAGCGCCGTTATCGAGCAGGTGCTTGGCATCGATCTCCCAGCCGGTGAGCGGCCGCAGATCGTCGTCCCCGCGGGCTGGTGGCAATCGGCGCGTAGCCTGGGCGAATGGACGCTGGTCGGCTGCACCGTCGCACCGGGCTTTGAGTTTGCGGCGTTTGAGCTGGCCGAGCCGGGCTGGCAACCGAAACAATCCTAACTCAATTCAATAAGAAGCCTAGCGTGATCGCGAGTTGGGCTGCGTAATAGAGTAACCAGACGGCAAAGCGCATCCAGCTGCGGTGCGGCGAGATGGCGGCCACCAGGAATTTCTCCGCGGCGAGCATCCCGTCCGACGCCATGAACAACACGGCGCCGCCGAGAATCCAGACGCTGCTTGTCGTCAGCGCCGAAACACCCATCGCGAGGATCGCAGCGACATAGACGGCGATAGGGACACGAAGGCCGGGGCCGACGCGCCGCCACAGCGCCGCCAGCATGACGATCGCAAACACCAGCATGGCCAGCGCGATCGCCCCACGCCACGATTCGGCGCCCAGCAACTCCAAGCCGCCGCCGCTGCGCAGGAACAGCACGGCATAGACAATGTGGGCGACAAGAAAACTGGCGAGCCCGCCGAGAAACGCCTTTTCGCCGTCGCGCGACAGAAAGGCGTCGCCAACAGCGCTGAGCGCAAGGGCTGCGACCAGCAGCAACGGGCCGCCTTGCAGCGCCGCCAGCACGGCAAGCATCGCCACGGCAAGCGTCTTTGCCGCCGAGCGGGCGAGCGTCGGCGGCATCCCGAGCGTGAAGGCATAGATCACCGCAGCAGCCAGCGAAAAGATCAGCGTCGCGTTGGCATTGGCGTCAATGCCGCCCGGGAAGGGCATCGTCATGCCCGGGCTCCGCCTTCGGATGCCCCGGCTCCGCTTGCGGATGCCCGCGCTCCACTCTCGGTCACGGCGGGCTTGCGCAGAAACAGTGACTTTGCCGCCAGAGCCGCGCCGCCGGTGATAAGCACGCAGGCGGCAAGAATGCGCAGTGACGGCTCGGCGGCGCCGGCTGCGATCAGCACCAGCGTCGACAGCAGTGGCGCGGCATAGCTTGCAGCACCCAGCACCTGGATGTTGCCGCGCTTGACGCCTATGTCCCAGGCATAGAAGGCAGCGCCGACCGGCATCAGGCCAAGGCCGACCACGGCCAGCCACTGGCCGGCGCCGTCAGGCAGAACCGTTTGTTCCAGGGTCAAATGGCAGGCGAGCGACAGCACCGCGGTCGCGGCGCAGAACCAGGTGACGATGCTGCTCGGCACCGACGGGAAGCGCCGCGACAACAACGAATAGGACGACCACATCACAGCGCAAACGGCGGCCATGGCATAGCCGTAAGCATAGCGGGCGTCGAAGGCGATGCCGGCGCCCTTGGTGACGATCAGCATGGTGCCGGCAAGGCCGAGCAGCGCGCCGACGACGTGGTTCCATGCCAGGCGCTCGCCCGGCATCAGCGCCGAACCAAGCACGATCAGCAACGGCCACAGATAGGCGATCAGGCTCGCTTCCACCGCCGGTGCATTGCGCAGCGCGGTGAAGTAGAAGAAGTGGTAGCCGAACAGGCCGGCAATGCCGATCAGCCAGACCTGCAGTGGTATTTTCTGGCTCTTGTCGGGCGCCGGCATGAACAGCCGCGCGATGAGCCCGACCCCGGTGCCGATCGAGAAGGTGATCGCCGACAGCAGGAATGGCGGCACCTGGCCCGATCCATCGGTAAGCAGCGCCAGCAACGCCCACATGGCGACCGCCGAAAAGCCAATCAGTGTTGCGCGCCCCATTCCGCCTCCAGTGGCGCGCGTATGGCGCCTGCCCTACTGTACTGCCTCGAAACGCCTGGCGCTGATGGTCAAGGTGCCGATCTGCGTGCCCACCGTGGCGCGGATCGGCGCATATACGCCGGTTTGGCCGAGCGGTGCAAACGTCACCATCATGCGGCTGCGGTTCTTAAGATAATTCAGCGCCTTGCGGCCCTTGCGATAGCCCGCCACCGGCTCGAAACCCATTCGGCAGGTGATGGTGTCGCCCTTATAACCCGGCACCGAGATCGTCCCCTTCGAAGCGTAGGTTAGTGACAGATCGGCACGCATCTCGCCGTCATAGAACTTCACCGTGCGGCCGCAGACCTGGTCGAGACTGTCGGCATGGATCACCGTCGCGGCCATCGGATCGAGCACCGAGACCAAATCGCCGGCACCGATAGGCACCCAGCTCTTGGGGTCGCGCTTGCCCGGCGCCGGAACGACCTGCGTCGAGGTGACCGCGCCATCTGCAAAGCGGATATCGACCGTCGATGCCTTCTTTCCAGAGGTGTAATCGGCACGGAACGCCTGCGGCACCATCTTCTTGCCAGAAATCGTGCCTTTCGACGAGATCGTGCCGCGCGTGTCGTCGAACAGCTTGGCCAGACCCGCGGCGGTGACGCTTCCTTCGATCGCATAGGCGCCGTTCTCATAGCGGCTGGAAAACGTTGATTTTGCTATCGAAAGGCCTAGAAACGAGACCGTGTACTCTCCCTTGAATGACTGTGGCGAGGCAGTGGACGCGGCGGATGGCAAGGCAATCGCAAGCAGGGCAGCAAGGGCAAGAGACAAACGAAGCATGACGGGATCCGGTCCTTGATTTTCGGCCGGAGGCGGGCAACTCCGGTCTGGCATGTCCCTATGAGACCGCTTATAGGATGAATTCCGGCCTTAATATGAAATGCCGGGCGCATCCGTGGGGAACCCGGAGCTTGACGCCTCGGCGAAATGCAACTATGGAACGCCAACTTTTCCATAAGGCCGCCTGACCAGAACCGCGCGCCACCCGGCGCGGGCTTGAATGTTTGGCAGACCCGAGAACTGAAGGTTAGAATCATGTCCCGCACCTGCGAACTCACTGCCAAGGCAGTCATGTCCGGCAACAATGTGAGCCACGCCAACAACAAGACCAAGCGTCGCTTCCTGCCGAATCTCGTCAACGTGACGCTGATTTCAGAAGCGCTGAACCAGAATGTGCGCCTGCGCATTTCGGCCAACGCGCTGCGTTCGGTCGAACATCGCGGCGGTCTCGACGCCTTCCTGGCCAAGGCCGACGTCAAGGAATTGTCGCAGCGTGCGCGTCTGTTGAAGAAGCAGATCGCCAAGAAGATCGCCGAGCAGGTCGCCGCCTGATATCGTTCAAAGGCGGGGGACGACCGCCCTGGCCAACCTCTTGTTGGCCTGAACATCGGATCGAGCCCGCAAGGTTTCGGCAACCCGATGCTCAAATACGAGCGAGCGTGATCCGGTTTCGGCATGCGCTCCGCTGGTTCCATTACCCAGGATAAAAAAATGACTTCCTTCTCGCGATACCTGCCATTCGTGGCCGCCATGGCATTTGTAGTCGTGGCTTCGAACATTCTCGTGCAGTTCCCGATGCAGGGCCAGGTCGGCGGCCTCTCACTGGCCGACCTTTTGACCTGGGGTGCCTTCACCTACCCGTTCTCCTTCCTGGTCACCGACCTCGCCAATCGCCGCTATGGGCCAACCGTGGCGCGCAGGATCGTCTTTGTCGGCTTCATGACGGCAGTGGTCTGCTCGATCCTCGTCCCGCCTTTCCTGTTCCGTCACGGCCTGATCGAGTTCGAGACCGCCGCCGACCGGCTGGTGCGGATCGCGGCGGCGTCCGGCGCGGCGTTCCTTGCCGCGCAATTGCTCGACGTGACCGTCTTCAACCGGCTGCGCCGGCAGAGCTGGTGGCGCGCGCCAATCGTCGGCACGCTGGTCGGATCCGTGTTCGATACCGCCGTCTTCTTCACCGTCGCGTTCTCGGCCGCGTTTGCCTTCGCTGGTCCGAACGACAGCTTTGCGCTCGAAACAGCACCGCTGATGGGCGTCTTCCATGTCGACGCCATGCGCTGGATTTCGTGGGCGCTCGGCGATCTCAGTGTGAAGCTGATCATCGCCGTTGTGGCATTGATCCCCTACCGGCTGCTCGCTGCCCGCTGGAGCCAGCCGGCAGTCGCGGCTTAAACCATGATCCCGAAAAGTGGGACGGGGTTTTCGGAAAAGATCATGGTCGGACAAAGATCATGATTCCCTGGGTCCAGCTCGATTCGGCGAAGACCCCGGATGGTGCGCAGGAACTTCGCCTCAAGCGGCGCGGTTCCGAATTCTCGATCATGCTCGGCACCAACGAGCTGATGAACAGCCGACTCAGCGGGTCCGAGGAGGCGCTGGCAAAACTATCCTGCCAGCGGATTGCCGGCCATCGGCGGCCAAGGGTCCTGATCGGTGGGCTTGGCATGGGCTTTACGCTGCGCGCCGCACTCGCAGAACTCGGCAATGATGCCAGCATTGTCGTCGCGGAGCTGGTGCCGGCGGTCGTCGCCTGGGCACGCGGCCCGATGACCGAAATCTTTGGCGGCTGTCTTGACGATCCGCGTGTCATTATCCACGGGACTGATGTCGGGCAGCTGATACAGTCGGGCCCCGCGGCTTGGGACGCCATCCTGCTCGACGTCGACAACGGCCCGAAAGGCATTGTCCACAAATCCAATGATGCGCTTTACAGCCTGCAGGGCCTCGGCGCTGCTCGCGCCGCCCTCAAGCCGGGCGGAGTGCTGGCGGTGTGGTCGCAAGGCCCCGACAGCGGCTTCACGCGGCGGCTGAAGCAGGCCGGCTTCGCGGTCGAGGAGGTCAACACACGCGCTAACGGCAAGCGTGGCGCGCGCCATGTTATCTGGATAGCCACCAATGGCTCACGAACCTGACCGGACGCTGTCATAGCTCTATTGATCGCAGGTCGGTGCGCGCTCAATCCTGGTGGAGAATAAATTCCAGGTAGAGGTTGCGCTGCAGGATCGAGTGGTTGTCGTCGGAAATCAGCGACACCATCAGCGCACCATCGTCGCGGGTCCAGACGTCGAGCCCTTCCATATTGTCGATCTGGTAGCCCATGTCGGCTTCCAGCAGCACCGGCCCGTCGGCGACCGCACCCTTTTCGACGCTCTCGCCATAAATGCGTCGCAGCCGCATTTTGACGCCCCTGGCCATCGAAAAGCTGCGCTCCAGAAGCAAGAGGTCGCCATCCGGCAGGAAGGCGCCGTCGGTGATATCGAAGTCGCCGTTGCGCTTGACGGTGAAGACGCCCTTATGCGGCCCTTCGATGATGGCGGCATAGATGTTGCCGGCCTTGTCGAGGCTCTTCTCGGAGACCACGACCAGACCGCCCTCATGCTGGCCGTTGGCATTGGCGTGGGTGACGGTTTCGAAGCCTCGATTCTGGCGCAGTTCCCCGGCCGGCACCACGAAATCCAGCTGCTTGAACGGCGCCTTCATGTCGGCCGGATCGATCTTGAACTGTGCGACGCGGTGGTTGCGCTCGAAGCCGACGGTGGCAACGCCGTCCTTGACCGCGAGGCCTTCTGCATCGACCTCCCACTTCTTGTCGATTGGCCGACCGGTTTCGTCGACCATCTGCTGCATGCGGAAATTCTGGATGCCGGACGGCCGCTTGTCGGCGTCGCGGACCACCGTGCCGAAGAACCAGAACCCGGTGTCGGCGACGCCGATGAAATCGCCGCCGGCTTTCAGGAATCGGAACGCCGACAGCGCACCGAAATCGCGACTTGGCGAGGTCGTCTCCAGCCCGCCGACGAATTCGAGCGGACCGAACTGCTTGTCGGCGCCGCCAATGTGGAATTCGGCGATTGACCTGGCCGAGACTTCGACCGGTTCGACCGAACTTGAGCCGAGCGAACCGGCTGCTGCCGAAGCCACGCCGGAAAGCAGGGCGATGGCGGCGAAAATCGTCTGCTGAAAGCCGCCGCGCCTAGAGATCATCCGGCGCGCCGCATGCCGCCACGCCGCGTATCCTTCGCGCTCTCCTCGGCGAACAGCGAAGCCAGCTGCTCGGTCATGGCGCCGGCCAGTTCCTCGGCATCGACGATGGTGACGGCGCGGCGATAATAGCGCGTGACGTCGTGGCCGATGCCGATGGCCAGCAGCTCGACCGGCGAGCGCGTCTCGATCAGCTCGATGACGGCGCGCAGATGGCGCTCGAGATAATTGCCAGGATTGACCGACAACGTCGAATCGTCGACCGGCGCGCCGTCCGAGATCATCATCAGAATCTTGCGCTGCTCCGGGCGGGCGATCAGCCGGTTGTGCGCCCACAGCAGCGCCTCGCCGTCGATGTTTTCCTTGAGCAGGCCCTCGCGCATCATCAGGCCGAGATTGCGCCGTGCCCGTCGCCATGGATGGTCGGCGGATTTGTAAATGATGTGGCGCAGATCGTTGAGCCGGCCGGGGTTCGGCGGCTTGCCGTCCTTCAGCCACTTCTCGCGCGCCTGCCCGCCCTTCCAGGCTCGGGTGGTGAAGCCGAGGATCTCGACCGAGACGCCGCAACGTTCCAGCGTGCGCGCCAATATGTCGGCGCAGGTGGCTGCGACCGTGATCGGCCGGCCGCGCATGGAGCCCGAATTGTCGAGCACCAGCGTCACCACCGTGTCGCGGAATTTGGTGTCGCGCTCCTGCTTGAAGGACAGCGGCTGCATCGGGTCGATAACGACACGCACCAGCCGCGCCGGATCGAGGTAACCCTCTTCCAGGTCGAAATCCCAGGAGCGGTTCTGCTGCGCCATCAGCCGGCGCTGCAGCCGGTTGGCCAGGCGGCCGACGACGCCAGACAGATTGGCAAGCTGCTTGTCGAGGAAGGCGCGCAGTCGGTCGAGCTCTTCTTCTTCGCAAAGTTCCTCGGCACCGACCGTCTCATCGAAAGCGGTGGTGAAGACCTTGTAGTCGATTTCCTTCGGCAGATTGGTGAAGGGGTTGTCGTTGCGGCGCGCCTCGCCGGGCGTCTCGGCGTCCGCATCGTCATCGTCGGACAGATCGTCGGCGGTGGCATCGGACGCTTCCGTCTCGGCCGATTGCTCGTCATCGGCCGAAGCCTCGGCATCCTCGGACTGCGACTGCTCGGAGCCCGAATCCTCTTCGCCGCCCTCCTCGCTTTGCTCGTCGCCTTGCGGCTGGTTGTCGTCATTGTCCTCGGAGTCTTCCGTCTCCTGCTCGTCGCCGAGTTCCTCGGCCATTTCCATGGAGGCGAGCATCTCGCGCACGACGCGGGCGAAAGCCTGCTGGTCGCCGAGCTTGGCGGAAAGTCCCTCGAGATCCGCCTTGGCCTTTTCCTCGACCCAGGGCCGCCAGAGTTCGACCAGCCGCTGGCCGCTCTTCGGGATCGGCCGACCGGTCAGCTTCTCGCGCACCATGAGCGCAAGTGCTTCCTCGATCGGCGCGTCGGCCTTGTCCCTCACGTCGACGAGATTGGCCTTGGCGTATTTGTCTTCCAGCATCGAGCCGATATTGTCGGCGACGCCTTGCATGGCACGTGAGCCGATCGCCTCGACACGAGCCTGCTCGACAGCGTCATAGATGGCGCGGGCCGCCTTGCCATCCGGCGCCAGCTTAGTGTGGATGCGCACATCGTGGCAGGCACGCTTCAGCGCCATCGAATCGCCGAGGCCGCGGGTGATCGCGATGTCGGTCTTCGAAGCCTTCTTCGGCAGTTCGGGCAGGCGCGCGCGGCTGCCGGCGAGTGCCGGCCTATCCTTGGCGAAACCGACTTCAAGCTCCTTGTCGCCGGCAATGGCGCGCATGCAGACGGTGACGGCGCGCTTGAAGCTGTCGGCTTCAGACCCCGTCTTCGATTTGTTGCGCGTGTTGTCGCCCGGACCCGCCATCGAGACTCTGCTTTAGCCCAGCACCACGTTCGCGGCGCTCTCGGGCAGATCCTCCCCAAAAGCACGTTGATAGAACTCGGCCACCAACGAACGCTCCAGCTCGTCGCATTTGTTGAGAAAGGTCAGGCGGAACGCCATGCCGATATTGCCGAAGATCTCGGCATTTTCGGCCCAGGTGATCACGGTGCGTGGGCTCATCACTGTCGACAGATCGCCATTGATGAACGCCGAGCGCGTCATGTCGGCGACGCGCACCATCTTGTTGACGATTTCCTTGCCCTTGCCGTCGCGATAGTGCTTGGCCTTGGCCAGCACGATGGCAACCTCATTGTCGTGCGGCAGGTAGTTCAGCGTGGTGACGATCGACCAGCGGTCCATCTGCGCCTGGTTGATCTGCTGGGTGCCGTGATAGAGGCCGGTGGTGTCGCCGAGGCCGACCGTGTTGGCGGTCGAGAACAGCCGGAACGCCGGATGCGGACGGATGACCCGGCTCTGATCGAGCAGCGTCAGCCGGCCCGACGATTCCAGCACGCGCTGGATGACGAACATCACGTCCGGACGGCCGGCGTCATATTCGTCAAAGCATAGCGCGACATTGTGCTGGTAGGCCCAGGGTAGGATGCCGTCGCGGAATTCCGTGATCTGCAGCCCGTCCTTGACGACGATCGCGTCCTTGCCGACGAGATCGATACGGCTGACATGGCTGTCGAGGTTCACGCGCACGCAGGGCCAGTTGAGGCGGGCGGCGACCTGTTCGATATGGGTCGACTTGCCGGTGCCGTGATAGCCCGACACCATGACTCGGCGGTTATAGGCAAAGCCCGCCAGGATCGCCATCGTCGTGTTCTTGTCGAAGAGATAGTCCGGGTCGATGTCGGGCACATGCTCTGATGTCACCGAATAGGCCGGCACCACCATCTTGGACTCGAAACCGAATTTCTCCTTCACCGACACCGTCGTGTCGGGCAGGTTGGCGATGTCGCGATCGACCTTGTTCATATCTCTCAACGTCTCCACGGGCGAAAAGCCTGATTTCGCCGGCAATCGATTTTGTCCGGGGGCGGTCTTAGAGCCTTTTCCAACCTTATGAAAGTTGGAAAACGACGCGAACCGTATGGTCGCTCAGCACAGGCCCGCCTGTTTGAGCACGCGATAGGCCTGCAGCACATCGCGGAACCGGTCTTCCGAACCTCTGTCGCCACCATTCGCATCCGGATGGTGGAGTTTC
This sequence comes from Mesorhizobium sp. M0051, assembly GCF_040323235.1. Taxonomy (NCBI): domain Bacteria; kingdom Pseudomonadati; phylum Pseudomonadota; class Alphaproteobacteria; order Hyphomicrobiales; family Phyllobacteriaceae; genus Mesorhizobium; species Mesorhizobium sp. M0051. Next base: position 104,281 of record NZ_JAMYUT010000014.1, read on the forward strand.
ACCAGTTCCTTATAGCGCGCCTTGATTTCCTTGCCAGTCGCCTTTGTATCAAGGCCAAGCGTTTCCAGCGCCTTGGCCTCAAGCGGCTTGGCCTTGCGCTCGCGCGCCTCGCGCGGATCCTTCGGCCCCTTGAACAGGTCGAAGGGGTCGCGCATGCGATTGTAGTAGCCGGCGCGGCCGGAACGCATCTGCGCCATATCGGGCGACGACCGCGTCGAGGCACCGTTGGCGCCCATCTTCCAGGTCGGCCGATGGCCGGTCATCGCTTCCTTCTGGAAACGCGCGACCTCGGTGTCCGGCACGCCGGAGAAATAGTTGAAGCCCTTGTTGTATTCGCGCACATGGTCGAAGCAGAAGCGGAAATACTCGCCTTCCTTCATCCGCCCGACCGGCGCGCGATGTGTGCCCGCCTCCTTGCAGCCGTCCCACTGGCAGATCGGCGAGTGCGACTTCAGCTCCGCGTCCTTGTCGGGGCGGACGCGAATCTTCTCGAAATATTTGGGGTACGGCTTCATCTTACCCATTTATGGGGCGTTCGCAGATGCGAAACAAGAATTGACATTTTCGCGATGATCGCCCTAACCGCTGAATCGCGGCATAAAACAGGCGAATGGCGGATTTTGTTGAGCGGCAGCGGCTTTTGCGCAGACCGATTCCGGTTTTTGCGGGCAGATATGCCGGCCATATGTGGTGAAGGAATACGGCGATGTCCATACAGACGACCATGGAAGACAAGCTCAACAAGGCGTTTTCGCCGGACCGGCTGGTCATCATCAACGAGAGCCATCTCCATGCCGGCCACCATCACCACGGCTCCGACCATCATGGCGCCTATGACGGCACAGGAGAGACGCATTTTCGCGTGCGCGTCGTCTCATCCGCCTTTGCCGGCATGAGCCGCATCGACCGCCATCGCGCCGTCAATGAACTGCTTGCCGACGAGTTGAAGGCCGGCGTGCATGCGCTGGCGATCGAACCGGCGGCGCCCGGCGAAAAGACCCGCTGGTAGCTCGGTTCCGCCGCCCGCTTTTCGCCGCGCTCAGAGCCCACCTCGAACAGAAACGGTCCGGGTTGAGATAGCGCGCTGTCCAGCAATGCGCCGAGCCGTTCGCACGTGGTCTGATCCAGTAGCTAGAGCAATCCCAGGAAAAGTGCGAAGCGGTTTTCCGTCCGGCATTGCGTTAAAACAAAGAGTTAGAGCGGTTTGCCGTTTCCGTGAAACGGTAAAAAGCTCTGACGCACGAGCCTCGATCAGCCGACCGTCGATTTCAGGAATGCCAGCGCGGCCGCGGTCAGCGCGTCGCCGTCCTCGCCGAAATCGCGATTGATCGACATGTGCGTATAGGCGCTGCCGTCGAACAGGGTGACCTCGGTGCCGGTGGCGCGCAGGCGTTCGGCAAAAGTCTTCGAGGCTTCGCCACGGCCTGGCGCTCGCGAATAGGCGATGAAGGTCGGCGGATGCTTGCGGCCGTCGACGTAGCTGGCCGGTGAAAGTGCGGCCCATTGCGAGGGGTCGGAAAAGACCCGAGCATAGGCCCGGACCATGCCGCCATTCCTGGCGAGCGCTGCAAGATCGTAGGCACGGGTGTCATCGAGAAGCAAGGCAGCGACGTCCGGCAACCCGCCGCGCATGCCGCTCAGTGCAATCAGATGACAGCCGGCCGAATGACCCATGCCCACAATGCGCTTGGGGTCGCCGCCATGCTGGGCGATGTTGGCTCTGATATAGGCATAGGCCATTTCGACGTCACCGGCCTGGGTGGCGACATCGGCCTCAGGCAACATCCGGTAATCGATGGAGACGAAGCAGAAGCCATTGGCCAGCAGGAAAGCCGGCTTGGCGTTGACCTGGCTGCGTTTGCCGAATTGCCAGGTGCCGCCGTGGGCGAAGAACACGACCGGCAGGCCGGTTGCATCATCAGGCGCATAGATATCGAGCTTGGCTGGCCCGTAGTCGAAAGTTTTTGGCGCCGGTTGGCGCAAGCGCCACACGGCCGATGCTCCCGACGGCAGCATCGCCGCCACGGAAGCCAGAATGAAGCTTCGTCGATCGATCATCGTGGTCTCCCGACCATGTCGACCAAGAGTGCCAGCGGGCGGCACAAGCGTCCAGTTGAGTATGGCACATGGATCCGGTTCGGCGATCGACCATCGATCCGAACCGCGAATGGGCTCTCAACCTTTTTGGACGCTCATCCGCTGTAGAGGAGACCAGATCGATCAGGCTCATCGAACCCGTATCGGGCCACAGGTCACGCCACGTCAAATGCACTACGCTCACGGTTCAGTTCACGAAATCAATTTTTGTCCTTGACGCCTCAGTCGACCATCACCACCCTAAGTTGTTGGATACGCATTCCAATCACATCGGGTGCTGTTCCGCGCCGATGCCAGGCGCACGTTCTCTCCTTCATGTGATGGGAACCACAACGCACTCCGATAGTTGAATAGATTGAGGAACCATCCGGCAGCCAGAACGGCTTTGAGGGCGGAATATCATGCGCGAGAATCAGTCCGACGTCTTCGACCTGTTTTCGGAGATTTATGCGAACGAGGGCCAGGAGGAAATCAGTCTCCAGCAGTACCTACTTGCCTGCCGGGAGGACAAATCGATGTATGCCTCGGCGCCTGAACGGATGGTCGAGGCAATCGGCGAGCCTAACCTGATCGACACCAGCAAGGACGAGCGACTAGGCCGCATTTTCTCGAACCGCACCGTCAAGATCTATCCATCCTTCTCCGACTTCTACGGCATGGAGGATACGATCGAGCGCATTGCCGGATATTTCCGCTATGCCTCCCAGGGACTCGAGGAGCGCAAACAGATCCTCTACCTCCTCGGCCCTGTCGGCGGCGGCAAATCCTCTCTGGCCGAACGGCTGAAGAGACTGATGGAGGAACGCCCGATCTACACGCTGAAGGCCGGCAACCAGGTCAGTCCGGTTTTCGAATCGCCACTCGGCCTTTTCAATCCCGATCGCATGGGCGACCTGCTGGAAGATAAATACGGGATAGCCCGGCGCCGTCTAAACGGGCTCATCTCACCCTGGGCGGCCAAGCGACTTGACGAATTGTCCGGCGACATTTCGAAATTCAGCGTGGTCAAGTTGAAGCCTTCGCGGCTGCGCCAGGTCGCCATCGCCAAGACGGAGCCTGGCGACGAGAACAATCAGGATGTCTCGGCCCTGGTCGGCAAAGTCGATATCAGGCAACTGGAAAATTTCAGCCAGTCCGATCCGGACGCCTATTCATACAGTGGTGGACTGAACCGAACCACCCAGGGCCTGCTCGAGTTCGTCGAAATGTTCAAGGCGCCCATCAAGGTCCTGCATCCGCTGCTGACCGCGACCCAGGAGGGCAGCTACAACGGTACCGAGAATTTCGGTGCCTTCCCCTATCAAGGCATCATCGTGGCCCATTCCAACGAGTCGGAATGGCAGCAGTTCAAGAACAACAAGAACAACGAGGCTTTCCTCGATCGCATCCTCGTGGTCAAGGTGCCGTATTGTCTGCGGATAACTGAAGAGAAACATATCTACGAAAAGCTGCTGCGGGAGAGCGAATTGGCCAACAGTTCCTGTGCCCCCGAGGTGCTGGACATTCTCAGCCGATTTACCGTCTCGACCCGCTTGGCCAAGCACGACAATTCGCCGCTCTACACCAAGATGCGCGCCTATGACGGCGAGAACCTCAAGGAAATCGACCCCAAGGCGAAACCGGTTCAGGAATATCGCGATGCCGCCGGCGTCGACGAGGGCATGGCCGGCGTCAGCACGCGTTTTGCCTTCAAGATCCTGTCGCAGACCTTCAACTATGACACCGAGGAGGTGGCTGCCGACCCCGTACATCTCATGTACATCCTCGAGGAGGCAATCAAACGCGAACAGTTTCCGAAGGAGACGGAAGCGGACTACCTGGAATTCATCAAGTCCGAGCTGGCGGCGCGGTATGCCGAGTTTATCGGCCACGAAATCCAGAAGGCCTATCTGGAATCGTACAGCGAGTACGGCCAGAACCTTTTCGATCGCTACATCGCCTATGCCGATGCCTGGATCGAGGATCAGGACTATAAGGATCCCGACACCGGTCAAATCCTCAATCGCGAGGTTCTGGACAATGAACTGTCGCAGGTCGAAAAACCGGCCGGCATCGCCAATCCCAAGGACTTCCGCAACGAGGTGGTGAAGTTCACATTGCGCGCCCGTGCAAGAAACCATGGCCGCAACCCGGCTTGGACAAGTTACGAAAAGCTGCGGGAAGTCATCGAGAAGCGCATGTTCGGCCAGGTCGAAGACCTTCTGCCGGTGATCAGCTTCGGCTCCAAGCAAGATAGCGTCACTGAAAAGCGGCACAATGAATTCGTGCAGCGCATGGTCGAGCGCGGCTACACCCAGCGGCAGGTGCGTCGCCTTGTGGACTGGTACATGCGGGTGAACAGGGCGGGTTGAGAGAGCCCGGGTGGTTCCATGCCGATCTTCATCGACCGTCGCCTGAACCCGAAGGACAAGAGCCTCGGCAATCGCCAGCGCTTTCTCAGGCGTGCGCGCGAGGAACTGAAGCGGAGCATACGCGATCAGATCCGCACCGGCAGGATCGCCGACGCCGATGCCGAGCACGCCGTGCCCATGCCGGAGAGCGGCACTGACGAACCGAGTTTCAACAACGCCCGCAACAGCGGCAGGCGCCAGCACATCCTGCCGGGCAACAGGCATTTCTCTCCTGGAGATCTGCTCCCTAAGCCCGGCGGCGGCGGCGCGGGAGGGGCGTCCGCGGGGAATACAGCGTCTGAAGACGACTTTCGTTTCGTGCTGTCGCGTGAAGAGGTGCTCGATCTTTTTTTCGAGGATCTCGAACTCCCAGATATGGTCAAGCTCAACCTCAAGGAGATCCTTGCATTCAAGTCGCGCCGGGCTGGCTTCGCCGCCACCGGCTCACCGACCAACATCAATGTTGTGCGCACCATGCGTAACAGCCACGGCCGCCGCATTGCGCTGAGGCGTCCTAAGCAGGAGGAGTTGGACGCGATCCTCAAGGAAATCGCCGCGCTTGAGTTGGTGCCATCCAGCGTGGCGGCGCGCCAGCGCATTGCGGCATTGAGGGAGGAGCTTGACCGGCTGGAGCGGCGGCGCAGGCGAATTGCCTATGTCGATCCGGTCGACATCCGCTTCAACCGCTTCGATCCCCGACCTGTGCCGAATGCCAATGCCGTCATGTTCTGCCTAATGGATGTGTCCGGCTCGATGGGTGAACGCGAAAAGGATCTGGCAAAGCGCTTCTTCGTACTGCTGCACCTGTTCTTGAAACGGCGCTACGAGCGCATCGAGATCGTCTTCATCCGCCACACGCATCTGGCCCAGGAGGTCGATGAGGAAACATTTTTCTACAACACGCAAAGTGGCGGCACTGTCGTTTCCACCGCGCTGGAGGAAATGCACCGAATTATTGATGCACGTTACCCCGCCCACGAGTGGAACATCTACGCTGCCCAGGCCTCCGACGGTGACAATTTCGGCGGCGATTCCGAGCGATGCATAGCATTGCTCAACGGCAAGCTCATGCGGTTGTGCCAGTATTTTGCCTATGTCGAGATCATCGACGAGCGTGAAGCCCATATCTTCGGCTCGACCGAAAACGGGACATCGCTATGGCGTGCCTATAGCGAAATCGACCTGAAATGGTCGAACTTCCAGATGAGCCGCATCGCCACGCCCGCGGATATCTACCCGGTTTTTCGCCAACTCTTCGGCAGACAGCCGGCTTCCCTCAAGGTTGCATGAGGGGATTCAATGGCCAGACAAGCCGGTAAATCCAGCCTGCTTTTTTCAGGGTCCGATTGGGATTTCAAGACATTGTCGAGGACCTATGACACGATCGAGGCAATCGCGATCGAAGAGCTTCATCTCGACACCTACCCGGTGCAGATGGAGATCATCTCGTCCCAGCAGATGCTCGACGCCTATTCATCGGTCGGCATGCCACTGATGTACCGTCACTGGTCTTTCGGCAAACATTTCCTCCACCACGACCTGCTCTATCGTAAGGGCGGTCGAGGGCTTGCCTATGAACTGGTCATCAATTCCAATCCGTGCATCGTCTATCTGATGGAGGAAAACACCATGGCCCTGCAGGCCTTGGTGACGGCCCATGCTGCGCTCGGGCATAATCATTTCTTCAAGAACAACCAGCTGTTCAAGCAGTGGACGGACGCCGGGGCGATCCTCAACTACCTGGATTTCGCCAAGGGCTACATTGTCCGTTGCGAGGAGCGGCATGGCCTCGCCGCCGTAGAGGCTGTCCTTGATTCCGCCCATGCGCTGATGGCACAGGGCGTGTTCCGCTATCACAGGCCGCCGAAGCTGTCGTCGGAACGGCAGCGTGAAGGACTTCGCGAGCGCCTCGAATACGAAGAGCAAACCTATAATGATCTGTGGCGTACGCTGCCACCGTCGCAGCAAAAGGCTAACGACAAGAGAGAAGACCCGGAGCGGAAGAAATCGCTCAACCTTCCCGAGGAAAACCTGCTTTACTTCCTGGAAAAGAACAGCCTGGTCCTGGAGCCCTGGCAGCGTGAGATCGTCAGGATCGTTCGCGTCATAGCACAATATTTCTACCCACAACGACAAACGCAGGTGATGAACGAGGGCTGCGCCACTTTCGTCCACTATACGCTGATGAACATGCTGTACGATCGCGGCCAGATCAGTGAAGGCGCCATGCTGGAAATCCTGCGGAATCATTCCAACGTGGTCTTCCAGCCGGCCTACGACGATCCGCGGTTTTCGGGCATCAACCCTTACGCTCTCGGCCTCGACATGATGCAGGACATCAAGCGCATTTCGACCGAACCGACGGCCGAGGACCGCGATTGGTTTCCCGACTTCGCCGGCCGCGGCAACTGGCTAGAGGTCCTGCTCGACGCCTGGGCAGATCACCGCGACGAGTCCTTCATCCGCCAGTATCTCAGTCCGAGTTTGATCCGGAAATGGCGGCTCTTCGTGCTCGGCGACGCTGCCGACCAACCGCATTTCGAGGTTGCCTCGATCCACAACGAACGCGGCTATGCCAAGGTCCGCGCCGCGCTTGCCCACAGCTACGAGATCGGAGCAAACCAACCGGACATCCAGGTGATGGATGTCGATCTGCTTGGTGACCGGCATTTGAGACTGCAGCACAAGGTCAATGACGGTATCCTTCTCGAGGAGGCCAGCCGTGACGCCACGCTTCGTCACATCCGCAGGCTTTGGGGTTACGAGGTCAGCTTGGCGGCCGTCGACGCCGAGACGGGCGCGGCGATCCACGAACGCTCGACGAGCCAGATCGCAGAATGAGGCTCCGTAGCGGGCTGGTTTTCATGGCGCCAAAAGTGCTCCGCGGTCCTGGGCGACATGCATGATCACACGACTTGAACCGAATGGCGTCGCTGTCTTCGTTTCGACGGGACGCGTTTTTAAGCGTCGCCGGCTGGCCTGATCCTCAGCCTGGCAATCCGGTTCTTGTCGCGCTTCATGACAGTGAAGCGCTTGCCGTGGAATGTGAAAGCCTGCTTCTCCTCGGGGATCGATTGCGTCTCGTGGATAACGAGGCCGGCAATGGTGGTCGCCTCCTCATCCGGCAGGTTCCAGTCGAGCGCCCGGTTCAGGTCACGGATCGGCACCGTGCCGTCGACGACGACGGAGCCGTCGGCCTCCTGCTTGACGCCTTGGATGTCGATATCGTGCTCGTCCGCGATCTCGCCGACGATCTCCTCGATGATGTCCTCCAGCGTCACCAGCCCTTCGACTTCGCCATATTCGTCGACGACGACGGCGAAATGCGCCTTGCGGCGCAGGAAGGCGTTGAGCTGTTCCTGCAACGTCGTGGTGTCGGGCACGAACCACGGTTTCGAGGCGATCTTCATCACGTCTATCCTGGAGAAGTCGTTGCCGACTTCGTTCAAGGCGCGCAACAGATCCTTGGCGTGCAGCACGCCGACGATGTTGTCGAGCGAGCCTTTCCACAACGGCATGCGGGTGTGCGGGCTCTGTAGCATCTCGCGCACCACCGCCTCTGGCGCGTTGTCGGCGTTGACCGAGCGCATGTTGGTGCGGTGGACCATGATGTCGGAGACTTCGAGTTCGGCGAGATCGAACAGCCCACCGACGCGGTCACGGTCCTCGCGCACGACCTGGCCGTCGCGGCGGAAATCGTCGACCGCGCCGCGCAACTCATCGTGGGTGGAGCGCCGCGGCTCGATGCGCGACAGCTCATAGCCGAAAGCGGCAAGCAGGCGCGTGCGCAAGGCAACGACCAGCAGGAGGAGGACGGCAAGGACAGCGACGACGATCCAGCCGGTCTCGTTCATCTCCGAGTGCTTTCCTTCGGGCTCGGATGGTTCTCCCTGAGGAACGACAGAACTTCCGAGGCCGGCACGTCCTTGGCGATGAAGGCTTGGCCGATGCCACGCGTCAGGATGAACGTCAGCGCGCCGCGCGACACCTTCTTGTCCTGGGTGATGAAGGCAAGCAGGCTTTCGGCATCCGGCAAATCGCCCGGGATATCGGCCATGCGCCAGGGTAGGCCGACGGTGCGCAGATGCGCCTCGACGCGTGCGGCATCGTCGGGACTGGCCAGGTTGAGCCGCGACGAGAACCGATGTGCAAGGGCCATGCCAATGGCGACACCCTCGCCATGGACGAGGCGGGATCCGTCATACTGGGTGGCGGCTTCCAGTGCGTGGCCGAACGTGTGGCCGAGATTGAGCAGCGCGCGGTCGCCGGTCTCGAACTCGTCGCGCGCAACAACGTCGGCCTTGGCCCGGCAGGCTTCGGCAATGGCCTGCGCCCTCTCCGGTCCGCCAGCAAAAACCTGGCCCCAGTTCCCTTCCAGCCAGGCGAAAAATTCCGGCCGGTCGATGAGCCCATACTTGGCGAGTTCGGCATAGCCGGCGCGGAATTCGCGGATCGGCAACGTGTCGAGCACTCCGGTGTCGGCCAGCACCAGCTTCGGCTGATGGAAGACGCCGACAAGGTTCTTGCCGCGCGCACTGTTGATGCCGGTCTTGCCGCCGACGGAGGAATCGACCTGCGCCAGCAGCGAGGTCGGGATCTGCACGAAATTCATGCCGCGGCGCACGATGCCGGCTGCAAAGCCGGCAAGGTCGCCGATAACGCCGCCGCCCAAGGCGATGACAATGTCGCCGCGCTCCAGTTTCGCAGCCAGCACGCCATCCACCACCTCTTCGAGATGGGCAAAGCTCTTGGTCTTCTCGCCGGGCGGCAGCGTGATGACGGCCGACTCTATACCGCCCGTTTCGAGGCCGGCCTTCAGCACATCGAGATGCGCTGCCGCGACATTGGCGTCGGTGATCACAGCGGCGCGGGTGCCCGGCAGGCGGCGCGAAATCTCCACGCCGGCGCGTGACAGCAGTCCCGAGCCGATCAGGATGTCATAGGTCCGCTCGCCGAGGCCGACTTGGACAATGACTGGCTGATCCAGGCTCATGATCTGACCTCGCCAGTCGCCGCAGTCTCATCGATGCCGAAATGCCGACACAGCGCCTCCACCACCTCGGTTGCGATGATCTCCTTGCGATCGTCGCGAGTCGGCACCGTGACATCGGATGTCGCATAGACCGGATAGCGCTCGCTCATCAGCCGCTCCAGCACGGCGCGGGGATCGGCACTTTTCAACAGCGGCCGGTTCTGCTTCTTGGAGACGCGGTCCATCAAAAGGTCGAGTTCGGCTTTCAGCCACACCGACACGCCGTGCGCAGCGATCGCCTCGCGCGTATGCGCGTTCATGAAGGCGCCTCCGCCCGTCGAAAGCACTTGTGGGCCATTTTCCAGCACGCGCAGGATGACGCGCTGCTCCAGTGCTCTGAATTCGGTCTCGCCGTAGCGCTCGAACAGCTCCGGAACGGTCATGCGCGAGACGCTTTCGATCTCCTGGTCGCTGTCGATGAAGGGCAGCGACAGCATCGTCGCCACCTTGCGGCCGATCGCCGTCTTGCCGGCGCCCATCAACCCGACAAAGACGATGGAACGGCTGCCCAGCCGACCGAGCAGCACGGCGTGGGTCTCGTCTGGAGGATTTGCTGGCAGCGCGTTCATCGGATGTATCGAGGGCCCTCTTTGCCGGCGTATCGACATGAAAAGCCCGTTTGCGTCAAGCGTGGCGAGCACCTTGAGCCCGATATGAGCTGACGGGGCTGCATCGGAAGTTCCTGACAGGCCTCAGCTTCTTCCTTGAATTGGTCTGATTGGCGTCCCATAAGGGGACAGGGTTTGGAAACGCAGAACAAGAAGACGGGCGAAAATTGATGCCGACACTGTTTCGCTTTGTCGTGATAATAGCGATTCTGGCCGGCATTGCCTATGGTACGATGTTCGCGCTGGTGATGTTCGTGGAGCCCAAGAAGGGTGAAATAAGCGTGCGCATCCCTCCGGAGAAGCTCAATCCCAAGAAAAGTTGAACGACAAGAAACGTTGAATGAACAGCGCCGCCCGCATCGAAGCCTTTTTGGAAATGATGAGCGCCGAGCGCAGTGCGGCCGAGAACACGCTTTCCTCCTACCGCCGTGACCTCGAAGACGCCTCTGGCGAGATCGATGGCGGGCTCGCCGGCGCGACCGCCACCGATATTCGCGCCTATCTCGACGACATCGCCGCGCGCGGCTTCGCGGCCACGTCGCAGGCGCGCAAACTGTCAGCGATCCGCCAGTTCTTCAAATTCCTCTACGCCGAAGGCCTGCGCGGCGATGACCCGACCGGCACGCTGGACAGCCCGAAAAAGCGCCGTCCGCTGCCTAAGACGATGAGCGAGGCCGACACCGGCCGGCTGATCGACCGCGCGGCACTTGAGGCCGGCGATCCCAGTCTCGGCAACGATGCCCGGCTAGGCAAGAGTGAGTGGCTGGCGGCACTGCGGCTGCATGCGCTGGTCGAGGTGCTTTATGCCACCGGCCTGCGCGTTTCCGAGCTGGTTGGCCTGCCGGTGACGGTGGCGCAGCGCGACGACCGCTTCTTCATGGTGCGCGGCAAGGGCGACAAGGAGCGTATGGTCCCGCTCTCGCTCAAGGCGCGTGCGGCGATGAAGACGTGGCTTGCCGCCCGCGCCAAGGTTCCAGCCTTCGCCGACAGTCCGTTCCTGTTTCCTGCCGCATCCGACAGCGGCTATCTCTCGCGCCAGGTCTTTGCTCGAGATCTGAAAGGGCTGGCGGCAAGGGCCGGCATCGCTTCGGCGAAGATCTCGCCGCATGTGCTGCGCCATGCTTTCGCCAGCCACCTCCTGCAGAACGGCGCCGATCTCAGGGCCGTGCAGCAGTTGCTCGGCCATGCCGACATATCGACGACGCAGATTTACACCCATGTGCTGGAAGAGCGGCTGGTGCGGCTGGTCAACGATCATCATCCGCTTGCCGACTAGGCCTCATATCGCTATGTGAGGACGACGTTTCACCGCCCGGAGCCTTGGATTCAAGGGTTCCGTCAGCCATTGCCTTCCGATGTATCGGTCCGCTCACGCATGTATAATTACCTCGATTTCGAAAAGCCGGTGCAGGACCTCGAGGGCAAGATCCTCGAGCTGAAGAAGCTCGCCGAGAATGGCGAAGCGGTCGATGTCGGCGACGAGATCAGCCGGCTCGAGAAGCGCTCCCGCGATGCGCTGCGTGACGCTTACAAGGCGCTGACGCCATGGCAGAAGGTGCAGGTCGCTCGCCATCCCGACAGGCCGCATTGCGTCGACTACATCAAGGGCCTGTTCAACGATTTCACGCCGCTGGCCGGCGACCGCAATTTCGGCGAGGACCAGGCGATCGTCGGCGGCTTCGCTCGCTTCCGCGGCGAGCCTGTTGCCATCATCGGCCAGGAAAAGGGTTCCGACACGACCAGCCGCCTGAAGCACAATTTCGGCTCGGTGCGGCCGGAAGGCTACCGCAAGGCGGTGCGGCTGATGGAACTCGCCGACCGGTTCAGCATCCCGCTGCTGACGCTGGTCGACACCGCCGGCGCCTATCCCGGTGTCGGCGCCGAGGAGCGCGGCCAGGCGGAAGCCATTGCCCGTTCGACCTCCGCATGTCTTAGGCTCAGGGTGCCGTCGATCTCGGTTGTCATCGGCGAGGGCGGCTCAGGCGGCGCCATCGCCATCGCCACTGCCAATCGCGTCTACATGCTCGAACACTCCATCTATTCGGTGATTTCGCCGGAGGGCGCGGCCTCGATCCTGTGGCGCGACACGACGCGATCCAAGGACGCGGCGACGAACATGAAGATCACCGCGCAGGATCTTCTTGAGCTGAAGATCATCGACGCCATCATTCCCGAGCCGCTCGGCGGCGCGCACCGTGGCGCCGAAACCGTGATCGCCGCGACCGGCGACCTCATCGCCAGGACGATGAAGGAATTTGCCGGCGCCAACACTGATTTCCGCGAGCAGCGCCGCGAGAAATACCTGGCAATGGGCCGCAGCCTTTAGATCATGATCCGGTCCCGGCGCCACAATGTGGCGGCGCGGAGCATTTTCGCCACAAAAATGCCGCTGCATTCGGCTCAGTGAGACTGCCGCTGGGGGATGCGTCGGCACTTGCGGTAAGGAATTTGTTAGGGTTAACGGGCTTAGGGTCCGTCCACGTTCAGTGCAGTAGCCGGGCATGAATTGCCCTCGCGCCAGAGAAAAGACGATATCCGCAGCCATGTTCGCCAAGCTTGCCCGCACCGGAATCCTGATAACTGCCCTCGGCGTTGCCGGCTGCAACAATTCATCGATGAAGGATTTCGCGCCGGAGGCCAACAAACCGCTGCCCGACAAGATCCTCGCCGACATGAGGGCCAAGGGCATGGTCCGCACCTCGTCGGTGATGGCCCGCATCTTCAAGGAAGAGGGCAAGCTCGAAATCTGGAAGGCCAAGACCAACGGCCGCTATGACATGGTCGCGAGCTACGACATCTGCAAATGGTCGGGCAAACTCGGGCCGAAATACACCGAAGGTGACCGCCAGGCGCCGGAAGGCTTCTACACGGTGCGTCCGGCGCAGATGAACCCGCGTTCGAACTACCATTTGTCGTTCAATATCGGCTATCCCAATGCCTATGACCGCGCCAATGGCCGCACCGGCTCCAATTTGATGGTGCACGGCGCCTGTTCGTCGTCGGGCTGCTATTCGATGACCGACGCTCAGATCGAGCAGATCTATGCCTTCGGCCGCGACGCTTTCCAGGGCGGCCAGACCGAATTCCAGATCCAGGCGTTTCCGTTCCGCATGACCGCCGCCAACATGGCGCGCTACCGCAACGATCCGAATTACGAATTCTGGAAGATGCTGAAAGTCGGCTACGACAATTTCGAGATCACCAAGGTGCCGCCGAAGGTGGATGTCTGCGAGAAGCGCTATGTCTTCAACCAGGTTGCCGCCGACGGCCAGACATTCGATCCGACCGGTGCCTGCCCGGCGACGACGCAGCCTGATTCGCTGAAAAGCGCCTACAATTCCTACATGAGCACCTACGACGCGGCGTTCAGCGGCGCGGTCAAGGCCAGCGTGCCGGCGCCTAAGCCGACCATTGCTGGCGTCAAGGAAGCCAGCATCGTTTCCGACTGGTCCAAGCGCAGGGCGCGCGGCGAACGCGTGCCGATCGACCCGCCGTCGCTCAACACCGACGGCTCCGTCACCGAGACGACCCGCATGGGCCGTATCGATTCGCCGGCAGGCCGCAAGATGGCCGCACTCGACGCCGAAAAAGCCGCCAAGCAGAAGGCCGAGGAGCAAAGGCTGGCGGCCATAGAGGTGGCCAAGAAAGCCAAGGAAGCCGCCAGGGCGCAGGCTCTGGCTGAAAAGGAGGCCGAGAAGGCCGCCAAGGAAGCGCCTGTCGCCACCGCCACCGTCACACCCCCTTCCGAAGCCGCGCCAGTGGCAGAAACGCAAGCGGCGAGTGCCGACGAGAGCCGGGTGACAAAGCTGAAGAACAAGCTGCTCGGCATGTTCGGCGGCTGATTTCACTCGTGGCTGACCGCGCCGCTGTCTATGACCTCAGGGGGCTGAACTGTCCCCTGCCCGTGCTTAAGGCCAAGAAGCGTCTAGCCGGGATGCAACCGGGCAGCCGGCTTTGGTTAGAGACCACCGACCCGCTCGCCGTCATCGATATTCCGGCATTCTGCTCCGACAACGGCCACCAACTCATCGAAACGTCCGCGGTTTCGGGCGGCCATCGCTTCTTGGTCGAACGCGGCGAGCCGCAATCATAGAGTTCAACGCCCGGCAATTGCCAGCGGGTTGTTTTCCAGCGCCGCGCGGTCGGGTGTATCGATCGACGGCCGGTTGGTGAAGGCGGCGAACAGCCGGCGGATATAGTCTTCAGGCATGTCGAGCGTGATCAACACCAGCCGCGTGCCACGCTGGCCATCGGGCCAGCCCGGCAATTGCACCGGCGGATGCAGGATTTTCTGCACACCATGGATAACCAGCGGCCGTGATGGATCCTCGCTGAGTTCGATGACGCCCTTCATGCGCAGCAAATGCTCGCCATGCGTCGAACGCAGCAGGTCGAGAAACATTTCGATGACCGAAAACGGTACCGGGCCATCATGCACCAGGGAATAGGACCGCACACGCGAATCATGGCGATGGCCGTGATCGCGGCCATGCTCGTGATTATGCCCGTCATGATCATGATGGTGGTCGTGATCGTGCGCCGCTTCGTCGCCGAGCCAGCGCCGAACATCGGCGGATTTGGTGGAGGGATTATAGAGGCCGCAGTCGAACAGCGCCGCCACGCCTGTCCCCGTGTCGCCGGCGTCGAACAATTCGGCGCCCGGATTGATCTGCCGCAGTCGCGCCCGCAGCGTTTCCAGTTCATGCGGATCGGTGACCAAATCGGCTTTGCTGAGCACGATACGATCGGCGACGGCAACCTGCTTGACCGCCTCGACATGGGCATCGAGCGTCGCTTCCCCGTTGACGGCGTCGACCAAAGTGATGACGCCGTCGAGCCGGAAGGCCTGGATCAGCGCCGGGTGCGCCATGATCGACTGCAGCACCGGCGCCGGGTCGGCCAGCCCCGTGGTTTCGACGATGACACGGGCGAGCCGGGCGATGCGGCCGGTCTGTAGCCGGTCGACCAAGTCGGCCAGCGTGTCGACCAGTTCGCCGCGCACCGTGCAGCACAGGCAACCATCGGAAAGCTGGATGATGCCGTCGGAAGACTGCTCAACCAGCAAATGGTCGATCGCCACCTCGCCGAACTCGTTGATGATGACCGCCGTGTCGGCGAGCGCCGGATCCTTCAACAGCCGGTTGAGCAGCGTCGTCTTGCCGGCGCCGAGAAAACCGGTCAGCACCGATACGGGGATCGGGAAGCCGCTCATTGATCTCTATCTGCATGTCTGAGCATGGTCTTTTTCCGAAAAGGTATAAAAATTTCGCTGTCGCGGACCTTCGGTTCGGATGGGCTCTAGTTCGCGACCTTGACCGGCTGGTCGCCTTGCGCCGCGGAGCCGGCAATCTTCGGGCCCGGGCCGGCCGGTGCCGGTCTGTCGGGCCGCCAACTCGGAATAGGCACGTCGGCGTAGTCCTGGCCGCCCTGGTCGAGAATAGCTTTCGGCGCTGGACCCGTGGCGCCGCCAAGGCCGACGGCAACCAGCGTCGGCACATGGTCGAGCTTTTTCTGATAGGTCGATTTCGGCACGTTCTTGGCAGCAACTGGCGGCGCTTCGGACTGTTCCTGACGCGCCTTCTTCTTGCAGATCTCGTCATGCATGTCGTTGGGCGAGACCAGATCGCCGTAGGGCGCCAGCGTGGTGACGGTGTCCGAGCCGGCGGCAGGCGTGTCAAATCCCTGGTCCAGCAATCGCGCGGCGGTCTCGGCACGAGTGACCGCCGACTTTTCGCCAAGCACCACCGCGACCAGCGTGCGCCCGTTGCGGGTCGCCGACCCGATCATGTTGAAGCCGGAGGGGCAGACAAAGCCGGTCTTCATGCCGTCGGCGCCGGGATAACGGCCGATCAAGAGATTGTAGTTGGGAATAGCCTTCTTGCCGACGGCAAGTCCTTCTATCGAAAACCAGGACGCATATTCCGGGAACTCGCGCCGGATGGCCATCACCAGGACGGCGAGGTCGCGTGCCGTCGTGTACTGGTCGGGCGAATAGAGCCCGTTAGGATTGACGAAATGCGTGCCGTTCATGCCAAGCCGGGTCGCCTCGGCATTCATCCGATCGGCAAAGGCTGCCTGGGAACCGCCGACATTTTCGCCGACGGCCATGGCGATGTCGTTGGCCGATTTGACCAGCATCATCTTCAGCGCATTGTCGAGCCGCATCACGGACCCTGGCTTGAATCCCATCTTGCTTGGCGGCTCGGAGGCGGAGTGTTTCGTCACCGTGATCGGCGAATCGAGCTGAACCTCGCCGGCCGCGATCGCCCGAAAGGTCACATAGGCGGTCATCAGCTTGCTCAGCGACGCCGGATACCAGCGCTTGAATGCATCCTGATGCTGCAGGATCTTGCCGCTGCCGAGGTCGAACACAACAATCGGATTGGCCAGCGCCGGCCCGACCAGGACCGACAGCGCTATTGTGCCAGCCGAGAATAGCTTGAGGAAATGCCTGTGCCGCATGATCAAATCCGAAATCGCCTCTTGCCGTAGTCGCCCCTGGCTCCGTAAGATTTCGTTACGTGATCGCCAGCATATTGGTCCGACCCTCAAAAACCGGACCGCATTGATGCGGTGCTATTTACCCTATGTGACGCCAAGATGGCAAAGTGCCTGGCGATCACAATTGCAAGCAGCGGACAACACCGCCTGTCCCAACAGCGAGATGGAACCACCATGCCAATCCTGAACCGTGCCGCCGAAATGCAGGACGAAGTTGCCGGCTGGCGCCAGCATCTACACCAGACGCCAGAACTCAACTTCGACGTCTTCAAGACCGCTGCCTTCGTCACCGAGAAGCTGAAAGCCTTCGGTTGCGACGATGTGGTCACCGGTCTCGGCAAGACCGGCGTCGTTGGCATCATCCGCGGCCGCCAGGGCGAAGGCCCCACCATCGGCCTGCGCGCCGACATGGACGCGCTGCCGCTCAACGAGATATCAGGCAAGCCCTACGCCTCCACCATCCCCGGCAAGATGCATGCCTGCGGCCATGACGGCCACACGGCAATGCTTTTGGGTGCCGCGAAATACCTCGCCGAGACCCGCAACTTCACCGGCTCCGTCGCGCTGATCTTCCAGCCGGCGGAGGAAGGTGGCGGCGGCGGCAACGAGATGGTCAAGGACGGCATGATGGACCGTTTCGACATTTCCAAAGTATTCGGCATGCACAATATGCCAGGCCTGCCTGTCGGGCAGTTCGCCATTCGCCCAGGCCCGATCATGGCCGCAACCGCCGAATTCACCATCACTGTGCGCGGCAAGGGCGGCCATGCGGCGATGCCGCACGGCACGATCGACCCGATCGTAATCACCAGCCAACTGGTCGGCGCCTTGCAGACGATCGCCTCGCGCAGCACCGACCCGGTCGAGGCCGTGGTGGTGTCGGTGACCAAGTTCCACGCCGGCGATGCCTACAACATCATCCCGGAAACCGCCGAAATCGCCGGTACGGTGCGCACCTTGCGCAAGGAAATCGCCAAAAAATCGGAAGAGCGCATCCGAACCATCTGTGCCGGGCTGGCGACCGCCTTTGGGGCCAGGATCGAGGTCGACTACCAGGCAAATTACCCCGTGACTTTCAACCACGCGGAAGAAACGATCTTTGCCAGCGATGTCGCAATCGGTGTCGCCGGTGACGCCTACGTCCACCGCGGCATCCAGCCGGTGATGGGCGGCGAGGATTTCTCCTATATGCTGGAAGCCCGCCCAGGCGCCTTCATCTTCATCGGCAATGGCGACACCGCCGGTCTCCACAACCCCGCCTACGATTTCAATGACGAGGCCATCCCGCACGGCATGAGCTATTGGGTGAAGCTGGCGGAAACGGCGCTGGCCGCTTGATTGTCTTCAGCGCAAACGGCTGGCCGAATTGCATTCGTCCAGCCTCTTGGCGAAACGATCCGAAGCGGCTATGTGTCTGGCCGCGTGGTCCCGTAGCTCAGTAGGATAGAGCGGCAGATTCCTAATCTGTAGGTCACAGGTTCGATTCCTGTCGGGATCACCAATGTTTTCAAGGGCTTAGAGAGAAATCCGCCGTATTTTTTTGCGAATTTAGTACGGCGAATTTCTTAGACCTTCAGACTCCTGGCAGGCCTACCCAAGAATCAAAGGCCTAAATCCGTGGCGAAGCGGGGAGGCACGATTGCGGAAGCTGCTATCGCAGTTGTGTGCGTCGAGTTCTGCAAAATGGCGTGGCAGTAGCTGTGACGTCGGCGTGTCCGCGGCGCAGCTCCCGTATTTAGTGGAGCGGCGGACACATGACGGTGCTCAGGCGGCCAATGCTCTCAGGCTCTCCTTCTTGCGCTCTCGCAGATGATCCATGTTGAGCTCCACCCTCGCCCTCTCGCTGGCGATCCTTCGCGTAGCGGCTGAGATCGCGATCACCCGATGAATTACCCGAGACTTTGACTGGCGAGGGCGTAGGTTACCGGTGCAACTGCACCGCGGACGGCAAAATCGGCGAGGCGTTTGCCCATCGACATGGTGAGCACCGTGTCGAAAACAGGCATTCCGCTGTGCGACAAAAAGGCAGCGAACTCGCCATGGTCCATGTGGGTGTCGATCCGCAGGAAAGACCCCGAATGGTCGGCAACGTGCGGCCGGACGATCACCACGGCGTCGGCGTCGCTTTCCGCCACGACCGGCCCCACGACATGGCCCCGTCCGAACGGCCGGCAGAGCGCGAATGCGCTCAGCCTGCCATCCTTGAAAAGACCGTAGCCGGCCGAGTGTGCGAAAAGCCTTTCGATGAGTGCCGCCCGCCTCACGCCAAATCCTGCAGCGTCGAGCGCTATTGCTGCGGGAATGTCCCTAGCTTCCAAAGTCCGGACATCACCTCGAATAGGTCTGTCCGTTGTTTGCAGGCGGGCGATGCCCTGGCAATGATAAACGGTCTTCTCTGGCTGGAAGTCGAGCGAGAGATAGAGTCGCCGTGCCGCCCTGGTCGCATTGAGGCGCAAGTCGCGGCCAACTACCCTGTCGAAGACCCGCTTCATCAGCCATTGCCCCGCCCCCAGCGTCTGGAGCCGCGGCGAGGTGATGACCATGCCCACGGTTGCGAAGTCGGTGCCGTGCGCGAACCACATGGCCGAGCCGAGAACCCGGCCGATCTCGTCGAGAGCCACGAACCCCTCTCCCGATTGGCGCAAGAACTGCCAATCCTCGGCGCGATGCGGCCATCCCACGGAGAGCGATAGCGCGTGCAAGCGGTCCAACTCGACGCTTTGGATGTCGTCGATCCGCATCGAGAAGGTATCGATTTTCAAGCTCTCGGAAGGCTTCAAGTCCATGCCCCTGAAAGATTACCACGCCAGAGCGGCCATTCTCTGCCGCCACGCTAAACGAGCAGACCGGTAAGATTTGCTCAAATGCCGCGCAGCAACGCAAGATTCAACTGAAACATTTCAGCTTTCGGCACGCAATCGCGAAAGAATGCACGCACCCTTTTTGGAATCTAGCAGCATATGATCGACGGCACCGATCCCGGCGAACCCGAAACGCTTTGAGGGCTGGAATGGACGTCTTCGACATCCTCGATCGTCTCGTCGCCTTTCCATCGGTCGCCGGCAAGCCGAACGCCGATATTGCCGGCTGGATCGAGGCCTATCTCGCGCAGCACAGCACGCGGGTCACTTTGCTGCCGGGACCGGAAGGCGATCGTTCCAATCTTTTCGCGACGATCGGCCCCGCCGATGTCCCGGGCTACATTCTGTCCGGCCATATGGACGTTGTTCCCGCCAGCGAGCCGCAATGGAGTTCGGCGCCTTTTGCGCTGCGCAAGGAGGGCAAACGGCTCTACGGACGTGGCACCACGGACATGAAGGGGTTTCTTGCCGCGGCACTCGCGGCCGTGCCCATGCTGGCGGGGCTGCGCCTCGCCAGGCCAATCCACCTCGCCTTCTCCTATGACGAGGAGGTGGGATGCCGCGGCGTGCCACACCTGATCGCCCGGCTTCCCGAGCTTTGCGCAAAACCGCTCGGCGTCATCGTCGGCGAGCCGAGCGGCATGCGCGCCGTGCGCGGCCACAAGGGCAAGGCGGCCGCCCGTATAACCATCAAAGGGCGCCCCGGCCATTCTTCACGGCCTGATCTTGGGCTCAACGCCATTCATGCGATGTCCGAAGCGCTGACCGCGACTGTGAACGAAGCCGAGCGGCTGACGCACGGCCCGTTCAACTCCGCCTTCGAGCCGGCCTACTCCTCGTTGCAAGCGGGCGTGGTGGCGGGCGGACATCAGGTCAACATCATCCCCGACACCTGCACGCTGGACCTGGAGGCACGCGCCATACCTGGCGTCGACCCGGCAAGCCTGCTGGCGCCTGTAAGAGCGCGCGCAGAGGCCCTTGCGGCCAATGGCTTTCGCATCGAGTGGACACCGATGAGCGCCTATCCGGCGCTGTCGCTGCCGCAGGATGCGCCACTTGCGGGACTGCTGCGCGAATTGACCGGCGAGGTGCCGCTCGCCGCCGTCAGCTACGGCACGGAGGCCGGACTTTACCAGGCCGCGGGGTTCGAGGCGATCATCTGCGGCCCCGGCGACATAGACCGCGCCCACAAGCCGGACGAATACATTCTCGCCAGCGAACTCACCGCCTGCCAGCAATTGATCGAGACATTGGGCGCCCGTTGCGCGACGTGAAGGGGCAGCCGGAATGACATTCCTGTTCAATTCGGATGCGCCCCGCGGGGCGATCTTCGCCGATGTCTTCGCGAGAGACCTGCCGGACGTCCCCTTCGCGACCAATGCCGCAACGGTCGATCCCGAGGCCGTGCGGTACCTGATCAGCTGGACCGTCCCGGACAAGCTCGCCCGCTACAGGAACCTGGAAATCCTGTTTTCCATCGGCGCCGGCGTCGATCAGTTTCGCCTCGATGCGGTGCCTGCGAACGTGAAGATCGTGCGCATGATGGAGGAAGGCATCGTGCGCATGATGCAGGAGTATGTAACGCTGGCCGTGCTTGCGCTGCATCGCAACCTGCCGGCCTATCTGGCGCAGCAGCGCGCCGGCGCATGGCACGATATCGCGCAACTTCAGGCCGGGTCACGCCGGCTCGGCGTGCTCGGCCTCGGGCAGCTTGGCCAAGCCGTCCTCGACCGATTGAAGCCCTTCGGGTTCCCACTTGCCGGATGGAGCCGCTCGCCGCGGCAGATCGAGGGCGTGACCTGTTATCATGGCGAGCCTGGGCTGGAACAGATGCTCGCGGCCAGCGACATACTGGTCTGCCTGCTGCCGCTGACCGAGGAGACGCGGGGTTTCCTCGATGCCGACCTGTTTGCGAAGCTGCCCAAGGGGGCGGCGCTCGTCCACGCTGGCCGGGGGCCGCAGCTCGACCACGAGGCGCTTCTCGCCGCGCTCGACCGCGGCCAACTCTCGGCGGCGATGATCAACGTCACAGATCCCGAACCACTGCCGGCGGGCCATCCGTTCTGGTCGCATCCGAAGATCATTCTGACCCCGCATATCGCCAGCGTCACCCAGCCCGCCGGCGCCGCACAGGCCGTTGTCGAAAACATCAGGCGTTACCGCGCCGGTCTTGACCCCATCGGGCTCGTCGACCGGTCGCGCGGCTATTGAAGTTCAACATGAAAGGCCATCCCTTGTCCCTGCTCAAGACCGTCGATACCAGTCCTGCCTTCCAGCCGCGCGAATCCGGGGCGCTGCCCGAACGGCTGATTTCCGGCAACCCGGCCTTCAAGACCTGGGCGCAGGACGTCGCCAAGGGCGATCTCGTCCACACCGGCGTCTGGGAAGCGACGCCTGGGGAAACGCGCTCGATCAAGGGCGACACTTTCGAGTTCTGCCACATCCTCGCCGGCGTGATCGAAATCACGCCGGACGGCGGCAAGCCGGAGACCTACCGCGCCGGCGACAGCTTCGTGATGAAACCTGGCTTCACCGGGATTTGGAAGACCATCGAAACGGTGCGCAAGATCTACGTAACTGTAGGGTAACGGGAGCTGGCGAAGCGCCGGCCCTCCGCAACAGATTTTGCCGTCTGTCATCGCCGGCGCACAACAATCATCCGCGACCGATCGTCGAACGGTGCATGCTGCGCTCCTGCCTGCGCTAGGCTCCCGCGGAACATTCCAGAGTGGGTGCCATGGGCCTGAGCTTCGACCCGGATGCCGTTTCGCTTCCCGTTGGCCATTTCATCGGCGGCGAACTGGTCGCGGCCGAGGGTGCGATCGAGATGCGCCGGCCGTCGGACGGCAAGGTGTATGCCGCCTGCCCAGTGGCCGGCGTCGATATTGTCGACCGTGCCGTGGAAAGCGCCAAGGCGGCGCTGAAGTCCAGCAACTGGAGCAATGTTCGCCCGCGCGAACGGACGAAGGCACTCCAGACCTGGGCCGACCTGATCGAGGCGGAAGCCGAAACGCTGGCCAGGATCGAGGCGCTGTGCTCGACGCGGCCCGTCGGGCAGCTCGTCGCCGGCGACATCGCTGTCACCGCCGAACAGATCCGCTTCTTTGCCGAGTTCGCAGACAAGGAAGGCAGCGAGCTTGTGCCGACCGACGACGCCAGTCTGGGCATGATCATGAGCGAGCCCTATGGCGTGGTCGGCGCCATCACGCCCTGGAATTTTCCCATCTCGATGGCCGGATGGAAGCTTGCTCCGGCATTGGCCGCAGGCAATGCGGTCATCCTCAAGCCGTCGGAAATGACGCCCTTCTCGGCAGTCTATATGGCGCAACTCGCGGTGAGGGCGGGCCTGCCGGCAGGACTCATAAACGTTGTGCTGGGAGATGGTCCGACGACGGGCACGGCGCTGACCGGCCATCCCGAGATCGCCAAGATCTCCTTCACCGGCTCGACCCGCGCCGGATCGGCAATCATGGAGAATGTCGCCCGCACCGGCGTCAAGTCGATGACGCTGGAACTCGGCGGCAAAAGCCCGCAGATCGTTTTTGCCGATGCCGATCTGGACAAGGCCGCAATGGCCATCGCCGGCAGCGTCACCTTCAATGCCGGTCAGGCCTGCGTGGCCGGCACGCGCCTGATCGTCGAGAGGAGCGTGGCCGCCAATTTGACGGCCGCCATCCTGGAGCGGATGAAAGCTGTGCGGCCCGGCCCGACCTGGGACGAGGCGACACAGTATTCGCCTGTCATCTCGGAGCGGGAGCGGGCGCGTATCGACGGCATCGTCAAGGCCGCGGTCGAGGCAGGCGGCGAATGCCTGACCGGCGGCAACGTCATGGACAATCCCGGCTATTTCTACGAGCCGACGCTGATAGCAAATGTCGACCAGGCCAATCCGGCGATCGTCGAGGAAATCTTCGGCCCGGTCCTGACCATCCAGACGTTCGAGACCGAGGAGGAGGCGCTGGCGCTTTCCACCCATCCAACCTACGGGCTTGCTTCCGGCCTGTTTACCTCCGACCTGTCCCGCACCATCCGCTTCGCGCGCAAGCTCGAAGCCGGCACTGTCTGGGTCAACCGCTACAGCCGCTCGCGCGACCATATCCTGCCGACCGGCGGCTACAAGCGCTCCGGCATCGGCAAGGATCTCGGCCGCGAGGCCTATCATGCCAACCGCAGGACCAAGAGCGTCCTGATCAGCCTGTAAAGAGATGCCGATGAACTCCTATTCGATCGCCCTGATACCCGGTGACGGCATCGGCCGCGATGTGACCGCCGCCGCCTGGACGGTGCTGGAGACTGCAGCCAAACGCGCAGGCTTTGCCTTGACCGGAACCGAATTCCCGTGGTCCTGCAAATTCTTCAAGGAAACCGGCCGTATGATGCCCGAGTACGGCATCGAGACCTTGCGCGGCTTTGACGCCATTCTTCTCGGCGCCGTCGGCTGGCCGGCGGAGGTGCCGGATTCCGTTTCGCTGCACGGTCTCCTGCTGCCGATCCGCAAGGCGTTCGTGCAATATGCCAACATCCGGCCGCACCGCCTGCTGCCGGGCGTGACCGGCCCGCTGCGCGCTGAAAACTTCGACATATTGTGCATCCGCGAGAACACCGAAGGCGAATATTCCGGTGCCGGCGGGCGCGTGCATCAAGGCACGCTGGACGAGGTCGCCGTCGAAACCTCGATCTTCACCCGCGCCGGCGTCGAGCGCATCCTGCGCTTCGGCTTCGAGCAGGCGCGGTCGCGTCGGGGCAAGCTGGCCTCCGTCACGAAGTCCAACGCGCAGAAATACTCGATGGTGTTCTGGGACGAGATCACGCGAAAGCTGGCCGCGGATTATCCGGATGTCGAAGTCACCAGCTATCATGTCGATGCGCTCGCAGCGCGCATGATCATGGCGCCGGAGAGCCTCGACGTGGTCGTGGCCTCCAACCTGTTCGGCGACATCCTGACCGATATCGGCGCGGCGATCCAGGGCGGGCTCGGTTACGCCGCCTCGGCCAACATCAATCCCGGCCGCTCGGCGCCGTCGATGTTCGAGCCGGTACACGGCTCGGCGCCCGACATCGCCCATCTCGGCATCGCCAATCCGATCGCCGCCATCTGGTCCGGCGCCATGATGCTCGATCATCTCGGTGAAAAGGCTGCGGCCGACCGCGTTGTGAAAGCGGTCGAAGCCGCAACCGCCAGAGGCATAGGCACTATTCCCGGCAAGGACCGGACGGAGGCCATTACGGCCGCCATCGTCGCTTCCCTCACCTGATTGCAAGGTCGTTTTCGATGAAAAACCTGAAGGACAAAAGTCTCTTCCGCGAAGCCGGCTTGATCGGCGGCCAATGGGTCGCAGCCGGCTCCGGCAGGACGGTCGACGTCGTCGATCCGGCGACCCAGGCGGCGATCGGCACGGTGCCCGACATGGCCGGTCCGGACACCCGCGCGGCCGTAGAGGCCGCGGCTTCCGCCTATCGCGATTGGAGAAAGAAAACCAACGCTGAGCGCGCAGTCCTCCTGGAGGCCTGGCATGGGCTGATGCTTAAGCATCTGGACGATCTTGCGCTGATCCTGACGACCGAACAAGGCAAGCCGCTGGACGAGGCCAAGGGCGAGATCCGTTACGGCGCGTCCTTCGTCAAATGGTTCGCGGAGGAAGCCCGTCGCATCAACGGTCACACCATCCCCTCGCCGACGCAAGACCGCCGCATCATCGTCTTGAAGGAACCCGTAGGCGTGTGCGGCATCATCACGCCATGGAACTTTCCCAATGCGATGATCACCCGCAAGGTCGCGCCGGCGCTGGCCGCCGGCTGCACGGTGGTCATCAAGCCGTCAGAGTTCACGCCCTATTCGGCGCTGGCGCTCGGCGTGCTTGCCGAGCGCGCCGGCATCCCCGCCGGCGTCATCAACATCGTCACTGGCATGCCAGCCGAGATCGGCAACGAGATCATGGCGAACGAGGCCGTTCGCAAGATCTCGTTCACCGGTTCGACGCGGGTCGGTTCGCTGCTGATGCGCGGTGCGGCCGATAGCGTGAAGCGGCTCAGCCTCGAACTCGGCGGCAACGCGCCCTTCATCGTCTTCGACGACGCCGACCTCGATCTCGCCATCGAGGGCGCGCTGGTCTCCAAGTTCCGCAATGGCGGCCAGACCTGCGTCTGCGCCAATCGCATCCTCGTCCAGGCCGGTGTCTATGAAGCCTTCGCCGAGAAGCTTTCCGCCCGCGTCAACGCCATGACGGTGGGACCGGGCACGCAGCCCGGCGTCGCTATCGGGCCGATGATCAACATGGCAGCGGTCGAGAAGATAAACCGCCATGTCGAGGACGCGCTCGCCAAAGGTGCGGCGATCATCACAACCAGGCCGGCATTGCCCGTCGGCGCTCAGTATGTCGCGCCGCTGGTGCTGACCGGCGCCACAAAGGACATGCAACTCGCTGGCGAGGAAACGTTCGGCCCGGTCGCGCCACTTTTCTGCTTCGAGACGGAAGAGGAGGCGATCACGCTGGCCAACGGCACGCCCTACGGGCTTGCTTCCTACTTCTACACCGAAAACCTGAAACGCGCCTGGCGCGTCGGCGAGGCGCTGGAGTTCGGCATGGTGGGGCTCAACACCGGCTCCGTGTCGATGGAAGTGGCCCCCTTCGGCGGCGTCAAGCAGTCCGGCCTCGGGCGTGAAGGGGCGCAGGCCGGCATCGAGGAATATCTCGAGATGAAGAGCTTCCACATCGGTGGGCTGGGCTGAGGCAATTTGGCTGAAGCCCCGGATCGACGATCACTGAATCCGGTCGAGCATTTTGTAGTAGAGGCCGACCATCGGCAGGAACCAGGGCTTGCCTGAATAGCCAGGAATCGCAGACCACTCGAGTCCCTTCAGCGGATTGCGGTCCTCGCGGCCGAGCATGGCATCGGCCATGATCATGCCAAGATGCGTGGACAGCTGCGCGCCGTGGCCGGAATAGCCCATCGCGTACCAGACGCCGTCATGGTAACCGGCCCGCGGAAAGCGGTCCTTGGTCATGTCGACAAGCCCACCCCAGCAATAGTCGATCTCGACGTTGGCGAGTTGCGGAAAGATCGCCGCGAGGCCTGCCCGCAAGATCTGTCCGCTCCTGGCATCGGAGCGCTGGTCCGATGTCGCAGAGAAGCGTGCGCGGCCGCCGAAGATCAGGCGCTTGTCAGGCGAGAGCCGGAAGTAGTTGCCGATGTTCATCGAGGTCACGCATGTCCTGTTGCCCGGCATCGTCGCGGCGATCTCGGCGTCGCTCAGCGGGCGCGTGGCGATGATGAAGCTGCCAACGGAGATGATCCTGCGGCGGAAATAATCGAAATTGGGTGTGGTGTAGGCGCCGGTCGCCACCAGCACATTGTCGGCGTTGATCTGGCCTCGGGAAGTGGTCAGCTCATGCCGCTTACCAGCCTGCTTGCGGTCGGTCACCGCCGCATTCTCGTGGATGGCGGCGCCGTGGCTGGCAGCTGCAGTGGCGAGACCCGCCACATAGCGGCCCATATGCATCATGGCACTCTTCTTCGACAGCATCGCGCCATGGAAGGGCGAACCGATCTCGGACTTGAGATCCGCCGCCGACAGCAGCGCCGTATCCGGATCCACCTCGGCATGGAGGGCTTCGAAGTTGCGGGCGATCGCATCAAAATGCTGCGGCTTGGAGGCGAGCTTCAGCTTGCCGGCGCGGCGGAAATTGCAATCGATGCCTTCCTCCGCGACCAGCGCCTCTATGGTGTCGACGGAATCGTCCAGTGCCCGGTAAAGCGCGATTGCGCGATCCTTGCCGAGTTCCGCCTTGGCGGAGAGGTAGCTGTGGGCGAGGCCGTTGTTGAGGTGCCCGCCGTTGCGTCCGGATGCGCCCCAGCCCACCCGCTCCGCCTCCAGCACAGCCACCTTCGCGCCAGCCTTTGCCAGTCGGTGTGCGGCGGCAAGGCCGGTGAAGCCGCCGCCGATGATGGCGGCATCGTAGTGTCCCTCGACCGGGCCTTGCGCCCCGCCGGAAAAGACGGCGGCGGTGTCGTGCCAGTAGGAGACGAACTTCATTTTCAATCCGCCTGTTTCAGAGCCCAACGACGCCGGCAAGACCCGAAATGTCTGATATCTCGACATAGCCATAGTAGGGGTTGGCCGGTTCGTGGCCGCGATTGACCCAGACCTTGTTTTTGATGCCGAGATCGTGTGCTGACATCAGGTCGTAGCGGAACGAAGACGAGCAGTGAAGAACATCCTGCGGGCCGCAGCCCAACATGTCGAACATGTATTCGAAAGCCCTGAAGCGGGGCTTGTAGGCCTGCGCCTGCTCAGCCGTGTAGACGGCATGAAACGGCGCGCCGAGCTTCTCGACATTGGACATGATCTGCGCGTCCATGGCGTTGGACAAAATGACCAGCGGAATTTCCTTGGCGACCTTGGCGAGACCGGCCGGGACGTCCGCGTGGGGACCCCAGGTCGGGACGCGTTCATACACCATTCTGGCATCTTCGGGGCTGAAGGCGACGCCGTTGCGCTTACAGGTACGCTGCAGCGCGTTGTGAACGACGTCGGCATAGGGCTTCCAGTCGCCCATGATCTCGTCGAGTCGGTAAGCCGCGAAGTTCTTGATGAACTCCTGCATATGCGGTTCATCGAGCCGGCTGCCGTAGAGGTCGCGCGCCGCTTCCGCCATCTGGAAAAAGGTCAACGTGCCGTAGCAGTCGAAGGTGAAGTATTTGGGCCTGAAGGAAGCCATGTCCGTCGATCTCCGGTGGAAGCACCAAGCGGTACGATACACTTCATCATAAGCCTGCAGGCGACGAGCGACCTGACCGAAATGGGCCTCCCGAAAGCAGAAAGTTCCGTATCCGCCATCCGCTTTGGCATGCTGTAGCATCTGGCTTGCCGATCGCGGCGCCGCGATCGGCGTGAAGCGCCTCCGCCGCGGACTGCGCCAGCACAAGATGCGGCACACCCCTCGCGCTACGGCGAAAGATACTGTCGAAGCCAGAGCCTTCAGATGATCTGCGGCGCGTCGATGGTCGAAACTTGGCATCAGACGGAAGGATGCCTCATGCAGCAGGGCGACATCGAACTCCAGGCCTTCGGGCCCGACCATATCGAGGGAGCCGTAGTGCTTTCTCGCCAGGAGAATTGGCCGCATCGCGCGCAGGATTGGCAGATGGCGCTGCAGCTCTCGAACGGTGCGGTCGCGCTCGACCATCAGGGCCGCGTCACCGGAACCATCCTGGTAACGCCCTACGGCATGGATTGCGCCATGATCAACATGGTGATCGTCGACAGGAATGTGCGGGGCAAGGGGGTCGGGCGCCGGCTGATGGATCAGGCCTTCGCCCTTGCCGGTGACCGTCCGCTGCGGCTCGTCGCGACAGCGGACGGCATGCCTCTCTATGAGAAACTAGGCTTCGTGCCGTCCGGCACGATCCGGCAACATCAGGGCAGCGTTGCCAGGCTCGGTGCGCCAGACGGCGTGGGAGCCGCAGGCATCGCCGATCTCCCGCAAATCAAGGCGCTGGACCGCGACGCCTACGGCGCCGACCGTGAAGCTTTGATCGATGCGCTGGCCGAGCGCGGGCAATTCGCCGTTATCCGCCGCGACGGCGCCATCGAGGCCTATGCCGCGATCCGCCCGTTCGGACGCGGCGAGGTGATCGGTCCGGTCATCGCGGGAAATGCCGAAGAGGCGAAGGCCCTGATCGGCTTCTTCGCCGCGTCGCGCCTTGGCGCCTTCCTGCGCGTGGATACCGGCAGCGGGACCGGCATGGCCGGCTGGCTCGAGGAAATCGGCCTCGCCCATGTCGGCGGCGGCGTGGCCATGGACCGTCCGCAGAAGAATGACGCGGAACACGCCAGGCCAAAAGTTTACGCCCTCGCCAACCAGGCGCTCGGCTAGAGCCGGATGATTTCAGGTCGAATGACCTGAAATCTGAATCCGTCTCTAAATCAAAGAGATAGAGCATGATGTCATCCGAAAACCGCTTCACACTTTTCGGCATCATGCCCTCCGGAGGACAACAATGCTCGCCAATTCCCTGATCGAACTCGACCGCGCCCATCTCATCCATCCGGTCTCATCCTATCGCGGCCATGAGGCAGTTGGCGTTCGTGTCTTGAAATCGGCGAAGGGAGCGACCGTGACCGATGCGTCCGGCCGGCAGCTCCTCGACGGTTTCGCGGGGCTGTGGTGCGTCAATGCCGGCTACGGCCATGACAGCATCGTCGAGGCGGCTGCCCGGCAGATGCGCGAGCTTCCCTATGCCACCGCCTATTTCGATCTCGGTTCTGAGCCGGCCATCCGTCTCGCCTCGGAGCTCGCCGAGCGCGCGCCCGGAGATCTCAATCACGTTTTTTTCACGCTTGGCGGGTCGGATGCGGTCGACAGCACGATCCGCTTCGTCCGCTACTACTGGAATGCGAAGGGTGAGCCGCAACGCGACCAGTTCATTTCCATCGAGCAGGGTTATCACGGGTCGTCGGTGGTTGGCGCGGGCCTGACCGCCCTGCCTGCCTTTCATGCCGGTTTTGGCATTCCCTTCGAATGGCAGCACAAGATCCCCTCCCCCTATCCCTATCGCAACCCGGTGGGCGACGACGGGAGGGCGATCATCGCCACGTCGCTCGCCGCGCTGAAGAGCAAGATCGAGGAGATCGGGCCGGATCGGGTCGCCGCTTTCTATGCCGAGCCGATCCAGGGCTCGGGCGGCGTCATTGTTCCGCCGAAAGGCTGGATCAAGGCGATGCGCGAGCTCTGCCGCGAGTATGGCATCCTGTTCATCGCCGACGAGGTCATCACTGGGTTCGGCCGCACCGGCCCCCTGTTCGCCTGCACGGACGAAGAGATCATTCCCGATTTCATGACGACCGCGAAGGGGCTGACCTCCGGTTATGTTCCGATGGGCGCGGTATTCATGTCCGATCATGTCTATGACGTCATCGCCGATGGCGCGGGCGCCTCGGCCGTCGGTCACGGCTACACCTATTCCGCCCATCCCGTCAGCGCCGCCGTGGCGCTCGAAGTCTTGAAGCTCTACGAGGACGGCCTTCTGGAGAACGGCATCAAGGCCGGCGCTCGCCTGATGGCGGGCTTGGAGGGCCTGAGGGACCATCCGCTCGTCGGTGATGTGCGCGGTCGCGGCATGCTCGCCGCGGTCGAACTGGTGGTCGACAAGAAAAAGAAGACACCGCTTCCGGCGTCGGCCATGCCGGCGCGGCGCATCTTCGACAGGGCCTGGGACAACCGCCTCATCATCCGTGCCTTTGCGCATGGGGTTCTCGGCTATGCGCCGCCGCTGTGCTGCAGCGACGCTGACATCGATGCGATCATTGAGCGCACGCGCCGGACCCTCGACCAAACGCTGGCCGATCCCGATGTCCGCCAGGCGATGGCATGATGGCGGCGAAATATGTCGTGTCTCGAAATATCGCCGGTGCAGACGATTTCGCAATTTTGTGCCGCCCCCTCACGCCTTTTCGGCGAATCCAGCGCGTGGGAAGTGCCAGACTGCTCATAAGACAAGGCCAGAAGGCCCGGATTTCAGAGCCTTCGAAAAAGGCCGACGCCCCGGGCAGCACGGAATTATGTTCTGTCAACACATGCAATTCGGCCGCGCGCAGAGGAGAGCCAGGTTTGGCCAGGGACTTTAGCGAGTTCAAATACATGACCTTCGATGTCGTCGGCACGCTGATCGATTTCGAAGGCGGGATAACGACCTGCCTGGCCGGGATTGCCGCCGAAGCTGGCGTTTCCATCGATGGCGAAGCCGCACTGGCCTTGTATCGGCAGGCCCGCTACATGCCTGGTGCCGGGCTATTCCCCGACGATCTCGCACGTGTGTACATGCTCATTGCGCGGCGGCTCGGCCTGCCCGCTGAAGAAAAATACGGCGTACGGCTGCGGGATTCCGCCAGCATTTGGACAGGTTTCCCAGACAGCGCCGCAGCATTGGCGGACCTTGCGAAATCGCACAGATTGATCGCCATGACCAACGCCCAGCGCTGGGCGTTAGATCATTTTGAGAAGCAACTGGGATCGCCCTTCTTCGCCACCTTCACGGCCGACGATACGGGCACGGAAAAACCAGACCCAGCATTTTTCCGGAAGGTCTTCGATTTCGTGGCCTCCAGGGGCGACAGCAAGGATGACATCCTGCATGTCGCGCAAAGCCAATATCACGATATCGGCATATCTCGCGCGCTTGGCTTGACCAATTGCTGGATCCAGCGTCGGCATGCCCAGACGGGCTATGGCGGCACGATCGAGCCAGAGCGCTTTACCGTGCCCGACTACCACTTCACCTCGATGGCCGCGTTGGCGGCGGCCGTGCGGGAAAGCCTGAAGGAACGAACCTGAGCCCAACCCCGGAAAGCCGCAGCAAGACGAGCAAGCCGGGAAAACAAACAGAAAGGGGAATGATATGACCGATAAGATCACGAACTGGACCGGTGCAGACGATGCCATGGTCGAAAACGCCATTCGGCGGGGCGCGAGCCGCCGCGAACTCCTCAAGCTGCTGCTGGCCGGTGGAGCCGCGATTGCCGCGGGCAGCCTGGTGCTCGGCCGCGCCACGAATGCCGTCGCGGCCACGCCGGTTTCCGGCGGCAGTTTCAAGGCCGCCGGCTGGTCGTCCTCGACCGCCGACACGCTCGATCCGGCGAAGGCATCGCTCTCGACCGACTATGTCCGTTGCTGCTCGCTCTACAACCGCCTGACTTTCCTCGACAAGGAGGGCGTCACGCAGATGGAACTGGCTGAAAGCTTCGACAGCAAGGACGCCAAGACCTGGAACGTGAAGCTGCGCAAGGGCGTCACCTTCCACGACGGCAAGGACCTCACCGCACAAGACGTTATCTACTCGCTGAAGCGCCATCTCGACAAATCGGTTGGCTCCAAGGTCGCCAAGATCGCCGCGCAGATGACCGGCTTCAAGGCGGTCGACAAATCGACCGTGGAAATCACGCTCGCCGACCCGAATGCCGATTTGCCCACTATCCTGGCGCTGCATCACTTCATGATCGTCTCCGACGGCACCACCGACTTCTCCAAGGGCAACGGCACCGGCGCCTTCGTGCTGCAAACGTTCGAACCGGGCGTGCGGTCGGTCGTCACCAAGAACAAGAATTACTGGAAGTCGGGCAAGCCCTATCTCGACTCCTTCGAATTCATCGCCATCAGCGACGATAGCGCCCGCGTCAACGCGCTGCTTTCAGGTGATATCAATTTCGCCGCCTCGATCAATCCACGCGCGATGAAGCTCATCGGCGGGCAGCAGGGCTTTGAACTGTCGAAGACGACCTCGGGCAACTATACGGACCTCAACATCCGGCTCGACATGGATCCGGGCAACAAGGCCGATTTCGTGGCCGGCATGAAATATCTCGTCAACCGCGAGCAGATCGTCAAATCGGCATTGCGCGGCCTCGGCGAAATCGGCAACGACCAGCCGGTCTCGCCGGCGAACATTTTCCATAATCCCGACGTCAAGCCGAAGGCCTTCGATCCGGACAAGGCGAAGTTCCACTTCCAGAAGGCAGGCCTGCTCGGCCAGTCCATTCCGGTGATCGCTTCCGACGCCGCGACCTCGTCGATCGACATGGCGACAATCATCCAAGCCGCCGGCGCAGAAATCGGCATGAAGCTCGACGTGCAGCGCGTTCCGTCCGATGGGTATTGGGACAATTACTGGCTCAAGGCGCCGATTCATTTCGGCAACATAAATCCACGCCCGACGCCGGACATCCTGTTCTCGCTCCTCTACGCCTCCAACGCGCCTTGGAACGAAAGCCAGTACAAGTCTGAGAAGTTCGACAAGCTGATGATCGAGGCGCGCGGCTCGCTCGACCAGGCCAAGCGCAAGGAAATCTACGGCCAGATGCAGACCATGGTCTCCGAGGAGGCCGGCACCATCATCCCGGCCTACATTTCCAACGTCGATGCCCTCTCCAGCAAGGTGAAGGGTTTGGAGGCGAACCCGCTCGGTGGCATGATGGGCTACGCAATGGCGGAATATCTCTGGCTTGAAGCCTGAGACGCGCCAGCCGGGGACCGGCCAACTGGTCCCCGGCACCACTTGCGCAACATGGCTTGGCCGAACGCAACCGCAGGAGCGCTTCCATGACATCTGGGGTTTTCAACCTCGTGCTGAAGCGGCTGGCAATCGCGGTCGTTACACTTCTGATCGTTCTGTTCGCCGTTTTTTTCGCCACCAGCATGCTGCCCGGTGACACCGCGTCGATCCTGCTTGGCCAGGCGGCTACCCCCGAGGCGGTTGCCGGCTTGCGCGAGGCCATGCATCTAAACGATCCGGCAATCCTGCGCTTCCTGCGCTGGCTTCTCGGCCTGTTGCACGGCGATCTCGGCACCTCCTACGCCAATGAAATGCCTGTCGCGGCGCTGATCGGCGGGCGCTTCATCAACACCATGGAGCTTGCCGGCATCACCACGCTGCTCTCGGTACCGCTGGCGCTGACGCTGGGCATCACCTCTGCCATGTTGCGCGGTTCCCTCTACGACCGCACCGTCACTGTCCTTTCGATCGGCGTCATCTCCGTGCCGGAATTCATGGTCGCGACCCTCGCGGTCCTGCTTTTCGCCGTTTATCTCAAATGGCTGCCGGCGCTGTCCTCGGTCAACGAGGCGCATTCGCTGACCGACCTCGCACGCATCTATGCGATGCCGGTGATCACGCTGACCTTCGTCATCTCCGCTCAGATGATCCGCATGACCCGCGCCGCCGTGCTCGAAACGCTCTCCACGCCCTATGTCGAGATGGCGCTTCTCAAAGGCGCCTCGCGCAGCCGCATGGTGCTCAAGCACGCGCTTCCCAATGCACTCGGGCCGATCGTCAACGCGGTTGCGCTATCACTGTCTTATCTGGTCGGCGGCGTCATCATCGTGGAGACGATCTTCAACTATCCCGGCATCGCCAAGCTTATGGTCGATGCGGTCGCGACCCGCGACCTGCCGCTGATCCAGAGCTGCGCGACGATCTTCTGCCTCGGCTACCTCTTGCTCATCACGGTTGCCGACATCATCGCCATCATGTCCAACCCGAGGCTGAGGTGACGATGGCGCGCGCGGCAGCTTCCCGACGGTCCTTCCTGGGCCATAGCTACAATCTCGTGGGCGTCGTGGCCTCGCTGGTCATCGTGGCGTGGACACTGATCGCCATCTTCGCGCCTTCCATCACTCCCCATTCAATCGGCGACATCGTCGAAGACGATTATTTCGGCCCGATGCGTCAGGGCCTGTGGCTCGGCTCAGACTATCTGGGACGCGACATGCTCTCGCGGGTGCTGATGGGCGCGCGCTACACCGTCGGCATATCGCTCGCCGCCGTCGTCATCGCCTGCTTCTCGGGCGTGGTACTGGGGATGATCGCGGCCGTCACCGGCGGATGGTTCGACAGCTGTCTCAGCCGCTTCCTCGACGCGATGAACTCCATCCCCAGCAAGCTGTTTGGCCTTGTGGTCGTCGCCGCGGTCGGCTCGTCGATCCCGGCGCTGATCATGACGCTCGCCGTCATCTATATCCCCGGCGCCTACCGTTTCGCGCGGGCGCTCGCCGTCAACATCAACACCATGGACTTCATGACTGTCGCTCGCGTCCGTGGCGAAAGCACCTTCTATCTCATCGGATCCGAAATCCTGCCCAACATCATCCGCCCGGTGCTGGCCGACTTCGGCCTGCGTTTCGTCTTCATCGTGCTCTTGCTCTCCGGCCTGTCCTTCCTCGGCCTCGGCCTGCAGCCGCCGCTCGCTGACTGGGGCGCGCTGGTGCGCGAGAACATCGGCGGCCTGCCCTTCGCGGCGCCCGCCGTCATCGTTCCGTCGCTGGCGATCGCCAGCCTCACCATCAGCGTCAACCTGCTGATCGACAACCTGCCGCAGAAGATCAGGGACAGGGACGCATGACCAATCTCGTCGAGGTCAGGAACTTGCAGATCGAGGCGACGACCGATGCCGGACGCGTCGTCGAAATCATCAAGGGCGTCAGCCTCGACATCGCCGATGGCGAAATCGTCGCCCTGATCGGCGAGAGCGGCTCCGGCAAGACGACGGTGGCGCTCTCGCTCATGGGCTATGCGCGGCCTGGCTGCCGGATCACTGGCGGCGAGATCAATGTCAACGGCAAGAACTTGGCGGCACTTTCCGAAAAGGAACGCGCCAAGTTGCGCGGCACCGTCATTGCCTACGTTCCGCAAAGTGCCGCGGCTTCCTTCAACCCCTCGTCCACCATTATGGAGCAGGTGATCGAGGTTACGCGCATCCACGGACTGATGTCTCCCGAGCAGGCGCGAAGGCGCGCGGTCAAACTGTTCAGGGCCTTGTCGCTGCCGGATCCGGAAGGAATCGGCGCGCGTTATCCGCACCAGGTTTCGGGCGGGCAATTGCAGCGGCTGTCGGCGGCCATGGCGCTTATCGGCGAGCCCAAGTTGATGATCTTCGACGAGCCGACGACGGCACTCGACGTGACGACACAGATCGACGTGCTAAAGGCCTTCAAGTCGGTCATGCGGGCAGGCGGGATAGCGGGTGTCTACGTTTCGCACGACCTCGCTGTCGTCGCCCAGATCGCCGACCGCATTGTTGTGCTCAAGGGCGGAGAAGTGCAGGAGACCGGCACCACGGCACAGATTCTTTCGGCTGCCCAGCACCCCTATACGCGCGAACTGCTGGCCGCCTTCGAACCGAAGCCGCGGCAAGCACATGCGGACACAGATGCCGCCGTGAAGCCGTTGCTGCGCATCGACAATGTGACGGCAGGTTATGGCGCGGTCCGCGATAACGGACTGCCACTCATTCGCGCTGTGGATTCCGTCAGCCTGGTCGTCGAGAAGGGGCGCAACCTCGGCATCATCGGCGAATCCGGCTGCGGAAAATCGACGCTCGCGCGCGTCATCGCCGGCATCCATCCGGCGGCGGCCGGTGACATCGTTTTCGACGGCAAGCAACTGGAGCGCGCCTCGGGGAAACGCAGCCAGGACCAACTGCGCGAGATGCAGATCGTGTTCCAGTATGCCGATACCGCGCTCAATCCGGCCAAGGCTGTGGAGGACATCATTTCCCGGCCGCTGGCCTTCTATCACCGGCTCGACAGGCAGGCGCGCTCGAAGCGCGTCGATGAACTGCTCGACATGGTCCGCCTGCCCAGGACGCTGCGCTACCGTCGCCCGTCGGAGCTCTCGGGCGGCCAGAAGCAGCGCGTGAACTTCGCGCGCGCCCTGGCGGCCGGACCCAAGCTCATCATCTGCGACGAGATCACCTCGGCGCTCGACACAGTGGTGGCGGCCGCGGTAATCGAACTGCTCAAGGAGTTGCAGCGCGAGTTGGGCCTTTCCTACATTTTCATCAGCCACGACCTCTCGGTCGTCGAAGCGATCTGCGACGAAATCATGGTTATGTACAATGGCGAACGGGTGGAGCAGATCACGCCCGACAGACTGAAGGCGCCCACCCACCCCTATTCCAAGCTTCTGTTCTCCTCCGTGCCGAAGCTCGATCCGACCTGGCTCGATGGCCTTGTCCGAGACCCCGAGTTGGTCAGCCAGTACGGCCATCGCTGACGAACCGGCAGCCTCACCTAGGAAACAGGCTGGGCAACGGTATATGCGCCTTGACGATGGGAGACTTCAGCACCACGAAGCTGAAATACTTGTCGATGCCGATATCCATGTCGGTCAGCCGCTCCATGATGGTCTGATACTCACCGATGCCGGCGGCGACGAACTTCATCAGATAGTCGTAGCCGCCCGACACGAGGTGGCACTCAATGACCTGGTCGATCTTCTCCACCACGGCGAGAAAGCGGGCGAAGTCCACCTGGCGATGGTTCTTCAAGGTGATTTCGGTGAACACGGTCAGCGTCTGGCCGAGCTTGCCGATATTGATCTGCGCGGAATAGCCTTCGATGTAGCCTTCCGACTGCAGTTTCTTCACCCGCATCAGGCACGGGCTCGGCGACAGATGCACCAGATCAGCCAGTTCCACATTTGTGATGCGGCCGTTCTTCTGCAATTCGTGAAGAATCTTGATATCGATCCGATCCAGTTTCACGGTCGTCTCCGCACAACGCATGCCACAGCACAAAATGCTGCCTTGCTCATAGGCATTGACACTAGCACAGCCCGCTGGCCTGTCCATCCAAGCGGACAGCGCTTTGAAACGCATCGGCTCCCGATTTCGACCGAGCTGCCGGAATAAAATTCTGCTTCGGCTTCAACTGCGGCAGCGGCTGCCTGCGCGACGCGGTAGATTGGAGCTTCAAGGTAGAGAGGATCATGCGCGCGCCGCTGCAGCAAATCGAGACATCCGGCGAACTGCCGCAATCCGCCGACGCGGTGGTGATCGGCGGCGGCATCGTCGGTGTCTTCGCGGCCTACTATCTGGCCGGGCGCGGTATGAAGGTCGCGCTTGTCGAAAAAGGCCGCATCGGCGCCGAGCAGTCCTCGAGGAACTGGGGATGGTGCCGCCAGCAGAACCGCGACGCCCGCGAGTTGCCGATGGCAACAAGAAGCCTCGACCTGTGGGACAGCTTTGCGGCAGAGACTGGCGAAGACACCGGCTTTCGCCGCTGCGGCCTGCTTTATCTGAGCAATGACGAGGCGGAACTGGCCGGCTGGGCACGCTGGCGTGACTTCGCCAAAACGGCCGGTGTCATCACGCACATGCTCGACAGCGCCGAGGCCAGCGAGCGAGGCCGCGCCACGGGCCGGACATGGAAGGGCGGCGTCTTCTCCCCGACCGACGGCACCGCCGATCCGTCGCGGGCCGCGCCCGCGGTCGCCCGCGCCATCCTCAAGCTCGGGGGCACCGTGCACCAGAATTGCGCCGCGCGCGGTATCGAGACCGAAAGCGGACGCCTGAGCGGCGTGGTCACCGAAAGTGGAACGATCCGGACCAAGGTGGCGGTGCTGGCCGGCGGCGCCTGGGCCTCCTCCTTTTGCCACCAATTCGGTTTCCGTTTTCCGCAGGCGTCGATCCGTTCCTCCATCCTGTCCGTATCGCCCGGCGCGGAGGGTCTGCCGGATGCGTTGCACACAGCAAGGATCTCGGCCACGCGCCGGGGCGACGGCGGCTACACGCTCGCCATAAGCGGACGCGGGCGCGTGGACGTGACGCCGCAGCAGTTCCGCTTCTCGTCGCAATTCCTGCCCATGTTCCTGAAGCGCTGGCGCAGCCTCGCACCTGGCGGCCTGCAGGGCATGCGCTGCGGCCACGAAACGCTCCGGCACTGGCAGCTCGACCAGCCGACGCCGATGGAGCGGATGCGCATCCTCGATCCGGTCCCGGACCAGGCAACAATCCGCCTGACCCACGCGCGGGCGCTCGAGTTGCTGCCGGCACTGCGCCAAACCAGGATCAGCGCGGCCTGGGCCGGCTACATCGACAGCACGCCGGACGGCGTGCCTGCCATCGGCGAGATCGATACAGTTCCGGGTTTCTTCCTGGCTGCCGGGTTCTCTGGGCATGGCTTCGGCATCGGACCCGGCGCCGGGCATCTCGTCGCCGATCTGATGACCGGCTCCAAACCGATCGTCGATCCGCAATCCTATGATCCCAGGCGCTTCGACATTTCGGCCTGGGGGAAGGTTGCCGATTTCTAGACTTGATACAGGCAGACATCCCAGGACGGCACGGATCGCATCAGCCGTCCCGCAGAAAGGCGCCGATAGGCGCCGGGCGGACAGGCGCTTGCCCGCGGAACCGGCCGACAGCGCCAGGCGTGCAGCCGGTCTGCGCCGCGATAAGTTCGACACCGGCCAACTGACAATAGCGCCCCTGGCATCGCCCCATGCCGATGCGCGATAGCGACTTCACCCTGTTGGCCTCGCCCCCGCCGAAATCCACACCCTGACGTACGGCTCCGGCAGTCACGTTTTCGCAGCGGCAGACGACCGCGTCGTCGGGGAGTGCCCGCACCATCGCCGCCGGCCAAGGAAAGGCGCGAGCCAGGCCGCGGGCGAAGCGCTCGAGCCGCGAGAGCTTGCGCAGATCGCCCGCCGTGGAGGGCGCTGGCAATCCAAGATCAGCAAGGCATGCCGCCGCAGCCAGACGCCCCGCGATCTCCGCGCCGTCCGCTCCCAAAAGACGAACCCCATCGCCTGCTAGGTAGACGCCCCTGCCGGCACGCCCCATCCGGTCGGTCTTTGGCAGCCATTGCCGCCACCGCTCATCATAGGTGAAAGCGCATCCCGCCAGGTCGGCCAGATGCGTCTCCGCCCGCAGGTGCCAGCCCATGCCTATCGTGTCGCATGGAGTGAGACGCTGCCTTCCGCCGGCGTCGCGCCAGCGCATCGCTGTGACACCCTTCCCGTCGGCATCAATCCGTTCGAGCGTCACGCCCGCATGGTAGCGGCCGCCGAGCCTCGCCCGCAGGACCAGACCGCGTAGCGCGACCAACGGCCGGGCGGCAAGGTCCCAGAACCCCTGCATTTGCTGGTGCCAGGAGGAGGTATCCAATACTGCCGCCACATTCCCTCCAGCCTTGACAAGCTGGGCGCCGACCAACGTTAGCAAAGGCCCCGATCCGATCAGGACGATCCGCTGCCCGAGCGCCACACCCTGCGCCTTGAGCGCGATCTGCGCCGCACCAAGACTGTAGACGCCGGCGCGCTGCCAGCCCGGGACCGGAGCGACACGGTCGGATGCGCCGGTGGCAAGGATCAGGCGGTCATAGCTGACTAGCTGCATGCCGCCCTCCCCCAGCACGTGCAGGCGATCTTGCTGCACGGCGATGACCGAGCGTCCCGCGCAATGAGTGAGCCGCCCGTCCGCCGCCAACCGATCGAACAGCGCATGCAGCGCGCGCGCCTTCGCCGCCTCCGACCCGTAGAGCTGCTCCGGGGTGCGGACGAACCCGTCAGGTGCGCGACGATAGATCTGGCCGCCGGCGCGCTGCCCTTCGTCGATCACCACCGGATGGAGGCCCGCATCGACAAGTGCCGCCGCCGCCCTTATGCCGGCTGGGCCAGCGCCCACGATCACGATCCGCGGCGACGGGGCCTCACTCACGGCCAACTCTGCGGCGGCGTGGTGCGCAACCGCATGCCTTCGGCTATCAGGGTTGTGCACGCCCGCAGGCGCGGCCCCTCCTCCTGCCATATCCAGCAATCCTGGCAGGCTCCCATCAGGCAGAAGCCGGCGCGCGGCTCGGGTCCGAACTCGGACATTCGCAAGGCGTGTCCTGACGCCAGCATCGCGGTCAACACAGTATCGCCCGCGAGAGCACTATCGGTCTGCCCGTCGAGAAAGAAATGCACCGCCGCCCGGTCGCGCTCGGCCAGCCGGACGATACGGCCGGTCGTGATCATTCCGCGGCCTCTCGCACAGGGTGAGGACGCGGCAGTTCGGGAAAGCGTTCGCAAACGTCATCGAAAGCCGCCTGGACACCCTCCGGCCCGGAGCGCTCCTTCATACGGCGGAAGATTTCCGTCTTGGCAAAGAACCGCCAATGGATCGGCAGATCCCTTAATATGGCGGTGAGCCGATCATAGGCCGCCGGAGTCCACTGCGCTTCGTAGCCTTCCCGCTCCGCACCGAAATGAAAATGGCCAGCGGACGGCTTGTGCCCCGCGCGCAGCCTCGCGGTCGCCTGCTCGTCGACCTCGCCATCGCGAATGACGACGCCATAGTCGCGCTCGGCAACAATCGGTGACACATAGCCGCGCCGCACATCCTGCGCGACCCGCCAGGCCTCGCGTTCATAC
Organism: Mesorhizobium sp. M0051; assembly: GCF_040323235.1. NCBI lineage: Bacteria > Pseudomonadati > Pseudomonadota > Alphaproteobacteria > Hyphomicrobiales > Phyllobacteriaceae > Mesorhizobium > Mesorhizobium sp. M0051. The sequence continues at coordinate 145,460 of NZ_JAMYUT010000014.1, forward strand.
GGATCGCCGCGCCCGCCGCCTCCGGCGGAGCGGATCTCGAGCACGTCGCCGGGCTGCAGAACCGCAGTGTCGATGTTGCCCAGCCGCCGCTCGTGCCCGGTTCCTGGATTGACGACCATGTCCGACAGGCCGGCGGCCTTGCCGCCCAGCACACCCCAGGGACGGAAGAAGCTGCGGTCGCGGTTGCGCGCCGTGATCCTGGAGTCGGGAGCAAAGACGCGGAAGGCCATCTCGGTCGCCAGCCCGCCGCGCCAGCGGCCCGCCCCGCCGCTGTCCTTGGCGAGCCCGTATTTCACGAATTCGACCGGGGTCTCGGTCTCGGTGATCTCGATCGGCGTGTTCTTGAGATAGGCGGCATCGGCGCCCGATCCGTTGGTCCCGTCGCGATGCGGCATCGCCCCGCCGCCGCCCACCACCGGATTCACCGCTGTGATGATGGTCCGGTAGGTGCGCTCGTCCGTGGTCATGACGTTGACGATGCAGTTGTTGCCGGCCGGCGCCGCGGGCAGGCGCTCCGGCACTGCCTGCGAGAAGGCGCCGAAGATGACCGACCGCAGCCGGGCGCAGGTGAGCGAGCGCATGCCGACAGCCGCGGGGTGTATCGGATTCAGCACCGAACCCGTGGGTGCGATGCAGGTGAACGGCCGGGTCAGACCCGTGTTGAGCAGGATCTTCGGATTGAGCGTGTAGAGCACGTAGTAGACACCCACCAGCAGCATGGTGTGTCGCGGGTCGCCACCCGAAGGCACGTTGAGCGAAGAGCCGAGCTGCGGATCGGAGCCGGTGAAGTCGAGCACCGCCTCATCGCCCTTGATCGTCAGCGTCAGCTTCAGCCGGCACGGATTGGCCTCGACGGAATCCTCGTCGGCATAGTCGCAGAATTCCCATGTGCCGTCGGGCATGGCGCGCAGCACGTCGCGCGCCTGCGCCTCCGCATGATCGAGAAGAGCCGCAACGCCTTCAACGAAGCCGGCCTTGCCGAACTTCCCCACCATTGCCTGGACCTTGCGCTCGCCGGTGTTGAGCGCGCCGACCAGGGCCTTGATGTCGCCGATGTTGAGATCTGGCTTGCGCACATTCGTTCTCATGATCCGCAGGATCGCCTCGTCGAAGACGCCCTCTCTCACCAGCTTCATGGGAGGAAAGCGGATGCCTTCCTGATGGATTTCGGTCAGCGCGCGGCTGAGCGAGGCCGGCACCGCGCCGCCCATGTCGGTATTGTGGATGTGCCCTCCCGTCCAGGCGACGATCTCGCCATCGACGAAGACGGGCTTCCACAAATGGGTGTCGGGCGCGTGCGTGGCGACGTGGCCTGAATAGGGATCGTTGGTGAAGGCAACGTCACCCGGCCGGTAGTCGCCGACCATCGCGATAGCGCGGTGATAGGAAAGCCCCGGATACCAGGTAGCACCAAGCTCCATCGGCACGGCGAAGGTCGCTCCCGAACGATCCATCAGCATGACCGTAAAATCCTGCGTCTCCTTGACGAAGGCGGAGTGCGCTGTGCGGTGCAGCGTATGGGCCATGTTTTCAGCCGCCGCGCGGGCATGGTTCGCGAGAACCTGAAGGTTTGTCCGATCAAACATGGCCTCACTCCGCGAAGGTCAGCAGAAGGTTGAGATAGCGGTCGACCCGTGCATGCGCTCCTGCGGGAATGGCGAACGTGGTGTCTTCCTGAACGATCACGGCAGGTCCGTCGAATGTGCTGCCCGACACGAGGGCCTGGCGGTCGTGGAGGTCGACGGTTTCGACGCTCGCACCGGTGTAGACCGGGAGACGGCGCGCCGGGGTGGCCGCAACGTCGACCTCTTCGGTCTCCAGAAGCGAGAGTTTCGGCCCGGCGCCTATGGCAGACAGCCTGATATCGACAAGCTCGATCTCGCCGTCCGGATCGTGGAAATCGTAAAGCCGCTGGTGGGTAAGATGGAAGGCCTGCTCGATAGCGGCTACGTCGCCGTCTGCCAGCCATTGCGGCGAAAGGACGACTTCGATCTCATAGCTTTGGCCGAAGTAGCGCATGTCGCAGGAGATAGTGAGTTCCGCTGCCGAGTCGTGCCCCTGCGCCGCAAGCCAGCCGCGCCCCTCATGCGCGAGCGCCTCGAACGCCTCGCCAATTGCGGGGAGCGTAGCGCCCGACAATGGGGTGAAGACCGTGCGGATGAAGTCGCCGCGCAGATCCGCCACCAGACCGCCCAACGCCGATACCACGCCGGGACGGCGCGGCGCCATGACGCGCTTCATGCCGAGCTCGCGGGCAAGAAAGGCGCCGAGCATCGGGCCGCCGCCGCCGAAAGGCATCAGCGTGAAATCGCGCAAATCGACGCCGGCGCGCGAAGCAAGCTTCTCGACCTCGACGAACATCTCCGACACCGCGATGTCGAGGATTGCCTGCGCGGTCTGCTCAATGGGGCGGCCGAGGCGGGCGGCAAGCTCGCCGACCGCGCGATGGGCCAGGCCGGTATCGATTCTGAGCTGGCCATAGGCCATCTCGCTGTGACCAAGCCATCCGCACACCACCATCGCGTCCGTCACCGTCGGCCGCTCGCCGCCACGGCCGTAGCACGCGGGTCCTGGCGTCGAACCGGCCGATTCCGGTCCGACCCGCAGCACTCCCTGCGCATCGACACTGGCGATCGAGCCGCCGCCGATACCGATCGAGCTCACCGACACGGAGGGGATATGGAGCGGAAATTCGCCGATCAGTTCGCCTGTCCCGAATTGCGGCTCGCCGTCGATGATGAGAGCGAAGTCGGCCGAGGTCCCGCCAATGTCGAGGGTAAGGATCTTGTCCTCTCCGGCCTGACGCGCCAGCCACGAGGCGCCGATGACGCCGGAGGCAGTTCCCGACAGCAGCATGTTCACGCAAGCGCGCTTGCCTTCGGCAGCGTTCATCAGCCCACCGTTCGACTTAGTCAGCATGGGGCGGGCCGGCACGCCGTGGTCCTTCAGCCGCTCTTCCAGCGCCGTCAAATAGCCCGAGACGCGCGGATGGACATAGCCGTTGAGGATGGCGGTCGAGCTACGCTCATATTCGCGGATGACCGGCCAGACCTCGGCCGAGGAGAAGACGAAGAGCTCCGGCGCAAGACGCGCGATCGTCGCCTTCACCGAGGCTTCCTGAGCGGCATTGCGCCAGGCATGGAGGAAGGACACGATGATACCTTGCGCCCCGTTCGCCTTCGCCACTGCCACCGCCGTTTTTACCGCCGCCATGTCCGGCGCCTGGGATTCGCTCCCATCGGCACGCATGCGGGCCGGAATGCCGAAAACCATGTCGCGCGAGATCAGCGGCTCCGGCCGCGAGCAGAACAGCGAATACATGTCCGGCATTCGCAGCCGCGCCAGTTCGATGACGTCCTCGAAGCCGGCATTGGTGAACAGCGCGAGCGGTGCGCCCTTGCGCTGGATGATGGTGTTGATGCCAATGGTCGTACCGTGCACGAAGCGCGTCATGCGGGTCGGATCAAAACCTTCACGTTCGGCAAGAAGCGTGAGGCCCGTGATCAGTTCGGCACCCGGATCTTCCGGCGTTGTCAGCACTTTCAGCGAGGCCACTCGTCCGGAACGGGCTTCCAGCGCGCAGAAATCGATGAATGTCCCGCCGATGTCGACGCCGACCTTCCAGTCGGCTTCGTTTTGCGCCTCGTCCACCGCGATGGCACCATCCATGATGCGTCCCTTCCTGTCTGCCTCCAAAGCTGACATGACAGGATGGCGAGGTCCAAGACGTATGACGACGAATGATATAAGTCTTGCTTATGCCCTTGCCTTGTCACCGCCCAGCACGAGGGAGCAGGCCGCACGGATTTGGTCGCGCATCATCTCATCGGCCCGCGAAAGAGCCCGCGTGCGCGACGTCAGCAGCGCAATCGGAAACTCCGGGCCTGCCGAGAGCGGCCGGACGGCAATCCCGGCAAACTGATGCCAGGGCAGCAACGCGTCGACCAGGGCGACACCCAGGCCGGCCTGCACGAAGCCGACCGCGGAGATCGACACGTCGATCTCGAGCGACGGCAAAAGCGCCACACCCTGCGCGCGGGCAGCGTGAGCCAGCTCGTCGGCGGGACGGGTGTTTCCGCGATAGGATATCAAGTCCTCGCTGGCGAGATCGGCGAGCGTCAGCTCGGTCTTCCCGGCCAACGCATGCCCGGTCGGCAGCAGGCAGGCGAAGCCGACGCTGCCGATCACTTCCGCCTCGATGTCCGGAGGCAGCCGGTCGTCCATGGCCACGCCGAGGCTGACGTCGCCGGCACGCAGCATGTCGATGATCGCGGCGATCGGAGCCATATGAGACCGCAGCAGTATCTCTGGATGCTGCGCCCGGAATCCGGTGAAGGCGCGCGGCAATATCGCCATGGCGGGCGGCGGCGAGGCCGCGATCCGCACCAGCCCGGTCCGGCCAAGACGCAGGTCGGTAGTCTTGCGGCGCAAACCCTCCAGCCCCGCCGACAGCCTCTCGGCATCGGCGAATATCTCGAGCGCCTCCGGGGTCGGCCGCAGCCGGCCCTTGACGCGCTCGAACAACGTGAAGCCGAGTTCATCCTCAGTGTGGATGACGATCTGGCTCAAGGCGGGCTGGGAGATGTTCAGCATCCGGGCCGCGGCAGTCACGGTGCCCGCGCGCATGACGGCGATGAAGACTTCAAGCTGCCGGGCCCGCATTGCCACTCCATAGGTAGAGCTTATGGCTTCTGTCCAAACGCATCTTTGACGCAACACCGCGGCGCGAACAAGATGGGCACATCCAAGGATCAGCCGCTCTGCACTGGGAAACGACTATGGATGTGATCGTGCTGGGCGGCGGGCTTATGGGAACGGCTTCGGCCTATTTCCTTGCTAGGCGTGGCGCGCGCGTAACGCTGGTCGAGCGCAACCGGATCGGCACCGGAGCGACAGTCGCCTCCTTCGGCAACATCCGGCGCACGGGGCGCCATCTGTCCCAGCTTCCACTCGCCCACCGCTCGCTCAGGCTGTGGGGCGAGGCCGAAAGAATGCTTGGCCGTGACGTGGAATTTCGCGCCACCGGTCACATCCGGTTGATCTTCGATGAAGGAAGCCTTGCCGACATGCGGGCCTATGCGCAAGCCACGCGACCGTGGGGGCTCGATCTGGAGGAACTCCGCCCACGCGAGATTAGCGCGCGCTTTCCCGGACTCGGTCCCGAGGCGATCGCGGCGTCGTTCTCGCCGCAAGATGGCAGCGCCAATCCGCGGCTGATCGCGCCGGCCTTCGCCGAAGCTGCACGCAAGCTCGGCGCCGAAATCGTCGAGGAAGCCGAGGTGGACAAGATCACGTACACGGGCTGCGGTTTCCTTGTCGCCAGTTCGAAAGGTGCATTCGCCGCCGACTGCCTGCTCAACACCGCCGGAGCCTGGGGCGCGCGCATTGCCGCACAGTTCGGCGAAGAGGTACCGATCGACGCCCGCGGTCCGCAGATGGGTGTTACCGAGCCGCTGCCCAATCGGATTCTGCCGGTGGTGGGCATCTGGACGCGCAACAAGGAGCATGGCGCCTATCTGCGCCAGGTCGAGCGGGGCAACATCGTCTTCGGCGGCGCGGCCGAAAGAGTGTCGGCAAGCCTCGATCCAGGCCATGCGGTCGCCGATCCCATGGGCCTTGCGTTGCAATTGCGCGCCGTCGCGCGGCTGCTGCCGGCAATCGCCCGGGTCGCAGTCATCCGCACATGGTCCGGCTGCGAGGGCTATATCAGGGACATGCTGCCGGTCATGGGGCGCTCGGCGACGACGCCGGGCCTGTTCCACGCCTTCGGCTTCAGCGGACACGGCTTCCAGCTCGGCCCGGGCGTGGGCGACGCCATGGCCGAACTCATCATGACTGACCGTTGTGAAACGCCGCTCGGCGATTTCAGAATCGATCGATTCAACCAAGGCATCTGAAGCTGCGGCGAAAAGCTTCAGTCCGCGTCACACCCGAGAAGGCACGGAACGTCAGGCTCAATCATGGCGCCGGATGAACTGTGCTTTGGGCAAATGCTGCCGCCGGCAACGTCTGCGGTTGCCTTGCCTTCTCCAGCCTTCGCTTCGCACCTCAGACTAAGATTAGGTTGTCAGCCGGTTTCAGTTGCCTTGCTCGGTTCAACCTTAAGCCCGTGCGCCGGTCGGCTTGGCATCTCAGCCATCCTCTTCGCGCTTTATCGACTGAGAATTTTCAATAGCAGAGTAAAACACGCAATCTGGTTTCTCTATAGAATTTGTAGAATGACTACTCTGTCGTCGTTGTCGTGACTGCGACTGACTTTTTCCAAGAGCCGACAGGACCGAACCATTATGCCCAAGAATATCGGCCAGTTCCTCCCTACGCCGGCAGGCCATCGGCCAGTTTGAGTACTCCCCAACCAACGCTCAATTCGCCTGGAGATTACCATGACAAATCCCGATCTCACCAATGCAGCCGCACTGGAAGTGGACGTCACGCCACTCACAGCACGTGTCGGTGCAGAGATCCGCAACGTACATCTATCCGGTGACCTGCCACATGCGGTCGTGGTGGCAATCAATCAGCTTCTCCTGCGCCATAAGGTCGTGTTCTTCCGCGACCAGGGGCACCTTGACGATGCCGAGCAGGAGCGTTTTGCCCGACAGCTCGGCGACCTCGTTCCGCATCCGACGCAAGGGCCTGTGGTCGGCACAGCGTCGATCCTCGAGCTTGACTCCAGCCGCGGTGGCGGGCGCGCCGACCAGTGGCATACCGACGTCACCTTCGTTGACGCCTATCCCAAGTTCTCGGTCTTGCGCGGCGTGGTTATTCCGTCGGCTGGTGGCGACACGATCTGGTCAAACACGGCCACAGCTTATGAGAGTTTGCCGCCAACGCTGAAGCGTTTCGCGGACGATCTTTGGGCCGTTCACAGCAATGCCTATGACTACGCCGCGGTGAGACCCCGGGCGACCGAAGCCGAAACAAAACACTTCGATGAGGTGTTTACTTCCACGATTTACGAGACCGAGCATCCCGTTGTCCGGGTGCATCCGGAGACCGGGGAGCGCACCCTCCTTCTGGGCAATTTCGTGCAGCGGTTCGTTGGCTTGTCCAGAAGCGACTTCCACAGGGTCTACGAGTTGTTCCAATCCTACGTTACCGCCCCTGAAAACACCGTCCGCTGGCGTTGGCGAGCGGGGGACGTGGCGATCTGGGACAACCGCGCGACGCAGCACTACGCCGTCAATGACTACGGCGATCAGCGCCGGGTCGTGCGCCGCGCCACTGTCGACGGTGACGTGCCCATTGCAGTCGACGGACGGCGCAGCGTCAGCCGTACGAAATCAGCCAAGCCGGCGAGGATCAAGGCCGCCTGAGCAGAGCGAACCTCCTTCAACTCCATGCGACAAAGGAAACAAAGGGAACTGACGATGCCCAGAAAGATCAAGCTTGGCGCCTTCCTGCCTGGTGGCGGACAGCATATTGCCGCCTGGCGCCATCCCGACGCGCCGGCCGACGGCGCCACGAGCTTCGAATTCCATAAGAAGCTTGCTTTGACCGCCGAGCGCGGCCTGTTCGACGCTTATTTCCTCGCCGACAATCTGACGGTCGGGCTCGGCGCCCGCGAGGGCGGCAATGCCAAGATCGCCGGTTTCGAACCAGTGACGCTGTTTGCGGCCCTAGCGCCGCTCACCACGCATCTCGGCTTCATCGCCACCGCGTCCACCACCTATGAGGAGCCATATACGCTGGCGCGCAAATTCGCGTCGCTTGATCTGTTGTCCAACGGCCGTGCCGGCTGGAATGTGGTGACCTCGGCCGGCGACGAGACCGCCCAGAACTTCAACCGCGATGTCCAGCCCAACCATGCCGACCGCTATGCCCGGGCGCATGAACATGTCGAGACCGTCAAGGCGCTGTGGGACAGCTGGGAGGACGACGCCTTCATCCGCGACAAGCAGTCGGGCCGCTTCTACGACAAGGACAAGCTGCACGACGTCAATCACAAGGGCGCGCATTTCAGCGTCAAGGGTCCGCTCAACGTGCCGCGCCCTGTGCAGGGGCATCCGGTGGTGGTGCAGGCCGGGCAGTCCGAGGATGGGCGCGGGCTGGCCGCGCATTCGGCCGAGGTGATCTTCACCGCTCATCAAAAGCTCGAGACGGCACAAGAGTTTTACCGCGACATCAAGGCGCGCGTGGCGGCTGTCGGCCGCGATCCCGACCAGGTGCTGATCATGCCTGGCGTGGCACCCTTCGTCGGCCGTACCGAGGGAGAAGCCCGCGCCAAATATGAGCAGTTGAATGGTCTCATCCTGCCCGAGGACGGCGTCGCCCTGCTCAACGCGCTGGCCGGCCAGACGCTCGACATCACCGGCTATCCGCTCGACGGACCGCTGCCGGTAGCCAAGGAAACTGAAGGCATGAAGAGCCGTCAGGCGCTGATCCGCCAGATTGCCGACGAGCACAACTTCACGATCCGCCAGCTCTACCAGTGGGTGGCGACGGCGCGAGGCCACTACACAGTCATCGGCAGCGCCACCCAGGTGGCAGATCAACTGGAAGAATGGTTCACCAATGAGGCGGCCGACGGCTTCAACATCCTGCCGCCGTGGCTGCCGGGTGCGCTCGACGATTTTGTCGATTTGGTGATTCCGGAGCTGCAGCGCCGCGGCCTGTTCCGCACCGCCTATGAAGGGCGGACGCTGCGCGAGAACCTTGGCCTCCGACGTCCCGAAAACCCGTGGACATCAGCTCGCTCGACCGTGCTGGCCGCCGAATAACCCTCTGAAGCGAAGGGCAAGACGATGACTTTGCAGAACGTCGAACAGCCGACCGTCATCGGCACGCACGGACACCGGACCAACATCGGTATCGATTTACTGCGCCTCGGCAATTTGACCGCAGGCCGCTTCCTGTCACGTTACGGCGTCCTCGTGGGGTTTCTGGTGCTGTGGCAGGTGGCGAGCAGCGCCGGGTGGGTGAATGCCGCTGTGCTGCCGCCCATCGACATGATCGCTGCCGCTCTGTGGAAAGGGCTCGCCGGCGGCGCCTTGCTCGGCGACATCGCCATCAGCCTGCAGCGTGCCGGCATTGCCTTCGCAGCAGCCGTCGCGGTCGCCATTCCGCTCGGCCTGTTCATGGGCCAGGTGCGCGCGGTCGAGACCGCGCTCGACCCGATACTGCAGCTGTTCCGGCAGACCTCGGCACTGGCGCTCTACCCTGTGTTCATCCTGCTGCTCGGGCTGGGCGAAACCTCCAAGATTTTTGTCATCTTCTGGGCGACACTGTTTCCGCTGCTGCTCAACACCACCAGCGGTGTCAAGGAAGTCGATCCGAAGCTGCTCGAGATGGCGCGTGTCTACGGCGCGACGCGGCTCACCGTGTTCCGCCGGGTCGTATTGCCCGGCGCCGTGCCGTCGATCTTCGTTGGACTGAGGCTCAGCGCCACCACGGCACTGCTGCTGTTGATCGCCTCCGAAATGATCGGTGCCAACAAGGGGATCGGCTTCCAGGTGATGAACGCGCAGTACAATTTCCAGATCCCGCTGATGTTCGCGGCGATCGTCATCCTCGCCAGCCTCGGCCTGATCGCCAACCAGGTTCTGGTTATCCTGCAGCGGCGGCTGTGCCGCTGGAGCAATCCCGTCAACTGAGCAGCCCCTCCTCTCATCCTAGGAAAGACCGGATCATGAAAATCACGCGCCGTTCCCTGCTTGCAAGCGCCCCCGTTGCCGCCGGCATCATCGCCGCCGGCCTGCCCCGCTTCGCTTTTGCGCAGGCCGCAGCCGTCAAATTCCGCTACCTCGCCAGCCGCGGCAGCATCTCCCCGCATGAGCTCGCCGACGAGCTCGGCTACTACAAGGACCTCGGTGTCGAGCTGGAGAATGTCGGCTACGCCACCGGCGGCCCGGAATCGTTGTTTGCACTTTCCTCCGGCAGCGTCGATCTCGGTTCGGCAGCCACGGCCGCTGTGATCAACTCGATCTCCGGCGGCAACGACTTCGTCGCCGCTTACCCGAGCAATGGCATCAACAAGGACGTGAAAAGCGTCTTTTACGTGCTCGCGGACAGCCCGATCAAATCGATCGCCGATATTGCCGGCAAGACCATCTCGGTCAACACACTCGGCGCCCATCTCGACTATACGGTACGCGAAGCACTGCACAGCGTCGGTCTGCCGCCCGATGCCGCCAACCTCGTCGTCGTGCCTGGTCCACAGCTCGAGCAGACCTTACGCTCGCATCAGGTCGATATTGCTGGGCTCGGCTACTGGCAGGCAACTTTCGCCGGCGCGCTGGTTGCCAATGGCGGCGTGCGCGGCGTGTTCAACGATACGGACGTGCTGGGCGAACTCGCAGGCGGCTTCGTCGTGCTGCGGCGCGACTTCATCGCCGCCAACCCGGCAGCTGCCCGTCACTTCGTCGAACAGTCTGCCCGCGCCGCCGATTGGTCGAGGCAGAACCCGGACGAAGCGCGCAAGGTGCTCGCCAGCATCCTCGACAAGCGCGGCGAAAATGGCGACCTGGCGCGTTACTGGACCGGCTTTGGTCTGCGCGAAGGGGCACAAGCGACCGACCGCGACATCGACTTCTGGGTCAGCGTACTGGAGCGGGACGGCCGCCTGGCCAAGGGCAAACTGAAGGCCGCCGACATTCTGTATCGGCGCGGCGAAACCAAGACGAACTGACAGCTGAGATGGACTGGGGACTGAAATGACTGGCACCAAAGGCGGTGGAGAGGTCTCGATCCGCGACCTGTCGAAATCATTCACACTCGGCGGACGTCAGCTTGCCGTTCTGCGTACGCTTAACCTCGATGTCCGTTCCGGCGAATGTCTGGTCATCGTCGGTGCCAGCGGGTCGGGCAAGACCACGCTGCTGCGCATCCTTGCCGGGCTGGAGGCCGCCGACAGTGGCCGTGTCGCGATCGACGGCAAGCCGGTCGACGGTGTCGGCGCCGAGCGGGCGGTGATCTTCCAGGAACCGCGCCTGCTTCCCTGGTTGACCGTACTCGGCAATGTGGCCTTCGGTCTCGAGGTGCGGGGCGTCGCGAAGGCGGACGCCGAGGAGAAGGCCCGCTTCTACATCGCGCTCGTCGGTCTCGCCGAATTCGCCGACGCCTTTCCCCGGCAGCTTTCCGGCGGCATGGCCCAGCGCGTCGGCATTGCCCGGGCGTTGACGGTGCAGCCCGAGATCCTGCTGCTCGACGAGCCGCTAGGCGCTCTCGATGCCATGACCAAGATCGGCATGCAAGAAGAACTGGCTCGCATCTGGAGCGAGGAGAACGTCACCATGGTCATGGTCACCCATGATCTGGAAGAGGCGATCTATCTTGCCGACCGGGTGTTGATCCTGCCCAAGGAGAAAGGCGGTGCGGCGCGGTTGATCGACGTCGACCTGCCACGTCCGCGCGACCGCAGCGAAACCAGGTTCGTGCGCTATCGCGAGGAATTGTTGCGCGAGTTCGGCCTGCATTGACCAAGCCCCCTTACAGGGTACAAGATTCGCACAGTGCCCTCGGCAGTGACTGATCTTTGACAGACGTCCCACAGTGCCAATTGTGCAGGCGCGTTTTCGCGGTGATCGACGGCCGCACCACGGTGCCGGAGCATGGCGATCGCGACATGCCGGTCTGGGGGCGCCAATTCCTTCCTGGCGATACCAGGAAATACGGCCAAAACGGTGGAGAAATCGTCACCACGGAACGTATCCATGGGTTGGCTGGTTATGTCCAGACGCTGCAGCACTAGCGCGCTGATGCGGGACGCCGGCGCGCAACACCGGCACAAAGGAGGCAGACATGATCGTTGAAGACCAGCAAGCCGCTGTCGCTTTTCTGCTCGATCCTGCTTCATATGACACGGCCGGGTCGGTCGAGGCGATCGAAACTCATATCTCGCTTATTTTTCTGGTCGGCCAACGCGCCTACAAGATGAAACGCGCGGTCAAGTTGCCATATGTCGATTTCTCGACACCGACGCTCAGGCTGGCCGCTTGTGAGAAAGAGGTGGAACTCAACTCGAAGACCGCACCCGGCCTCTATCTGGGTGTGCGTCGCATCACACGCGAGGCCGACGGCGAACTTGCGTTCGATGGCGCCGGCCGAATGGTCGACGCGGCGATCGAGATGGTCCGCCTCGATCAGTCGAAGCTTCTCGATCAGATGGCAACTGGCGGAGAATTGTCGCCGGCGCTGATGACCGCGGTTGCCCGCATGATCGTCAGCTACCACCGCACCGCCCCGACGATCCACGATGGCAGCGGCTCATCCAATCTTTCGGGCGTGCTGGACATCAATGAGGCCGGCTTTGCGACCAGCCATGTTTTCACAAAAGTGGAGATCGAGACTTTTGCCGAGGCCTGCCGCACCGCCCTCGCCCGCCATGCCGGATTGCTCGACCGCCGGGAAGCAGCCGGCAAGATCCGCAGGTGCCACGGTGACCTGCACCTGCGCAACATCTGTCTTTTCAATGGCGAACCCCGCCTCTTCGATTGCATCGAATTCAACGACCAGATCGCCAGCATAGATATACTCTACGATCTAGCCTTCTTGTTGATGGACCTCTGGCACCGTGGCTTTCCGGACTTCGCCAATCTGGTGATGAACCGCTATCTCGACGAGGCTGACGACGAGGATGGCTTCATCCTCCTGCCCTTTTTCATGGCCGTTCGAGCCGCGGTGCGCGCGCATGTCACCGCAACGCAGGTCGAGGAAGGCAGCGACGATTCCGAAAAACTGATTGCCGAGGCCAGATCTTATTTCGAACTCGCTCGAACTCTGCTCGTACGCGGGCCTCCAAGGCTGATCGCAATCGGTGGCCTCAGCGGTTCGGGCAAGACGACCATTGCAGAGGCGCTCGCCGCCCATGTCGGTGCGCCGCCCGGTGCCCGCATCGTCGAAAGCGACCGCGTCCGCAAGGCCATGCACGGAGTGCCGGCCGAAACCAGGCTGCCGGATAGAGCCTATCGACCAGAAGTCTCTGACCGCGTCTACCGCGAAATGGCATGGCGGGCCGGCCTGATCCTTGCGGAGGGTGGATCGGTTGTCGCTGATGCCGTGTTTGACAGGCTCGCCGATCGTGAACTTATCGAGAAGGCGGCACGTGACAGGGGCGTGGCTGTCGCCGGATTCTGGCTGGAAGCGGATCCGCTTGTTCTCTGGCAACGGGTCAGCGAGCGCAAAGGGGGTCCCTCCGACGCCACCATAGATATCCTCTCGCGACAGTTACGGAGAAATGGCACTCAATCCACCTGGCGCAAGGTCGGCGCTGATCGGAAGCCTGCCGATATCGTCGCGGAGTTGAGAAGGTTTTCCGATGGCGATGCCTCCGAAACCCTGCGCACAGCCTCCTGACGGGAAGGTGATGGACAAGAGAGGCACGCGAGGCGTCCGAGCTTCTCGCGGATGCCCATGATCATCCGTATATGCATGACGCCGCGGTTCATGGCATTGACGAATCGCTTGTCGTTGAATTGCAGTTCCTGACCGTCCCAGCCCTCGGGATTGAACCTGGGGCAGCAGCCGGTGGTGTTGACGCTGGCGTCGTACCGAGGCCTTTCATTCGTCTGCATTGCCTGAACCGCCATCTGACGGGCAATGATCCCGGCCATCATTGATCTCCGTCAGCATCGATGCGCATGCCTTTGCCGTTGCGGTTGGCCAGGTCTCGCTGAAGGGGCAGAGCCTGTTGCCGCTTCCCGGAGGAGTGCTCCCCGGTGAGCAGATCGACGATCGGGCCGGTGTTTCGCGGATTGCCAGCCCCGCGATCCATCCTCCAAATCGTCATCAGTATTGCTCAAGTACAGCTGCTAATCCCTGCCATTGACGATGATCATCACGAATTGATCCTGATCAAAGCGGAAATGCCCCAGGGGTTTCTAATCGAAATCATGTCGACGTAGGAGGTGACATCATGGAAATCTCTTTTCGCGATCTTATGACAGTGTTCCACGGTATGGGTTTTGGGGCGCTTTTTATGCTGGCGTTTTCGGCAGCGCTGGCCGAGCTCTATCGAATGTCCGCGCCTGGAGCCGCGTCGGTCCCAACCATCAGAGAACACAATCTGCTTTTGCTTTACCTCTCGGTGATGGTCGTCCTTGCCTGGGGTGCGGTACTGTCGGGTGCTTACATTGTATACCCATGGTACCGGGCGGTCGTGCCCGAAGGGGTTACCGATCTGGCCGATTACCCGAAGTTCCTGCTGACCTCCAGCCCGAAGACGTCCGCATGGCACAGCTTGGGCATGGAGTGGAAGGAACACGTGGCTTGGCTTGCCCCGATTGCCATGACCATGGTCGCCTATGTCTTTGCTAAATACGGGCCGGCTTTGGCAAAGCAGAAGCAAATCCGCACCGCCGTCATCGGCTTTGCCGTCGTTGCTTTCGTTGCGACAGGAGTCGCGGGAGCCTTTGGAGCGTTTCTCAACAAGTACGCTCCGGTGCGTGGTGGCGCAATGATCGAGATCATCGCTGGTGAACAGGAGGGCCAATAGTCATGGCCAATATCACGCCTATCAGGACTAAAGAGGTTCCCAATGGTCCAGGTGCGGCCGCCATCCTGGCCGCCGGAATTGGATCTGCCGCGATGGGGATATTCGCCTTGGCCGGCGATGCGTTTACATCCCTCAATCACTTCTTCACGTTCTACAAGCCAACCGGTGGCCTGTCCGGCGTCTCGACCAGCGCGGTCGTCGTCTGGTTGGTTGCCTGGTTTATCCTTTCGCGCAGGTGGGGCGAAAAGAACGTGGAAATGGTAAAAGTCGTCTCTGTTTCCTTCGCCTTGTTGGCGGTGGGTGTATTGCTGACGTTTCCGCCTGTCATGGACCTGATCCAGGGCAAGTAGAAAGAAACGCACCTGAATTGGCGCGCATTTGGTCCGTCGAAAGCGGGCCAAGTTCGCGCGAAGTTCAAGCGCTTTACCGCGCTATTCCGGCCGCGGCCTAGGTAGTTTCCCGTAGGGATATAACCGAATTTCACGACCTCTCGATTCGCGCGATTGCTGTGTCACCGATCAAGCCGGGAGAAACAGCCATGCACGCCTATGCGACCTCCAGAATTTTGGTGCCGTCACGGCTCGCCATGCCAAGGCTGGCGGAGACCGTTGAAGCTACAGCGCCGCAGCCACTCAGCTTCTATCCCGCCGGCACGGAAATCTACGCCCAGGGCGAGACGGCCGGGGCCTTCTACCAGGTGGAGTTCGGCGCTGTCCGTATCTATCGCCTGCTTGCCGATGGCCGCCGGCAAATCAGCGCCTTTCACCTGGCTGGAGAGACATTCGGCTTTGAGGCCGGCACGACGCATCATTTCTTCGCCGAAGCGATCAACGCCACCAGTGTTCGGGTTTTCCGGACTGCCTCGGGCGTGGACATATCCCGCCAGCTGCTGCCGTTGGCACTTGAGGGCCTGACGAGAGCGCAGGAACACCTATTGGTCCTCGGGCGCCAGAATGCCATTGAACGCATCGCTGCATTCCTGGTCGATATGGCGGAGCGGCAAGGCGGATTGCAGCAGGTCGAGCTGCCGATGTCGCGCATGGACATCGGCGACTACCTGGGCCTCACCATCGAGACCGTGTCACGCGTCTTCACGCGACTGAAGGACAAGGGCGTCATCCGCCTGCTCAGCCTGCGCAGCATCGAAATCGTCAGGCAGGACGTATTGCAGATCATGAGTGAATGAGGGCGGTCTTGCGGGCATGATGTAGACGGCGCGCAGCGTTGGCATGCACCCATTGGCGATGTAGGCACCGTTCTGCTTGGTGAGTTTCGCACGGTCACGAGGGAAGGATCATTGCTCAGCTGGGAAAGCAATTCGTCCGGCCAATCGGCCATCCGCTCGACATGATTCCAATAGTTATCGAGGGTCCAGTAAAGAACCGCCATAATTTTTTGCCAGATTAGGTCCATTGGAGAGGGTAACGCCATCACGCCTCATGCGAGCATGTGACGATCGACGGGCCTCAAATTTGAGAGAATCCTCGCTTGCGCTGGCATCTCAGCATTCGTCTTCTGCATTGGCTAACCGTGATCGCGCTCGCGGCGCAGATCGCCATTGCCTTCGGACCGATGAACGGGCCGGGGATGGCGACCATGAACTGGCTTCCGCTCCACATGTCGATCGGCGTGACGATCCTTGCCATCATCGTCCTCAGGCTTTGCTGGCGCATTCTCACCCGGCCCCCTGTCCGACAAACTTCACGGCCCGCTCGATTTGCGACTTCGTTCTTCCACGTGCTTCTCTACGTCACGATTCTCGCCGTCCTGATGACGGGATGGCTGGGCTACCGGCCAATGCCTTTGATGCCTCCCGCGCGGCTTTTCGGAGCCTTGCCTGTGCCGCTCGCGCCATCCGTCGGCGCGGCAAGGACTTTCGCGTTCATCCACGCAAAGCTGGTCTGGATACTGCTTGGCTTCGTCGGCGTTCACATCCTGGCTGCGTTTATTCATTTCGTGCTGTTTCGCGACGGTGTCATGCGAAGCATGTTCTTCGGGAAGTCGAACACCGCTTCGCGGCAAGGGAACGTGCGGCTTGCCGTCGACGACGAAGCCGGCTGATCACGCCATCGCCCACAATCCTCCCGCAATGATCACCGCATAGCGTGCGGCCTTGCCTATTGCGACAAGAACAACGAACACCCCAAGATTCACACGTGCCGTGCCTGCCGCAATGGTGAAGGCATCTCCGACAACCGGCAGCCAGGCGAATAGCAGCGTCCACGCGCCAAAGCGTCGGAACGTCTTGCTTGCTTGCTCATAACGGTCGGAACTTACGGGAAACCAGCGCCTGGTTCGGAGCGTGTCGATGCCACGTCCCAGAATCCAGTTCACCACGGAGCCGAGTGTGTTGCCGACTGTGGCGACCGCAAGGAGCAGCGCCGGATCGCCGCGACCCGAGACGAGCAGGCCGGCGAGCACCACTTCCGATGAGACCGGCAGGATGGTTGCGGCGAGGAACGCGCTGATGAACAGCGCGCCATAGAGCGCCGCCACCTCGGCCTATGCCTGCACGTCGACAACGCCCATCATGCCCAGCTGCTCATGCTCGAGGATGTGGCAGTGATACATCCTCGGCCCCGGCCGATCCTGGCGCAGCAGCAGCCGCACCGTTTCGCCGCGTGCCACATTGACGGTATCCTTCGAGGAAAGGTAGGCAGGTTTCGAGACCTTGCCGTCGCGTTCGTGCTCGACCACCTGGAACTGCGTCCCGTGCACATGGAACGGGTGGTCCATGTCCGCTTTGTTGACGATCTCCCAAAGTTCGACTTGTCCTGCCTTGGCGACGATGTCGACGCGGTTCATGTCGAAGGCCGCTCCGTTGATCAGGAACCCCATCTCCATGCCGCTGGCGTTCATGGCGATGGTTTCGGTGAACACGAGGCGCCGGCTGACAGCAGGGGCGCCGAGGGGCGCGATTGGGCGCAGCCTGTCGGGCAGTGGCGGCACCGGCTCGGCCGGCGTCCGCGAAACATTGACTGTGAAGAGAGTCAGTCCGGCATCGACAGGACGTCCAGGACCCATCCAGCCGCGATCGTAATCGAGCGTGTACAGCGTGTCAGGGCCGGGCTTGTCGAACGACACGATCAGTTCAAGGCGCTCCGCAGGGCTGAGAAGAATTTCCTTGGCTGCAACCGGTGCCTCCAAGAGGCCGCCGTCCGTTCCGATAATCATCATCGAGGCTTGATCGAAGGAAAGTCGAAGGAACCGAGCGTTGGTCGCATTGTAAAGTCGGAAACGCCGCTTCGTGCCAAAGGGAACTGTTAGCCGAGGATTCTTCTGGCCGTTGACAAGCACATGGTCGCCGACGCGTCCGTTCATCAGGTCCGTCATCGTATTGTCCGGCATCGTGCCGTCGGCGGCGAGGCGAAGGTCGGTGAAGACCAGCACCGTATCGCCATATTCGGCCGGGATCGGATCGATTTTCGGTTTGACGACGAACGCGCCGGCAAGGCCGCGATAGACTTGCTCGGCCGTCTTCCGTGCGGATGCGGATGGTACCAGTACGAACCCGCGCTGCCTTCCGGCAGGTCGAAGCTGTAGGTGCGGTCGGCGCCAGTTGCGACGGGGTCCATCGGATTGCCGTCCTGGTCGGCGGGCACCGGCATGCCATGCCAATGGATGGTGCTCGTCTCTTCAGGAATTCGGTTCGCGAAGGTCAGCGGCCCGGGGCTGGTGCCGTTATAGCCGAGGATCGGCGTGTCCAGTCCTTCGGCAAAACGCACCGAGGCGCGCTGGGCCGTCAGCTTCGCCTTGAACAGGCCGGGGGTGCCGGCTTCGTTGGCAAGGCGGGGCAAGTCGCGAAGCACTTTTCCTTCCGGCAGCACGACCGTGCTCTGCGGCGCCTCGCCCATGTCGTGGCCTGCGTGGCCACCCATATCCATGCCGGGCATGTCGTCCATCTTCATCTGGGCGATGGCGCGCTGGCTCACAAGAACCGTCGCAAGACCCGCCGCCAGAAAACCGCGTCGATGCATCTGTCGTCTCCTCGATCAGCCATTGAACGCTGAGGTCGATCCTAAGAGGACTGCCGATACCCGGTCAGGTCAATGCGGCGTTTAGGCCATCTGGTCGGCCCAGCATCATGGCCATTGGAACTCGTCCGTGGTCGAGCCGCCCGCGCAACCATCGCGCCAAAGACCCGCCATGGGCACCAACCGCCAGCGGCTCACGCGAACAGCCCGCCTTAGCCGACCCTGACGACAAAATGCTTCGTCACCGGCTCGATGATCTTCCAGGTTCCCTTGAAATCGGCTTCCACGACGAAGGCGTCGCCGGGGCCCACCTCGACCGGCGTGCCGCCGTCGGGGGTGATGATGATGATGCGGCCGGCGATCATGTGCACGAACTCATAGTCGGCGTAGGTCGCGTGATAGGTGCCGGGCGTCGCTTGCCAGGTCCCCGACAACACCTTGCCGTCCTCGGTCGTGTGCTGGACGGCGGTTTTCATGGTCGGCTTGCCTTCGACCACGACCCAGCCCGCCAGATCGCCGGGTTCCGCGTTCT
The DNA here is from genome assembly GCF_040323235.1 of Mesorhizobium sp. M0051. Lineage (NCBI taxonomy): Bacteria > Pseudomonadati > Pseudomonadota > Alphaproteobacteria > Hyphomicrobiales > Phyllobacteriaceae > Mesorhizobium > Mesorhizobium sp. M0051. Next base: position 164,397 of record NZ_JAMYUT010000014.1, read on the forward strand.
CGACGGCGCCGAATTTGAGGATCGTGCTGCGTGTCATGTCCTTGGCTCCGTCTATGCGTTATGGGCATTGTTTGCCCGGACGGGTCAGATATCCGATGCACCTGCCGCGGGCAATGCCGCCACCGGCGCCAGTAGGGCTCCGAACTCAGCTTAACAAAAAACCTGACGGCAGCCAGCTCGGCGGTGTCGGCAGCTTTCGTACCGGCAGGATAGGAATTTTTTCTTGACTCCGTGACCTCAGCTATGGTAGATATTCAGGCATGGTGCTGATTTGCGCCAGTGACCCGCCGCACAGGCGGGTTTTTCGTTTGATGCTCTGTCAGCCAACGCGCCGGCTAAGGAACCCGTTAACCCGAGTTCGTTGCCTGGCGGCGCCAGGCGCCCGCGATACGGCCTAGGGTCTGTGTTGCGCCGAAACCAGCTCGGCCTTGCGTCGCGCCGTCTCCAGCCCGAGGCCGATGAAGGCGCGCGCGTGTTTGGCGAGCGCCACATTGTCTGTCCACAGGTTGCGCCAGATGGCGGTCTTCTTCGACAGGTTCTCGTCGACGATTTCCGACGAGAAAGATTCGAAACTGAGGTCGTCGCTGTAGCCGATGGCCGTGAGCGCATCGAAGATCGCGGCGAAGTCGATATTGCCGGTGCCGAGGAAGCCGCGATGGCTTTCGCCGATATGGACATAGCCGATCTTATCTGCGGCATGGCGGATGGCCAGCCCGACATCGGCCTCCTCGATGTTCATGTGAAAGGTGTCGAGATGCAGGAAGATGTTGTCCGAGCCGGTATCCTCGATGAACGCCAGCCCTTGCGCGGCGGTGTTGAGCAGATTGCTTTCGAAACGGTTGACGATCTCGAGGTTGAGCGTGACGCCGGCCGCCTTGGCCGTCTCGGCGACCTTCGCCAGCGTGCCGGCGCTGCGCTGACATTGATCGCGCGTCGGCGCCTCTACCTGCAGTCCGTGACTGGTCGAGAGAATGCCGGCGACCTTCCGGCCGCCGAGATCGCGCGTCAGCGCTATGGTGTCGTTGAGGATTTCGACGCCACGCGCGGCAATCGCCTTGTCGGCGCTCGAAATGTCGCCATCACCAGGCAATCCGATGCTGATCGCGACGCCCAGGTCGAGATCGGCGATGCGCCTGGCAAGCCCGCCCACGTCGACATTGGCGGGGTCGAGATAGGAGAATTCGATAAGGTCGAAGCCGGCCTCCCTGGTGTTGGCCAACGTCCGTTCCAGATCGGCCTGTGCCGAACTCGCCGACCAGACGAAAGAATGGATTCCAATGCGCGACATCATCGTCTCCGGCTTCTGCGCATCGGACCCAGAGGTGGAGCCGATGCCTGGACAAGACGTGGGGGGGGGGGGGGCGCGGCGCCCCCCGGGGGGGGGGGGGGTGTGGGGGCCGGGGGGGCCCCGGGGATGGGGAGGAGTTTCGTAGAGCAGAACTCTCCCGGGGGTGGCGGGGGCG
>NZ_JAMYUT010000015.1:0-148256 GCF_040323235.1 Mesorhizobium sp. M0051
AAACCGCTAATCCTGCAATCCAAAAGCCGCTATCCGCCTCAATCAACATGCCAGATCAACGGCTTGCGGATAGTTCACGGTCGACTACTTTGCCGATTCAGGCATAGGTGCGTTGCACCAGGAGTTCATCTACTCGAATTTTATCGCGCCGGACCTTACAGGGCGAATAGTCGCCGCGTATGAAATCGCGACCGGACGCGTGCTGGACCGCCAACGTATCTCCATCCTGACCGGCGTCCATCGTCTGTCCGAGTTGGCTGAACTCGTCGACGACCCAGACCATGTCCCGGCCATGATCCGAAGCGTTGCGGAATGGTTTGCTGCACCACACCAACGGACGGCGATTAGCCGGGTCCGGGGCGACCGCCGTTGAAGCGGCTTACCGGCCGGCCGCTTCCGATCCCAGATAGGCGATGCGCAGCATATTGGTCGAGCCCGGCGTCCTCAGCGGCACGCCGGCGGTGATGATGACGCGGTCGCCGGGCTTGCCGAAGCCCTCCTCGAAGGCGATGCGGCAGGCGCGGTCGACCATGTCGTCAAGATCGATTGCGTCGGGTGAGACGACGCAATGCGTGCCCCATAGCAGCGACAGCCGGCGCGCCGTGTTGACGATCGGCGACAACGCGACGATCGGCACTTGCGGACGCTCGCGGGCGGCGCGCAGGCCCGTGGTGCCGGACGCCGTATAGGTGATGATCGCCGAAAGTTTCAGCGTCTCGGCGATCTCGCGGGCGGCCAGCGAAATGGCGTCGGCGCCGGTCGCTTCCGGCTCGGAACGCTGTGCGTTGATGATGCCGGCATAGGTCGGATCGGTTTCGACCTTGGTGGCGATACGGTTCATCATCGCCACGGCTTCGACGGGATACGCGCCCGCCGCCGATTCCGCCGACAGCATGACGGCATCGGCGCCTTCGAAGACTGCGGTCGAAACATCCGACACCTCGGCGCGGGTAGGCACCGGTGCTGTGATCATCGATTCCAGCATTTGCGTTGCAACCACCACCGGCTTGCCGGCGCGGCGGGCCGCGCGCGTGATCTGCTTCTGGATGCCGGGTACCGCCTCGAGCGGCATCTCGACGCCGAGATCGCCGCGGGCGACCATCAGCGCGTCGGACAGTTCGATGATCTCGGCCAGCCGGGCGACGGCCTGCGGCTTTTCGATCTTGGCCATGATCAGTGCCCGGCCGCGCGCGATCTTGCGCGCCTCGGCAAGATCCTCGGGCCGCTGGACGAAGGACAGCGCGACCCAATCGACGCCCGTGGCCAGCACGGCATCGAGGTCCTTGCGGTCCTTCTCGGTCAGCGCGCCGACCGGCAGGTCGGTATCGGGCAGGCTGACGCCCTTCTTGTCGGAGATCGTGGTGCCGGCGACGACGGTGCAGACGATCGACTTGCCGTCGCTTCTCACCGCCTTCAATTCGAGCTTGCCGTCATCGATCAGCAGGCGATGTCCGGCCTCGACGGAGGTCAGGATTTCGGGATGCGGTAGATAGACCCTGGTCGAGGTGCCGGGTTCGGGATTGTCGTCGAGCGTGAAGGTCTGGCCGACGGTCAGCACTTCCTTGCCATTGGCGAACTTGCCGACGCGCAATTTTGGCCCTTGCAGATCGGCCAGGATGCCGATCGGCCGGCCGACCGCTTCCTCGACAGTGCGGATGCGTCCGACCAGAGTGCGCATCAACTCGTGATCGGTATGGCTCATATTGATGCGGAACACATCGGCGCCAGCTTCGAACAGTTTCTTCAGCATCTCCTCCGACGAGGAGGCCGGACCGATGGTGGCTAGGATCTTGACCTTGCGGCTACGTCTCATTGACTGTTTGTTCCCGGGGCGGCTGGAGCGCCTCCCGTTGTGGACTCATCGGTCAGCTGGACCATCCAGTTTCCCTGTTCGCCCGTGTCATATTCCTGGAATCCGGCGCGCTGAAAGCCCCGTGCGACGCAGTCGGTTACGCCGGCGATCTTGAACTCTTTTTCAGCCACGCACATGTTGATCGGGCCGTCCCAGCGTCCGCCGCGCTCGGCGTCTTCTGCATAAAGATAGTAAAACCTTGATGACAGCGGCCCTTCGATCAGCGTCTTGCAGCTCGATCCCTCGATGTGCCACCAACCTTCGGTGATCCAGCCGGCCTTGGCGCGATAGCCGATACCGACGCCGACCAGATTCTGCGTGGCGTTGCAGACGCGAAAATCGGCGCGCGCCGGCGAGGCCACGACCATCGCCGACAAGCCGATGGCAAGGATCAAGAGCGGCGTGGCAAAGGCAGAGCACATGCGCTGCCTGCCAGCGGAACTCATCCGAAAACCCCTCAAGAACCACATCAGCATCTCTCTGCGCCCCTTTTCGGAAAAGTCCGGGCGCATGTCAACGCACCGTTTTGTCCAATTCCAATCGATTTAGAAGGCTCCGGCGCACAATTCGCCGGCCTCTGCCAGATTTCCAGGGAAACCTTGGCCAAACAACGGCATTGCGCAAGCGTCGTCTTCGTGGAATGACGATAGCACCCTCCCCGGAAGCCAGCGAACAGACCATTTCCCGACAATGACCCGATCCACAGTTTTCGCGCCTTGCGATATTGTCGAAGGCGACCGCAAGCGAGGCGTCGTGCTCTTGTGCGACCATGCCCGCCGCGACCTGCCCGACGATTATGGCAGGCTCGGCCTGCCGGCGGCGGAGTTCGACCGCCACATCGCCTATGACATCGGCGTCGAAACGGTAACGCGCGAACTGGCCGCTTTGCTCGACGTGCCGGCGGTGCTCGCCAATTTTTCGCGGCTGCTGATCGATCCCAACCGCGGCGAGGACGATCCGACGCTTATTCGCCAACTCTATGACGGCACTGTGGTGCCCGGGAATTACCCCATCGCTCCCGAGGAGCGCGAAAGGCGGCTCGATGGCTTCTACCGGCCCTATCACGATGCCGTCGGCGCCGTGATTGCCTCGGTCGCGCGGGCCTCCACGCAGGCGCCCTTCATCTTGTCGGTGCATTCCTTCACGCCGGCCATGCAAGGGGTCCAGCGTCCCTGGCATGTTGGCATCCTGTGGGACCTCGACGATCGGGTGGCACGCCCGCTGATAGACATGCTGGCCGAGGACAAAGACCTCGTCGTCGGCGATAACGAACCCTATGACGGCGCGCTGCGCGGCGACACCATGTACAAGCACGCCATCATCAACGGCTTCGCTCATGCATTGATCGAAATCCGCCAGGATCTGATAGCAGACCAGAAGGGCGCGCTCGACTGGGCCGAACGGTTGGCGCTGATCGTTGACGCGATCAATCGCCGTCCCGATATACATGTCGTGAAGATGTTCGGCTCGCGCACCGGGCCGCTATGACGGAGGTTTCGATGACCGAACTCAGCGACGAGCAGAAGCGCGACTTCGAGGCCGCCGCCTTTCGCCGGCTGGTCCAACATCTGCGCGAACGCAGCGACGTGCAGAACATCGATCTGATGAACCTCGCCGGCTTCTGCCGCAACTGCCTGTCGAACTGGTATCGAGACGCGGCCAATGCCGAGGGCGTCGACCTCAGCAAGGACCAGTCGCGCGAGATCGTCTATGGCATGCCCTATGCGCAATGGCAGGCACTCAATCAGACCGAGGCCTCCGACGCCAAGAAGGCCGAATTCGAGGCAAGGCGCCCCAAGGACCACTAAGCCCGCTTGGCCCAAACGCTTTCGAAATAGAGCGCTTGACTGGAAATTGAATCGATCTAATTTGCCGCGCGAAGCCATTTTCTGACCGGATACGCCTTATGAACGCGTCAACAGCCATGCAGACTGCCATTCGCGGACGATGGGCCGTTGCGGCCATTTTCCTCGCCAACGGCTTTCTGACCGGCAGCTGGGCGCCTCAGATTCCGGTGTTCCTGACCCGGCTCGACATCTCGAAATTCACGCTCGGCTTGTTGATCCTGCTGTTCGGCGCCGGCGCCGTCGCCGCCATGACCTGGTGCGGCCATTTGATCTCCAGACATGGTTCGCGAACGGTGCTGCGCTGGTTCGGCCTGTGCGGCAGCCTCGGACTGCTGGTCGTGGCGCTGGCGCCCAATGTGCCGCTTGCAGCCATCGCCATGTTCATCTTCGGTGGCTCGATCGGCGGCATGGACGTCGCCATGAACGCCAATGCCGTGGTGGTCGAACGGCGGCTCTCCCGCGCCATCATGTCGTCGTCGCATGGGTTCTGGAGCCTCGGCGGTTTCGCAGGCGGCGGCCTCGGCGGCTTCGTCATCCAGACCTACGGCCATCTCGCCCACGCGGCGGTGGTGACTGTGCTCGCTTTCGCGGTGATCGCCGTGGCGGTTGGCTATCTGATCGGCGAGAACAGGCCGCAGGCGGCCGAGCATCGCAAATTCACGCTGCCGGCCAACCCGCTGGTCTACCTCGTCGGCCTGATGGCGCTGCTGACGATGGTTTCCGAAGGTGCGGTGCTTGACTGGGCGGCGCTGTATCTCAGGCAGGAACTCGGCGCAGACCTTGCCGTCGCCGGTCTCGCCTATGCTGCCTTTTCCGGCGTCATGGCGATCATGCGGTTCTTCGGCGACGGCGTACGCAACCGCTTCGGCGCGGTCACGACGCTACGCGGCTCGGCGGTTGTCGCGGCTGCCGGCATGCTGATCGCCGGACTGTCGCCCTCGCCCTGGCTTGCAATCGCCGCCTTTGCGCTATGCGGCTTCGGCATCGCCAACATGGTGCCGATCATCTTTTCTGCCGGCGGCAACCAGGAAGGCATGTCGTCGGGCACCGGCATGAGCGTCGTCACCACCATGGGTTATTCCGGCATATTGGTGGCGCCGTCGGCGATCGGCTTCGTTGCCGAGCATTCGAGCTTCGGTCCGATCTTCGTCGCCATGTCGGGTTTGCTGATCGTCGTGCTGCTGATGGCCGGCCTTGCTCACCGTGCCGAGTTTGCGGCCGCACCGGCCGAATAAAGTTTCAGCTCTTCGTAGAGGAAATCTGCCACGCGGCGGATACGCACGCTGGTGCGCACGTCGCGATGCATGGCCAGCCACACCGGCAGATCTGGCAAGGGCAGGCCCGGCAGCAGCTTCTCGACCAGCGGATCGCGATCGACCAGAGGCTCCTGGCCAAAGCCGATGCCGTTTCCCGCCCGCACCGCCTCCCAAAAGACGATCTGGTTGTCGGCCCTGAAGCGGAAACTGCTCCGCGTAACAGGGATGCCATACTGGGTGAAGCCCCTGATGATCTCGTCGCTGCGATCGAAGCCGACCAGATCGTGATCGGCAAGGCCGGATGGCTCCTGCGGGCGGCCACGACGGTCGAGATAGGATTTTGCCGCGCAGGCGCAGAGCGGAATATCGCACACCTTGCGCGCCACCAGTTCATTCTGCGCCGGCTTGACCATGCGGATAGCAATATCGGCGTCGCGGCGCAGCAGGTTCTCGACCTGATTGGAGGCGACGATCTCAACCTCGATGCCCGGCTCCTCGATCCCTAGCCGCGCCGTCATCTCCGGCAGCACATAGGCGGCGACAACTTCGCTGGCGGCGATACGCACGGTGCCCTCGATTGCCTCGACCGATCCCAGCGCCAGCAGTGAAAAAGCGCTTGCCTGCTCGTTGACTGCCTTGCCGCGTTCAAACAGCGTGCTGCCGGCTTCCGTCAGTTCATAACCGCGCCGCCCGCGCCGGAACAGCGTGACACCCAGCGCCTGCTCCAGTTCGGCGACGTGGCGGCCAAGTGTCGGCTGGCTCGCCGACAGTTTTCGCGCGGCAGCCGACAAGCTGCCGGTTTCCGCCACGGTGACGAAGCTCTTGATCAGGTTCCAATCGAATTCGACCATTCATTTTTGAATATCAGCCCGCCAATCGTTGTCAATTTCAATTCACTTGCGGAGCGATCATATTCAGGCTGCAAACGCAAACACGGAGACCAGAAATGACCAAGATCGCAATTCTCGGTGCCAATGGCCGGCTCGGCCGCGTGGTCGCCAAGGCCTTCATCGATGCCGGCTATGATGTCCGCGCAATCACCCGCAGCGGCAAGGTGCCGGCCGAACTCAACGGCGCCACGGCGGTCGCCGGCGACGCGCTCGACCGCGAGGGCTTGATCCGCGCCACGGAAGGCGTCGACATTATCTTCAACGGCCTCAACCCGATCTACACCGATTGGGGCAAGTGCCTGCCGATGGCCGAGAACGTCATGGCCGCTTGCCATGCGAATGACACGCTGCACCTCTTCCCCGGCACCGTCTACAATTACGGCTCGCCAATGCCGGCGGTGATCACCGAGGACACGCCCTTCCACCCGACGACCGAAAAGGGCCGTATTCGCACCGCGATGGAGGATCTGTTTCGCTGCGAGGCCGACGCCGGCCGGGTGCGTACCATTCTCTTGCGCGCCGGCGACTTCTTCGGCGGCACCGGCAGCGGTTCATGGTTCGACCTGGTCGTCGCCGCCAAGATGACCAAGGGCATCTACACCGCGCCTGGTCCAGTCGATCTCGTGCATGAATGGGCCTACCTGCCGGACTTCGCCAAGGCCTTCGTCGGCCTGGCGCAGAACCTCGACAAGCTCGGCACCTATGAAGCCCTGAACCTTCCCGGCCATGCAATCACCGACCGGCAACTCAAGGCCGCGGCAGAGAAGGCGCTCGGTCGCCCGCTCAAGATGACCTCGATGCCGTGGTGGGTGCTGCGCGCCGGCAGCCCGTTCGTGGCGATGTGGCGCGAGATCGTGTCGATGTCTTATCTGCGCTTCGAGCCGCATCAACTGGTTTCGACGCGGCTGGAAGGCATCATCGGTGCGATCCCCCACACGCCGCTGGATCAGGCGGTCACTGAAGCTCTTGAGGATATCGGCATCGCCACCGTGAACGGCGCTGCGAAAGCTGCCTGACAGGCCCGGCGGGCAGCCATGGCTGCCTGCCCGATCTCTTTACATCGAGAGGTCTCTCCGGGAAGGACGGGCTAAACCCTTCCCATCAACACCAGCACCAGAAGCACCACCAGCACCACCCCGACAATGCCCGACGGCCCATAACCCCAGGAACGCGAATGCGGCCAGGCTGGCACGGCGCCAATGAGGACGAGAACCAGGACGATGATGATAATGGTGGTGATCGGCATGGCAAACTCTCCGTCCAGCATTGCTCCGGTGACAACGCTTTGCGTTGCACCCGGGACATCACTTTACGTTGCTTCCGGGGCGATGCTTCGCATTTGTCTGGGAGACAACGCTTCACGTTGCTCTTGGAGACAACAATGCAAAAGGCCGCCCGGTTGTTCCGGGCGGCCTTTGCCGTTCAAATCGGCAACGGGGTCTATTCGGCGGCTTTTGGAAAGGCGATCTCCGGCTCGGCTCCGGCATCGTCCTGTCCTGGCGCATCGGCCGACGAGATCTCGCCCTTGCCGCGCCAGAACAGCCGGTTGAACCAGCCGCGCCGCGCGCCAGGCCTGACTTTGGCGCGGGTGAAAACCATCAGCATCGACGGTGTCACCACCAGCGTCAGTACTGTGGCGAAGGACAGGCCGAAGACGATCGCTGACGACAATGAAATCCACCATTGCGTCGACGGCGCGTTGATCGTGGTCTCGTGATGGAAGATTTCGAGGCCAAGGCCGAAGGCGATCGGCAGCACGCCGAGAATGGCCGACACCGCCGTCAGCACCACCGGACGGGCGCGTTCGCGGCAGGTCTGCAGCACCGCCTCGACCTTGTCCCAGCCCTCTTCGCGCAGCCGGTCATAGGTGTCGATCAGCACGATGTTGTTGTTCACCACCACGCCGGCCAGCGCGATGACGCCGATGCCCGACATGACGATGCCGAACGTCTCGCCTGTTATCAGCAGCCCAAGGAACACGCCGATCGTGGCCATGACCACGCAGGACAGCACCAGCCAGACGCTGGTGAACTTGTTGAACTGCGCCAAAAGCACCAGGAAGATCAGGAAGATCGCCGCTCCGAAGGCCTTGCTGAGGAAGGCGCTGGCTTCGGCACTGTCCTCGTTCGAGCCAGCCAGCTTCCAGCGGATGCCGCTGCCCAGATCCATATCTGAGACGGCCTTGGTGACCTGCTCCTGCACGGCCGCGACCTGGGCGCCGGCGGCGACGTTGGCCTGGACGACCACCGTACGGGCGCCGTCGATGCGGTTGAGGATACCGACCGTCGGTTCAGGCTTGCGCACGACAAAGTTCGAGATCGGCACCGAGCCTTGCGAGGTCTGCACGCGCAGTTCGTCGAGCGTCGACAGCGTGCGCCGGTCCTCGGGCAGGCGAAGCCGGATGTCGACGGCGTCATCGGCGCCGGCAGGACGGTATTCCGAGAGTTTAAGTCCGTTGGTCACCAGTTGCACCACGGTGCCGACCGAGGTCGGGCTGATGCCGTACTGCGCCGCCTTGGCACGGTCGACCTCGAGCGCCCAGTCGACGCCGGGCGGCGGCAGGCCATCGGAAATGTCTATGACGCCCGGCACCTTGCCAATGCGCGCCGCGACCGCACGGGCCTTGTCGTCGAGCCCCTTGGGGTCGACGGCCGAAAGCCTGATCTGGATCGGCTTGCCGGTCGGAGGGCCGGCCTCCGGCACGCGCACCTCGACATCGACGCCGGGAATGCCGGCCATGACGCCGCGCAAATCATCCAGGATATGGTTCGCCGACTTGCGCTCGCGCCAGTCGATGAATTCGTACTGAATGACGCCGACGACGTCTTCAGGTACATCCTGGCCGCCGCCTTGCGTCTTGCCGACGCGGGTATAGACCGACTTGACGCCGGGCCAGCCGAGCAGCCTGTTTTCCGCGACCTTGGTCGCCGTATCCATTTCGGCCAGCGAGAGATTGCCGCGCGCATGCACGTAGAGCAGGCCATAGTCGGGCTCGACATTCGGGAAGAACTCGACGCCGGCGCCGTATTTCGAATAAGCAAAACCGACGCCGAACAGCAGCGCGACGGTCAGCACCAGCACGGTGACGGGGAAACGCACCGCCTGCTTGACGATCGCCATGTACCAGCCGTCGCGATTGTCATCCTCGTGATGCGGCGGCGCCTTGGCGAAGATCGCCCCCAGCGTCGGCGCGAACACCAGCGCGTAGAGCATCGAGGCCGACAGCGTGACGATCAGGGTGATCGGCATGTACTTCATGAAGTCGCCGATGATGCCCGGCCAGAACAGCAGCGGCGAGAAGGCGGCGATACGCGTCATCGTCGCGGCGATGACCGGGCCGGCCATGCGCTTGGCGGCAAGCGCGAAGGCTTCCTCCTTCGGCATGCCTTCGCTCATCCGTCGCTCGGCGAACTCGGTGACGATGATGGCGTCGTCGACCAGCATGCCGACGGCCAGGATGAGGCTGAACAGCACGATCATGTTGATCGTGTAGCCCATCATCGCTAGCAGCAGGATGCCGATCAGGAAGGACGACGGAATGGCCAGGCCAATGAGCAGCGAGGCACGGCCGGACAGCGCATAGAGAATGACGATGAACACCAGGATAACGGCGATCATGACGTGGTTCTGCAGATCGCCCAGCAGCTGGTTGACGAAGACCGACTTGTCCTGCGTGTAGGTGACGTTCATGCCCGCAGGCATGGATTTGACGAACTCGTCGGACACCGTCCGCACCTTGGCGATGGTGTCGATAAGGTTGGAGCCGATGCGCTTCTTGACTTCGATGGCGATGGCCGGCTTGCCGTTGAGGCGGGTCACCGTTTCGGCATCCTTGAAGGTCGAGCGGATCGTGGCGATGTCCTTGGCCTGCACCACGGCGTTGGGGCCGGCGACCACCGGCAGCGCCGCCACATCCTCCGGCGTCTCGATCAGCGAAGGCACCTTGACGGCGTACTTGCCTTCCGAGCCTTCGATGTTGCCGGCGGCGACCAGACTGTTGGAGCTGCCGACCGCACCGATTAGCTGATCGAGCTGCAGCCCATAGGAAGACAGCTTCATCGGGTCGATGACGACCTCGACGAGGTCGTCGCGCGCACCTTGCAGCGAACCTTCGAGAACGCCGGGTACTTCTTCGATGCGGTCGCGCAGTTCGCGTGCTGCGGCGGTCAGCACGCGTTCGGGCAATTCGCCCGACAGCGTGACGACGAGCACCGGAAACTCGGAAATGTTGACTTCGTTGACTGTCGGTTCCTCGGCGGCCTGTGGCAGGTCGGCCTTGGCGTCCTGCACCTTGCTGCGCGTATCCTGAAGCGCGGTGGCCAGATTGGTCTGCGGCTGGAATTCGACCAGCACGTAGCCGCCGCCCTGGAAGGCCGCCGAACGCATTTCCTTGAGGCCCTTCAAGCTTTTCAGCTTGCTTTCCATCGGCCGCAACAAAAGCCGTTCCGAATCCTCAGGCGAAATGCCCTGATAGACCAGGCTGATATACATCATCGGAATCGGAACGTCAGGCTCCGCCTCCTTCGGCGTCGACTGATAGGCGACCGCCCCGGCAAGGATGAGGAAGACCAGGACCGAGATGGTCAGCCGGGCATTGTTGATTGCGAGTCTGACGATATCCATGGCTAACGCCTGTTTTTGAATTTCAGGAGCTGCGTCGCAGCCGATTGTCCCCATCCAGGGCTAGTCCATCGCTATACTACTGGGTGCCGGCGGTCGCCTCGCCCAGCAGCTTCTTGATGGTCGCTTGGTCGGCCTCGACCGGATTGACCAGATCGCCTTCCTTCACCAGTTCCTGGCCGGCGACTATGATGCGCGCATCGGCCGGAATGCCGCCGAGCACGAGGCCGGTCGGCGTGTCGTCGACAAGGTCGATCGGGAAGAACGCCACCTTGTTGTCCTTGGCGACGGCACGGATGCCGAGGTCGCCCTTGTCCCCGAGCGTCACCACCGAGCGCGGCAGCAGCACCGCGTCGGTCGGTTGTGCGTTGAGCGCGATTTCCGCCGTCATGCCAGCCGGCACGGAGCCGTCGCCATTGGGGATCGCCACCTCGACGCGGAAGGTCCGGGTCGCCGATGATGCGTCGCGGCTGATATAGCGCACGGTGCCTTCGACGGTCTGGCCGCTGACCAGTCGTATATTGGCCTTGTCGCCGAGCTTGAGATAGCCCAGGTCGCGCTCGCTGACTTCGCCGCGGGCAATCACCGGGTCAAGCTTGAGGATGGTTGCCACCTCGCCGCCCTGCATGATGGAACTGCCAAGCTCCACCGGCACCCTGTCGATAACGCCGTCAAACGGCGCCTTGACTTCGTTGCGGTCAAGCTCGGCCTGCGCGGTATCCAGCTGCGATTGCGCCAGGGTCAGATTGGAGCGCGCGGTGTCGAGCTGCAGCTTCGGCAAATTGCCTGACTTCATCAGTTGCAGCGACGCTTCCAACTCGGCCTGACGCTGCACAACCAATTGCCTGGCGTTGTCGACCATCGAGATCTTTTCTTCCGCCGCAAGCATCATCACCAGATCGCCGGTCTTGACGTGCTGGCCTTGCTTGACCGGCAGCTTGTCGATCACGCCGGCGACGCGCGTCGCCAGCACCGCCCGCTTGTCGGCTTCGGTCAGCCCGGAAACACGTATAGCGCGTGCATAGGTCTTGCGCGGCGGCGTCACCACCGCCACGGTGCGCAGCGGCGCCTTCGGCTCGGCTTCCGCCGCTTTGGGCTTGTTGGCGTCCGGCGCCTTGGCCTGCTCGACTCCGGCTGCCTTTGCATTGTTGGCGGCCACGCTGCCGACGGACGAAAACTCGCCTGTCGCCATCCAGGCCGCGAAACCAATGAGCACAACAATGGCTGCAAGCTTGTGAAACCTGATTCTTGGCATCGTCGTTGTTTTCCACTGCGGGTTCGGCCGGCGTCCTCATAACGCGGGCGCGTCGCCGATATGGGTGCGCGCCAAGCCGTGTTCAATTTGCCGTGATCGGCGAAGCGCGCTTCTACATCAAAGTTGTACCGCAATATAGTCCGAAAGTTGCAAGATCATTGCGCCACCGGACAAGATGCGCGCGTCGCTATCCATTTTCGATCGTCTCGTATGTGTCTTCCGCCGAGCCTGGCGCTGACTCGCGATCTCCACCGGGCCCAGCCCCAGGCAGCCAATTTGTCGTCGCGCGCATACAGCGCCACATCCTGCAGGCTATGCCCGCCATTGCTGGCGGCTGGATCCTTGATCCGGGTGCAGAATTCCGGCGAGGACCTTCCGAACCGGGCCATCTTGGTCGATGCCAGATGCCAGCCGTCGGTCCCGGGTTGCCCATGCAAAATATTGGAATAGCTGGACAAATGGCGTGTCGTGCAACACAAGCCCGGATTGCCGAAACCAGACCCATCGACACCGCTCTGGACGTTGAAGGCGTGAACGCGCGTGCCACCATAATGCGCACCGGACCAGCGCGGCCGGTCGTCCACGACACGGCGGTCGGCGCAGCGCGGACGCGAAAACACGGCGTAGATCTTGCCTCATTCGGACGGTTCTGTAGCCGCATCGACCGTCGCCGGCGCTGGCGTCGGGCTCTCTTGCGCGATCGCGAACGGTGCTGTGAAGGCAAGCATGGCAGTAGGCGTCAGCATGATAGGGAACTTTTCATGCAAAGGCCACGTGAAGGCGCCAGGGCAGCTCCGGGCACCCGCGGCCCTGATCAGGACGATCGACCTACCCTAAAGCCGGGATGAAGTCGAGTTGTGTCGAGGTTGAGTTCAGGCCCGACGGCGAACCACCTCTGGGTTCTTCCGCGCGGCGAGGAATTCCTTGACCCGCCGGCCTGGTGCAGGACCGCGCATCGGCTTGAAACCGTCATCGAGTTCGCCTGAGAGATCGAGCGTCGGGTGCTTGCCGACAGCGTCATAATTCTCTTCCAGCCAGTCGGTCGCGGCGGTGCGGCCGAGATCGCGCAGATAGGTCAGGAACGCCCATTCGGCATTGACCTTCGACGATGCCGACAGGTCCTTGAACGCCTCGTCGGCATCGATGCGGTGCATGCGGATGTCGCGGTATTCGCCATGCGGCAGACGGCCGGCGGCGATCAGCTCCTTGACGAAGGCGATCGAGCGGAATTCGCGCAGCAGCCCCGCATTGAAGGTGATCTCGTCGATGCGGTTCTGGATCTCATTGGCGCTCCTTGGTGTTCCCTCCCGCACCACCGGATTGATCTGCACCATCAGCACGTCCTCGGTCGCCGCCGTCTTGAAGAACGGATAAAGCGCCGGATTGCCGCCATAGCCGCCGTCCCAATAGGGGACGCCCTTGATTTCGACGGCGCGGAACAGCTGCGGCAGGCAGGCCGAAGCCATCACCGTGTCGAGGTCGATCTCGCCGTCGGAAAAGACGCGCAACTGTCCGGTTTCGACATTGGTCGCCGAAATGAACAGTTCCATCGACTTGCAGGCGCGGACATTCTTAAAATCGATCTCCTTGGCAACCACGTCACGCAGCGGATTGAGGCCCAGCGGGTTGGCGGCATAGGGCGAGAACACCCGCGACATGGTGTCGAAAAAGACATAGCCCGGCGTGTTCTCGATCGACCAATTGCCCCAGGCGACATCCCACGGCATGCGCTGCACCGGGCTGAACCGGCCTTTGGCCGCCACCGCACGCCAGAAATCGTCGAGCTTCTGTCTTGCGCCCTCAACCCCGCCGCGGACAAAACCGTCGGCCAGCGCCACCGCGTTCATGGCGCCGGCACTGGTGCCTGACACCGCTGATATCTCCAGCCTGCCGTCCTCCAGCAGCCGGTCGAGCACACCCCAGGAAAAGGCTCCGTGCGAGCCGCCGCCCTGGAGCGCTATGTTGATCTTCTTCGTCTCCTCCGCCTTGCCGTTTTTGGTCATGGCGTCGTCCTTGATCTGTCCCGCGTTGGGGGATGAGAAAATTCTGGCCTCACGCGGCGGTCCAGCCGCCGTCGACCGAGAGATGCGTGCCGTTGACCTGCGCCGCAGCGTCCGAACACAGGAACAGCGCCGCTGCCGCGATCTGCTCGACGGTGACGAATTCCTTGGTCGGCTGCTTGTCCAGCATGACCTCGCGAATGACGGTCTCGCGGTCCATGGCGTGGGCTTTCATCTGGTCGGGGATTTGCGCTTCGACCAGGGGCGTAAGCACATAGCCGGGGCAGATGGCGTTGCAGGTGACCTTGTCGCGCGCCAGCTCGAGCGCGACCGTCTTGGTCAGCCCCATGATGCCGTGCTTGGCCGCGACATAGGCCGATTTGAATGGCGATGCGACCAGCCCATGCGCTGAGGCGATGTTGACGATCCTGCCGCCGCCGGCTTTTTTCATCAGCGGAATGGCGGCGGCGACGGTGTGGAACGCCGAAGACAGGTTGATGGCGATGATGGCATCCCATTTCTCGATCGGGAATTCCTCCACCGGCGCCACATGTTGGATGCCGGCATTGTTGATCAGAATATCGACCGACCCGAATGCCTCGGCAGCTTTGGCGACAAGTGCCCTACATTCCGCCGCCTTCGACATGTCGGCCTTGACGTAGGCGCTCTTCACGCCGTGTTGTTTGGCGATGGCATCGGCGATGGCGTGGTCGGCTTCCGTGTCGGAGAAGGAATTGACGACGACATTATGGCCTTCGCCCGCCAGCGCCTGGGCTATGGCCAGGCCAATGCCGGATGTGGAGCCGGTGATGACTGCGGTTTTCCTGGTGGCCAAGGGCGGAATCCTCTGGTTGCGGCAAGAGTAGGTCTATGTTGCAGTGCAGCATATATGCCCAATGTGACGCAATAACAGCGGCCAGATTTGTCCGGCGAGATGACATTTTTGTCATGAGCCGCCGCAGCAGGACGTAAGCCAAATCGCCCCGCCCTTCCCCGCAAGCGAAAGAAGCCTCAGGCAACCAGGTCCGGTACCGGCCCGACATAACACGACTGCGGGCGCATCAGCCGACCGGTTTTCTGCTGCTCGCGCGCATGCGCAATCCAGCCGGAAACACGCCCGGCAGCAAAGACATTGCTGAAGGCTTGGCTGGGAAAGCCCGCCGCTTCCAGCAGCAGCGCGGTGTAGAACTCGACATTGGTCTGCAGCGAGCGCGACGGCTTGGCAACCCGCAGCACGTCGAGCGCCGCTTGCTCCACCGTCTCCGCGAAGGCCAGCCGGCGGCCGGCTTCGCCCTCGCCGCCGAGTTGCCGCACCACCGCTTTCAGCACATCGGCACGGGGATCGCGCACGCGGTAGATGCGATGTCCGAAGCCCATGATGCGATCGCCATGCGCGACTGCGTCGCGCAGCCAGCCGGCCGCATCGCCATGCGCCTGGATTGCATCCAGCATCTCGATGACAGGGCCAGGCGCGCCGCCATGCAGCGGCCCCTTGAGCGCGCCAAGCCCGGCCAGCACCGACGAAGTCAGCGCGGCCTGCGTGGACGCGACCACGCGTGTCGCAAAGGTCGATGCATTGAGACCGTGATCGCAGACCGTCACCAGATAGGTGTCGAGCGCCTTCACCAGCCCTGGCGAGGCGACGCTGCCACTCAGCATCCGCAACATGTCGGCGGCGTGATCGCCCCGGCTGTCCGGGGAGATCGCCTCCTCGCCGCGCTGCAGGCGCAGTAAGGCCGGCGTCAGCACCGCCGGCGCCGCGATCAGCAGCAAGGCATCTGCCAGCGTGTCGCCGTCCGGCAGCAGCGCCATGCCGGCGCGCATGGCGCTGTAGACATCGAGCGATGCCAGCAAGGGCAGCGATGGCGAAAGCCGCTCGAACACGTCCGCACGCGCCTGACCCAGAGCCCGCGTCAGCTCCGCATCATCGGGAAGCTTGTCGAAAAAGCCATCCAGCAGCAGCCGAACCACCTGGGCATAGCTCCAGCGGCCGGCCAGTTCCGGCAGCGAATGACCCCGGACCGTCAGACGACCGCCAAGACCATCCACATCGGAGAGCACAGTTTCCGCCGCCACAACATCATCGAGCCCATTCGCCATAGCCTTGTCTCCTTGAAGCTTTTGGGGATCGGAGATAAGGCTGGGCAACATGGTCATCAATCTTGATCAATGGAATCAATATGAGAGTTCGATATGTCCGAGTGGCTGTCGCGAGAAGAAGCGCTTGAGCGTCTCCAGGTGCGGGCGCAGACGCTGTACGCCTATGTCAGCCGTGGGCGCATCGGCATGCGGCCCGACCGCGCCGATCCGCGCCGCAGCCAGTATCGTGCCGACGACATAGCGGCGCTGGCGACCCGGAGGGCGCGCGGAAGAAGCGCCTCGGCCATCGCCGAAAGCGCCATTGCCTGGGGCGAGCCATCGATCGTAACGGCGATCTCGACCGTCTCGCACGGTCGCCTTGTCTACCGTGGCCAGGACGCCGTTGCGCTTTCCGCGAATGCGACACTGGAAGAAGCAGCCGCAGTGCTATGGGATCTGCCTGGACCGGTGGCTTTCGAAGCGCAGTTGCCGGATGCACCCCTTGAAGACAGCCGAGCCGCGGCCTTTGCGCAACTTGCCATGCTTGCCGGCCAGGGGCGCCCATCTCTCGGGCGCAATGCCGTGTCGCTGCATGCCGACGCCGCGCACGCTGTCGGCGTATTGGCCCGCGCGCTGGGCGCGCCGGCCAGACCAGGTCCGGTCCATGGGCGATTGGCGCACGACTGGTCGGTGGGTGCCGGCGGCGCGGAAGCGATCCGCCGCGCGCTTGTCCTGCTTGCCGATCATGAACTGAACGCGTCGACCTTCGCCGCGCGCGTCGCGGCCTCGACCGGCGCGCCGCTGGCCGCTTGCCTGCTCGCGGGGCTCTCGACACTGTCAGGCCCTCGCCATGGCGGCGCCGGCGAGGCGGTGATGCAACTGGCCGAGGATGCGGCGCTGCACGGCGCCGATGCGACGATCCGGCGCTGGCTCAGTCACGATCGGCCGCTGCCGGGCTTCGGTCATCAGCTCTATCCCGACGGCGATCCGCGGGCGGAAGCGCTGCTGTCGGTTGTCGAGGTCGATGGCTCACTGTCGTCGCTGTGCGACGCGGCCCATGCCGCGACCGGTGCGCTTCCCAACATTGACTTTGCCCTGGCCGCGCTGACGCGCAGCCTTGGCTTGCCCCGCGATGCGCCGTTCCGCCTGTTCGCACTCGCACGCAGCGTCGGCTGGGCCGCGCATACGGTCGAACAGATAACAAGCGGAGGCCTTATCAGACCCCGCGGCCGTTATGTGGGAGTGCTGCCATAGGGCCGAAAGGGTACCGGTCTTCGGAAAAGTGGGACGGGCAGCGATCCGATGTGCCGTTGCTATCGGATCTTTCGATCCGAACGCCTCAAGACATCGTATCGAGCTTGCGCTGCATGGCTGCGATCTGGTCCTTCAGTTCCTGCAGGTCGTCGGGCTTGTCAGGCGTTTCCTTCTTGGCCGGCTCGGACGCTGGCGTAGCGGCTGGTGCGGAGCCCGCGGGCGGAAACGGCGTGAACAGACGCATCGCATTCTGGAACATTTCCATATTGCGGCGCGTCTGCTCCTCCAGCGCCTTGATTGGCGTGGTGATTTTCATCATGTCCAGCGGCGACTTGCCGAGAGCACCCTTCATCTGCTCGCGAAAGCGCTCCTGCTCCTTGGAGAAGGCGAGCATCGACTGTTCGAGGAAGCTCGGCACGATCATCTGCATCTGGTCGCCGTAATAGGCGATCAGCTGGCGCAGGAACGGGATCGGCAGCATGTTCTGCCCATCCTTGTTCTCCAGTTCGAAGATGATCTGGGTCAGCACCGGATGCGTGATGTCGTCACCGGTCTTGGCGTCCTGGACGGTGAACTCCTCGCCCTTCTTGACCATCTCGGCGAGGTCCTCGAGCGTCACATAGGTGCTGGTGCCGGTGTTGTAGAGGCGGCGATTGGCGTATTTCTTGATGATGATCGGATCGTCTTTCGCGGCCATCTACATCCTCCCGGGGACACCGGCGGGCCTCTGAGTAAGCCGCCGATAACGATTGTGCCTTTTTTGAGGATATGCGCAAAAGCCTCACAATTCCAAGCAGTTTGTGCAGTGCGGGATCACTAAATGCTGCATAGCGGCCAAAATATGCTGCGCAGCAATGAGGGAACTGCCGCCCCGGCGAAGCACGACCCGCTTGCGACGCATGGGCGCCATGCCCATTTCCGGTTTGACTTGGATCATGGAAAGGGCAAGAAAAGTCGCCAACAACGCCCAAAAATACGACAGCTCGAAGTCCGGAGAAGAAAATGACCTCTGCCAATTCCATCGTCGTCGCCAGCGCCGCACGCACACCGGTCGGCTCCTTCAACGGCGCCTTCGCCGCCACCCCGGCACATGAGCTCGGTGCCGTCGTCATCAGGGAATTGCTGTCGCGCGCCGGTGTTGAACCAGGCGAGGTCGACGAGGTCATCCTTGGTCAGGTGCTGACCGCGGCGCAGGGTCAGAACCCGGCCCGCCAGGCATCGATCAATGCCGGCCTGCCCAAGGAAACCACGGCCTGGGGCCTCAATCAGGTTTGCGGCTCGGGGCTGCGCGCCATTGCGCTCGGCATGCAGCAGATCGCCAGCGGCGACGCCAAGGTGATCATCGCGGGCGGCCAGGAATCGATGTCGCTTTCGACACATGCCCAGCACCTGCGCGCCGGCGTCAAGATGGGCGACTTCAAGCTGATCGACACCATGATCAAGGACGGGCTGTGGGATGCCTTCAACGGCTATCACATGGGCAACACCGCCGAAAACGTCGCGCGCCAGTTCCAGATCACCCGCGACGACCAGGACCAGTTCGCACTGGCCTCGCAGAACAAGGCCGAGGCCGCGCAGAAGGCCGGCAAATTCAAGGACGAGATCGTCGCCGTCACCATCAAGGGCAAGAAGGGCGACACCATTGTCGACCAGGACGAGTACATCCGTCATGGCGCCACGATCGACGCCATGACCAAGCTGAAGCCGGCTTTCGACAAGGACGGCACGGTAACCGCCGCCAACGCCTCCGGCATCAATGACGGCGCCGCAGGTGCTGTGCTGATGAGCGAAGCGGAAGCGGTGAGGCGCGGCATCACCCCGCTGGCGCGTATCGTGTCCTGGGCAACCGCCGGCGTCGATCCGCAGATAATGGGCACCGGACCTATTCCCGCCTCGCGCAAGGCATTGGAAAAGGCCGGCTGGTCGGTCGGCGATCTCGACCTGATCGAGGCCAACGAGGCCTTTGCGGCGCAAGCCTGCGCCGTCAACAAGGACATGGGCTGGGATCCTTCGATCGTCAACGTCAATGGCGGTGCGATCGCCATCGGCCACCCGATTGGCGCATCTGGCGCTCGCATCTTCAACACACTGGTCTTCGAAATGCGCCGGCGCGGCGCCAAGAAGGGCCTCGCTACGCTCTGCATCGGCGGCGGCATGGGCGTCGCCATGTGCGTGGAGGCAATCTGAGAAAAAGAGTGAATGGTGAGTGGCGAATGGTGAATGGCGGGTAGCCGTCCGTCTTCGACCATTCACCATTCACTATTGACCATTCACGAAAAACTCTAGGGAGGAGGAACTTCATGACCAAGGTAGCAATCGTCACAGGCGGATCGCGCGGCATCGGCGCGGCGATCTCGATCGCATTGAAGAACGCCGGCTATTCGGTTGCCGCCAACTATGCCGGCAATGACGAAGCGGCGGCGAAATTCAAGGCCGAGACCGGCATTCCGGTCTACAAATGGTCGGTCGCCGACTATGACGCCTGCGCCGCCGGCATCAGCCAAGTCGAGGCCGATCTCGGCCCCGTCTCGGTGCTGGTCAACAATGCCGGCATCACCCGTGACGCCATGTTCCACAAGATCACGCGCGAGCAGTGGAAAGAGGTCATCGACACCAATTTGTCGGGCGTCTTCAACATGACGCATCCGCTGTGGAGCGGCATGCGCGACCGCAAGTTCGGCCGTGTCATCACCATCTCCTCGATCAACGGCCAGAAGGGCCAGGCCGGCCAGGTCAACTATTCCGCCGCCAAGGCCGGCGACATCGGTTTCAGCAAAGCTCTGGCTCAAGAGGGGGCGCGCGCGGGCATCACCGTCAATGTCATCTGCCCCGGCTACATCGCCACCGAGATGGTCAAGGCGATCGACGAGAAGGTGCTCAACGAGCGCATCATCCCGCAAATCCCCGTCGGCCGCCTCGGCGAGCCCGAGGAGATCGCGCGCTGCGTCGTTTTCCTGGCTTCCGAAGATGCCGGCTTCATCACCGGCTCGACCATCACAGCCAATGGCGGCCAGTATTTCGTCTGACGACGCGGCGATGTAGGCGATAGATCGACGGGCCGGTACGCCGGCCCGTTTTTCGTTGCCAGCCTGATCTTTTCGAGATGTCCTCGTCGGTCGCTGACCCAATCCGGCACGCAAAGGTTAACGGCCGGCCGCTGCCGTGTGCGAAACCTGTTCCCAAGCCTGTGGATAATTGGTGGAAAACCTGTCTACAACACTAGGTATTGGGGTGAACAAACCAGGAAAATCATGCCATCGCCGATTCGTCTCCGATGCTTTGACCGGAAAGTTAACGATGGCGACCTGAATCGCCAGCCCAATCCTTAACGTTGATTAGGAACGATCAATAATTTCATGCCGTTGGGCGAGGAACGCCAAGCCTTCATGATCGCTCATGGGCAAAGGTTAACGTCATAGCCCTCCTAGCATGAAACGGGCCAGTTCCGGGATTCAGCATGTGGTGCGTTCAGTGGTCGCAAAACCCACATATAGCCGTGAACAAAAGCTGAATCTGCAGGAGTCACTGATTCGTCGCCGATTCGTTCCAGACTCGTTCTATCCGTTAATCCGCAGCCGATTGAGAGCTTGACAAAGACCCCTTCTAGCCGCCGGCGGAACATTCCGCTTTCGCTTCTCGCCCGAAATCCCTATGTGTCCCCTGTCATACGCGCCAGTTGAGGCACGCTCCCGACAACCAGAGGCCAGAAGCCTTATTTCCGGATCAATGAACATCCAGCCGAAACACACTGAGCCACTGATCCTTTCGGGTCGCGACGTGACTGCCGTACTTGGGCCCACCAACACCGGCAAGACCCATCTCGCCATCGAGCGCATGGTGGCACACGAGAGTGGTATCATCGGCCTCCCGCTCAGGCTGCTGGCGCGCGAGGTCTATGCCCGCGTCTGCGAAAAGGTTGGCGCCCACAAGGTCGCGCTGATCACCGGCGAGGAAAAGATCCAGCCGGCGGGCGCGAAATATTCGGTCTGCACCGTTGAGGCCATGCCGCGCGAGACCGATGCCGCCTTTGTCGCCATCGACGAGGTGCAGCTTGCCGGCGACCTCGAACGCGGCCACATCTTCACCGACCGCATCCTGCATCTGCGCGGCCGTCAGGAAACGTTGCTGCTCGGTGCCGCCACCATGCACGGCATTTTGCAGCGCCTGCTGAGAGGCGTCTCTGTGGTGACGCGGCCGAGGCTGTCGCATCTTGCCTATGCCGGCTCCAAGAAACTGACCCGTCTGCCGCGGCGCACGGCGATCGTCGCCTTCTCCGCCGACGAGGTCTACGCCATCGCCGAACTGATCCGCCGGCAGCAAGGCGGTGCCGCAGTCGTGCTCGGCGCGCTCAGCCCACGCACCCGCAACGCCCAGGTGGCGCTGTTCCAGTCGGGCGATGTCGACTATCTCATTGCCACCGACGCCATCGGCATGGGCCTCAACCTCGATCTCGATCACGTCGCTTTCGCCCAGAACCGGAAGTTCGATGGTTATCAGTATCGCAACCTGATGGCGGCCGAGCTTGGCCAGATCGCCGGCCGCGCCGGTCGGCATCTGCGCGACGGCACCTTTGGCGTCACCGGCCAGGTCGACCCGCTGGACGAGGAACTGATCAAGAAGATCGAAGGCCATGATTTCGATCCGGTGAAGGTGCTGCAATGGCGAACCGCGCGTTTCGACTTCGCCAGCCTCGATGCGCTGAAGCGCTCGATCGAAACCAATGCCCCGGTCGAAGGACTGACGCGTGCGCTGCCTGCAGTCGACGCGCAGGCGCTTGAATATCTGTCGCGCGACGAAGACATCCGCGCTCTTGCCAGCAATGCCAAACGCGTGGCGCTGCTGTGGGAGGCCTGCGCGCTGCCCGATTACCGCAGGATCGCGCCGGCCCAGCATGCAGACCTCATTGCTTCGATCTACACGGACCTTGCACGGCATGGCCATGTCGACGAGAATTACATGGCCGAGCAGGTGCGCCGCGCCGACACCACCGAGGGCGACATCGACACGTTGTCGCATCGCATTGCCCAGATCCGCACCTGGACATTCGTGTCGAACCGGCCCGGTTGGCTGGCCGATCAGGCACACTGGCAGGAAAAGACGCGCGAAATCGAAGACAGATTGTCGGATGCGCTGCATGAGCGGTTGACGAAACGCTTCGTAGACCGCAGGACTTCCGTCCTCATGCGGCGCCTTAGAGAAAATACCATGCCTGAAGCCGAAATTAGTCCTACCGGAACCGTCCTTGTCGAAGGCCACCATGTCGGCGAGTTGCAAGGGTTCCGCTTCACCGCCGACCAGACCGTCGGCGGCGAAGACGCCAAGGCCGTGCGCACCGCCGCCCAGAAGGCGCTGGCCGCCGAGTTCGAGGCGCGCGCCGAGCGCTTCGGCGCTTCAGCCAATGGCGACATCGCGCTTGGCTCGGACGGCACGCTGCGCTGGATCGGCGCGCCGATCGGCACGCTGGTTTCGGGCGAAGACGCGCTGAAGCCGCGCCTGGTGCTGTTGGCCGACGAACAGCTGACTGGCCCGGCACGCGACAAGGTCGTCGCGCGTGCCGAGCGGTTCGTCAATTTCCAGATCGAATCGCTGCTGAAGCCGCTGGTCGACCTTAAGAATGCCGACCAGATTTCCGGCATCGGCCGTGGCATCGCCTTCCAGCTGGTCGAGAATTTCGGTCTCATCAACCGCCGCGACATCGCCGAGGAGATGAAGTCGCTCGACCAGGAAGGTCGCGCCGCCCTTCGCCGGCTTGGCGTGCGCTTCGGCGCCTACCATGTCTTCGTGCCGGCGCTGATCAAGCCGGCGCCCGCCGGACTGGTGACGCTTCTCTGGGCGTTGAAGAACGACGGCAAGGACAAGCCCGGCTTTGGCGACGTGGTTCACGCGCTCGCTTCCGGCCGCACATCGGTGGTCATCGATCCTGCCTTCGACAAGACCTTCTACAAGTTGGCCGGCTACCGCAATCTCGGCCGCCGCGCCGTGCGCATCGACATCCTGGAACGGCTGGCCGACCTGATCCGCCCGGCGACCAACTGGAAGCCGGGTCTCGGGCAACGCCCGGACGGCGCCTATGACGGCCAGTCCTTCATGGTGACGCCGCCCATGATGTCGATCCTCGGCGCCACCGCCGACGACATGGAAGAAATCCTGAAAGGCCTGGGCTACCGCGCCGAGCCTAAACCGGCCGTCGAGGTCAAGGCACTGCTCGAAGCACAGGACAATGCCGCGCGCGAAGCTGCCGCTGCCAAGCTGGCGGCGGAAGCGGCGGCACGTGCCGAACAGGCCAAGGCGGCAGAAGCCGCGGCAACCGACGCGGCCGCGGAGGCAGCGATCGAAGGTTCGGAGCCGGCATCGGACGCAGTGGCCGCTTCGGAAACGCCGGCCGAAAGTCCTGCCGAAATCATCGCAGACACCGCCGCAGAACCTACTGTGCCCGATGTGGCGGAACAGGCGGACACTCCAGTCGAAACCGTGCAGGACGAAGCGCCGGTAGCCGAGATTGTTGCAGAGGCCGCCGAACCTGCGCCGGTTGAACCACAGGCAGCGGCTGAAGCTGCCGAGATTGAAACCGCACCGGCCGAGCTGACGCCAGATGCCGCGCCCGCAACGGACGCCGCGCCAAACGAACCTGCAGCGGCGGCTGAAGCGGCCGCCAGCAGCGAACCCGCCCCAGAAGCCGAAGCGCCAAAGCCCATACTGTTGTGGCGCCAGGGTCGCTTCGAACAGCGCCCGCGCAACCGCGACGACAGCCGCAGGAACAATCGCCCGCGCAACGGGCAAGGGCGCGGCCGAAGCGATGCGCCTGTGGATGCTGCCGGCGCCCCAGCCGCAGTTCCACCTGGCGATCGTCCGGCCCATGAAGGACGGCGCGAAGGCGCCGGCAAGCCGCGCTTCGACCGTTCGAAGTTCAAGCCCAAGCCTCAGGCCGAAGGCGAACAGCGGCGTGACGGCCGCCCGCAAGGCGAACAGCGGCGTGATGGCCGCCCGCAAGGCGAGCGGTCGGACCGACGCGATGGCCGGCCCGACTGGAAGGGCGGCAGGCCGGACGGCAAGGGTGCGCAAGGCAGCAAGCCGGCTTTCCAGCCGAAGCCGCGCGAGGAACGCCCG
Organism: Mesorhizobium sp. M0051; assembly: GCF_040323235.1. Taxonomy (NCBI): domain Bacteria; kingdom Pseudomonadati; phylum Pseudomonadota; class Alphaproteobacteria; order Hyphomicrobiales; family Phyllobacteriaceae; genus Mesorhizobium; species Mesorhizobium sp. M0051. Next base: position 24,161 of record NZ_JAMYUT010000015.1, read on the forward strand.
GTGCGCTTCGATCCTGACTCGCCGTTTGCCAAGCTCGCCGCTCTGCGCGACCAGCTGAAGAAGTAGACCTGGCTCGCCTCGATGGTCGTCGAAGGCCGCCAGCGCATCGACAAATGGCTATTCTTCTCGCGCGCCGTGAAATCACGCTCGCTGGCAGCGAAACTGGTGGTCGCCGGCCGCGTGCGCATCAATCGCGACAAAGCAGCGCAGGCCTCCGATCTGGTCAAGCCTGGCGACGTGCTGACCATCACGCTCGAGCGGCGCATCTTCGTCTGGAAGGTGCTTGGCGCCGGTGTTCGACGTGGCCCGGCCGAGGAGGCCCGCACGCTGTACGAAGATATCTCGCCACCGCCCGCGCCGAAGGGCGAAGCCCCTCCTGATGCAATTCCGGGGCTGCGCGAGGCCGGTAGCGGCCGCCCGACCAAGAAGGAACGCCGCCAGACCGACCGCTTGCTCGGCGAAGACTGATGCCTGACATCCAGGAACACGCAGCGGGAATGGGACAACGACACGCCTGAGGCAAAACTGAACCCGGCAATCAAGACGTTTCGCGGGACATGGCTGACTGCCGCCGGGCCTGTCGTCTGATATACATTCCCGAAACACCGGCACCACCCGCAATCGCTACCCTTGCAAGCGGCCGATAAAGGCGTTACCTGACGGAAAAAGCCCAACAAAAATGGGACGTACCGGAGCCGACCGATGACCTATGTCGTGACCGACAATTGCATCAAATGCAAATATATGGACTGCATCGAGGTCTGTCCGGTCGACTGTTTCTACGAAGGCGAGAACATGCTCGTCATCCATCCCGACGAGTGCATCGACTGCGGCGTTTGCGAGCCGGAATGCCCGGCCGACGCGATCAAGCCCGACACCGAGCCGGGGCTCGACAAATGGCTGCAGATCAACACCGAATACGCCGATAAATGGCCCAACATCACCGCCAAGAAGGAGCCACCGGCCGACGCCAAATCCTTCGACGGCGAGGCCGGCAAGTTCGAGAAATACTTCTCGCCCGAGCCCGGCGAAGGCGATTGACAACACGGCCGCAAAGGCCTGAATTACGCGGGGTAAGGGGCACGTCACATTAACCGCCTTGACAGGCGGCGTTGACCTGTGGCGTTCGCTTACGCAGCAAAACCTTGATTCTTCCGACTTTTTGTGTTACATGAGCCAAATATGCCGGTGACACACGTCGATTTATGGCGCAGACGCCCCAAATCACTGAAAGGTGAAAATCCCATTCCGGACCAGAGCGATCTGGGCCAGGCGGTCGCAATATTGCGTTTGCCGGTCCGGCTTTTCCGGTGGGTCATCTGTTGTGCGGCAAACGATCGGCTCCCCCGATCGCGCGAGTTCGGGCCGGCAGGACGCCGGTACCACAACAAGGAGTTCAGGGCGTAATGGCTACGATCACCCCGCAGAAAAAGTCCACCGCTGCGCGTCACGGTTTTAAGACCGGCGAGTACATCGTCTACCCGGCGCACGGCGTCGGCCAGATCGTGTCGATCGACGAGCAGGAAGTTGCTGGACATAAGCTGGAACTATTCGTCATCGACTTCTCGAAGGACAAGATGCGCCTGAAGGTGCCGGTCGCCAAGGCGACCTCCATCGGCATGCGCAAGCTGTCGGAAGAGGACTATGTCGAGCGCGCGCTGAAGGTCGTGCAGGGTCGCGCCCGGGTCAAGCGCACCATGTGGTCGCGCCGCGCCCAGGAATATGATGCGAAGATCAATTCCGGCGACCTGATCTCGATCTCGGAAGTTGTGCGCGACCTCTACCGCGCCGACAACCAGCCAGAGCAGTCCTATTCCGAACGCCAACTCTATGAGGCAGCGCTCGACCGCATGGCCCGCGAGATCGCGGCCGTCAATCGCATGTCGGAAACCGAAGCCGTGCGCCTGATCGAGGTCAACCTCAACAAGGGGCCTAAGCGGGGTGCCAAGGCTGATAATGAGGAAGCCGAGCAGGAAGAAGCTGCCTGAGCTTTTGCCTTTGAGTTCATGAAAAACCCGGCCTTGCGCCGGGTTTTTTGCTTTTTGACGATGAAGCTACAGCGATCCGTCGCCGCCACTTTCCCTCTCCGCCTCCTGCTTCAGCGTCGCAATAAACCGCTTCGTCCGTTGCTTCTCGGGATTGCCGAACAGCAGCGCGGCCGGCCCTTTCTCGACGATGACGCCGGCATCGAGAAACACCACTTCCTGGGCGATCTTGGAGGCGAGGCGCAGATCATGCGTCGCCATCACCATGGTCGTGCCTTCGCTGGCGAGCTTGCCGAGCACGTCTACCACCTCTTGCGCCAGTTCCGGGTCAAGCGCCGAGGTCGGCTCGTCGCAGAGCAGAACTTTCGGCGACGGCGCCAAGGCACGCGCGATCGCCACACGCTGCTGTTGGCCGCCCGACAGCGTCGCCGGCCAAGCGTCCGCCTTGTGCACCATCCCAACTTTTTCCAGCAGGGCGAGCGCCCGCTCGCGTGCCCTCTCCGGCGGCCATTTCAGCACCGTCACCAGCCCTTCCATGACGTTTTCGATCGCGGTGCGATGCGGAAACAGCTGGAAGTTCTGGAACACCATGCCGGTCTGCAGCCGCAGGCGCTGGATATCCCTGGCCGGAACCCTGACGCCGGGTTGGAATTCCAGCGCCTCGTCACCGATGCGCACCGTGCCCGAAGTCGGGATCTCCAGAAGGTTGACGCAGCGCAGCAAGGTGCTTTTGCCGCCGCCTGAAGGCCCGACCAGCGCTGTAACGCTGCCTTCGGCAATGGTGACCGTCACGCCCTTCAGCACAAGGTTGTCGCCGAAGCGTTTCTCGATGTTGGTGAGGCCGATCATGAGCGCGCCTCCAGGAAGCCGCCATAGCGGTTGAGCCGGGTTTCCAGTCGCGTCTGCAAGGCCGACAGCACCGAACTCATCGCCAGATAGAGCATCGCCGCCTCGACATAGAGGATAAGCGGCTCATAGGTGGTGGCGACGATGCGCTGCGCCGCCTGGAACATTTCCGGCACGGTGATCGCGGCCGCCAGCGACGTGTCCTTGACCAGCGAGATGAAAGTGTTGGAGAGCGGCGGCACCGCGACCCGGCCGGCCTGCGGCAGGATGGTGCGCCGCATCGCCTGGCTCCAGGTCATGCCGATCGAATAGCCGGCCTCCCACTGGCCCTTCGGCACCGAGCCTATCGCAGCGCGGATGATCTCCGACGTGTAGGCGCCTATGTTGAGCGTGAAGCCGATCAACGCCGCGGTGAAGGCATCGAGCAGAATGCCGACCGACGGCAGGCCGTAGAAGATCAGGAACAGCTGAACCAGGAGCGGCGTGCCGCGAAAAATCCAGACGTAGAAGCGCACCAGCGCGACCAGGGGCTTCGGTCCGAACAGCCGGGCGAGCGCAGCACCCAGGCCGACCGTCAAGCCGAGAGCGAAGGACAACAGCGTCAGCGGCACGGTGAAGATCAGCGCCGCCCACAACAGCGAAGGCAGTGACTCCAGCATCAGTTGCAGCCAGTGCGGCACGTAAGATTCTCCAATGGTCGAGGCGGCTCATCAAGGCGTGAATGCGTCAGACATATCACGACAAAAGCGGCGGCCGGTCAAAGACGGCTCGCCGCTTCATATGTCTCGTGGGCCGGAGACCGGGCCCACCTCATCAGCTTACTTCGAAACGTCCTGGCCGAAATAGGTGTCGGCGATCTTCTGGTAGGTGCCATCGGCCTTGATGTCGGCCAGCGCCTTGTTGATCGCCGCAACAAGTTCCGGATCGCCCTTGCGCACGATGACGCCGGAATAGTCAGCGTTTTCTTCTTGCGCGGCAATCTTCACATTGGCGTCGGGCTTGTGCTTCTTGAAGTCGAGGAACGACAGGCTGTCATTGATGGTGGCGTCGGCACGGCCGGTTAAAAGCAGCTGGATCGACTGGTCGAAGCCATCGGTGCCGACCAATTCGGCGCCGTTCGCCTCGGCCAGCTTGCCGAAATTCGAGGTCAGCGACTGCGCCGACTTCTTGCCCTTGAGATCGGCGAACGTCTTGATGTCGGTGTTGTCGCCGCGCACGATCAGCACTGCTTTGGAGGCGATGTAGGGATCGGAGAAGGCGTACTTGGCCTTGCGGGCATCGGTGATGCCGACTTCATTGATGACGGCGTCATAGCGATTGGCGTCGAGGCCGGCGATCAGCCCGTCCCACTTGCCTTCGAGGAACTCGGCCTTGACGCCGAGCTTGTCGGCGATCGCCTTGGCGATTTCGACATCGAAGCCGACCAGGGCGCCGGAAGTGTCATGATAGGTGAATGGCGCATAGGTGCCTTCCGTGCCGACCTTGATGACCCCGGCCTGCTTGATCTGGTCGAGATTGGCGCCGGCATTGCCTGCGGTGACAGCCAGAGCCTGCAGCGTTCCGGCGATAATGAGCGACTTCAGCCATTTCATTTTTCTGTGATCCCGTCCTTGGCCGGATATCCGGCATTGTGTGAGCGCTGGAAACTGCCAGATGCGAGGTGAGAAAATAAGGAACCGGATTTCGTAAATCACACGTTTTTGAAATTGGATTCTCCAAATGGCGTTTCTTGGCGGCAATCGAGGCCGTCACCGGTCCTGCAGACATCGTTCAAGCAACCTGATCCGCCCGGCAACAACCAGGGAACCTTTCCGGCGTACCGCACGTTCTGGCAGTTCTAGGGCACGACGCCGCTATTTCAACCGGGCGCCAGCCAAGTTTGCAAAGTCATCCGCATCGCCTGAGCCAGGGAGCGCCTCATGATGGAAGACACGGCAGGACGGATCATGGTCCGCGCGGCAATGAAGGCTCCCTACCTCGAACGTGATGAAGAGCATCGGCTGGCATTGCTCTGGAAAGAGGACAACGACCAGAACGCATTGCACAGCATCACCGTCGCCCATATGCGGCTGGTCATTTCCATGGCCTCGAAATTCCGCCACTACGGCCTGCCGCTCGGCGATCTGATCCAGGAGGGCCACGTCGGCCTGCTTGAAGCCGCAGCCCGCTTCGAGCCGGAGCGCGAGGTGCGGTTTTCGACCTACGCGACGTGGTGGATCCGCGCCTCGATGCAGGACTACATCCTGCGCAACTGGTCGATTGTGCGCGGCGGCACCAGTTCGGCGCAAAAAGCGCTGTTCTTCAACTTGCGGCGCCTGCGCGCCCGGCTGGCGAATGGCGCCGAGCCGCTGTCGAACGCGACCCTATACCGCGAAGTGTCGGAGACACTCGGCGTCTCCGAAGCCGATGTGGCGATGATGGATTCGCGCCTGTCGGCACCCGATTCCTCGCTCAACATGCCGGTTGCCGATGATGCGGGTTCGACCGAGCGCATGGATTTCCTGGTCTCCGACGATCCGCTGCCCGACGAGATCGTCGGAGACAAGATCGATGTCGCGCGCCGCTCGCTATGGCTGAGGGAGGCGCTGCGCGCGCTCAACGCACGGGAGCTGAGGATCATCGAGGAGCGCCGGCTGAATGACGAGGGCGCGACACTCGAAGCGCTCGGCGAGACGCTCGGCATTTCCAAGGAACGTGTCCGCCAGATCGAGGCCCGCGCCATGGAAAAGCTCAAGGTGGCGTTGGTGAAGCAGAACCCGGAGTTCATGGCGACTGCCGCCTGATCTGTAACAGACGTTCAGCAAATGAATTCGCAGCGAGCTCTTATTTGTCGGTGACGATCTTGACCTTGTCGCCGGCAGAAACCGCGGCGCCCGGCGACAGCGCATTGAGCACGCGGAACAGGTCGAGCTTGCGATCGACGCCAACCATCTGAGCCGAAAGCGAACCCATCGTCTGCCCTGGCTGGACGGTGACGACGCGGATATGCAGTGGCTTCAACGCGGCCTTTTCGGCAGCACTCAGGATACGGAAAGATCCGCTGACCGAACGCGCGACCGCATCCAGCGAGGTGCTGGCCGAAGGTGCCGCAGTCAACAGCCGGTAGACCTGACCGCCGGCACGGATCACGGCAATGTCGAACTGCCATCCTTCGGCGCCGGCATGCGCCGTCGCCGCCTCGTTGCCGTTGATCGTCTCCTGCTTGACGCTGCTGTCGTCGAGGCCGGCCACCCAGCCGCTGCGGATATAGTCGGTCAGCGCGCGGTTCTTGTCGATCGAGACGCCGTCGAAGCGGATCGCCATATCGCCGGGACCGGTTGCCGTCACCGCGGCCGCCGAATTGTCGATGATGAAACCCTGCGGCACCGAGAAGGACACGCCGAGGCCCGGATGCAGGAAGGTTTCGCCGCGCACATAGCCTTCTTCAGGCGTGTCGCCATAAAGCAGGCCGTCTATGCCGGCGAGGAAGGAATCGCGGTCGCGCGAGCCGACGCCCGGCGCGCCGAACTGGCGGGCATGGCGCTGCGCCAGATCGATGCGCTGCGGCGTGTTGGGGTGCGTGGCCAGGAAGTCGAGGCTGGCATCGGTGGCGCCGCTGATCGAACGAAAGTCCGTATAGGCCGACATCGACTGCAGGAAGCGGCCGGCGGCGAAAGGATCGTAGCCGGCTTCGCCGATCGATTTGATGCCGATGGCGTCGGCTTCCAGCTCTTGGTTGCGGGAGAATTGCGCCAGCCTCAGCTTGCCGCGGATCAGCGCCGCCTTGGCGGTCGGGCTGTCGCCCAGCACATCGGAAACCACTTTCGTCGCCAGGCCCTCCTCGGCCTCCAGCTGCTGGCGCTGCAGGCCGTGATTGGCGGTGACGTGGCCCATTTCATGGGCGATGACAGCGGCAAGCTCAGCCGAATCATTGGCCAGCGCCAGCAGGCCCCGGGTGATGTAGAGATAGCCGCCGGGCAGCGCGAAGGCGTTGACGTTGGGCGAATTCAGGATGGTGATGCGATAGGTCTGCGTCGGGTTGGCAGACACCACCGTCAGATTGCCGACCACCTTGGCGACCATGCGCTCGAGCTTGGGGTCGGAATATTCGCCGCCATAAGTCGCCAGGATGCGCGGGTGCTGCGCTTTGGCCAGTTCGGCGAGCTTGTTGTTGGCGCCAACGTTGTCGACCGTGATCGGCTTGTCGGAAGGCTGGAAGCCGGACTCCTGTACTTCCGGCGGCATGAACATCTGGCAGCTCGCCAGCGCCACGGCAAAACCGGCCAGCGCAAGAAAACGCGCCAGCGGATTCATTCGTAGTCTATCAACGCCGATCGCCAGAACGGTTTCCTTTCGGGTCCCGGCGCATAACCACGAAAACCGGGGGCGATCTTCGGAACACGTCATGCGCTATCTTAAACTGCTGCAGCATCCGTTGCACGTCCCTCGGGCGGGCGGCGGATGCTGCAGGCAAATCACGTCCTGTGCCGGACCAGCAGGTCGGACCTAGCCACACTCCTCCAGTCATGGCAAGCAAGCGCCACATCGCCTGGAGCCGGTTTGACCGTAAATTATGTCCGCTTCCGGGCAATATCTCGTGATAAACCGCCACTCTCGCCGATATAGCGCCGGAACACTTCGGGACCAGCCCCAGTGAAGAAATCATCTGCCTTGCCGATTGCCGCGACCATCCCATTGTCGAGAAACACCATGTGCTCGCCGATACGGCGAGCGTCTTCAGGCTGGTGGGTGACAAACAGCACCGTCATGCCACGCTCGGCATGAACGGCGGCGACCATATCCAGCATATCGTCGCGCAAAGCGGGCCCGAGCGACGCGAAGGGTTCATCGAGCAGCAGCACCGGCCGGTCGCGCACCAGAACGCGGGCCAATGCGACGCGCTGGCGTTCCCCACCCGAAAGTTCGCGTGGCAGGCGTTTTTCCTTGCCCCCGAGACCGGTACGTATAAGTGCCTCGGCGATCGCGGCGCGGTCCGCCTCGGTCAGCCGCAAGGCTGGCGAGCGGCCGAGCCCGACATTCTGCTCGACGGAAAGATGGGCGAAGAGATTGTTCTCCTGGAACACCATCGATACCGGCCGCGCCGAGGCCGGGTCGGCGCTAACGTCGGCGCCGCCGATCAGCACGCGGCCCGACTGTGGCATCTCGAAGCCGGCGACCAGATTGAGCAGGGTCGACTTGCCCGACCCGCTCGGCCCCATGATGGCGGTGATCTTCGACGTGGCGAACTCGACGTCGAAGACGAGCGGCATCTCGCCATAGCTGAACGACACCCTGTCCAGCCGCACCGGCGCGCCTTTTTCAAGCCGGCTGGCCTTTCCATCAACCATCCCGGACCCTCTCCCTTCCCAGCCAGTGCGCCGCCACGATCAGCGCGAGGCAGACGAGGCCCAGCAGCAGTGCCAGGCCGGCGGCATCCGCGGTGCGGTAGCTGCCCATGCGCGCCAGGAGAAGGTAGGGCAATGTCTGCACGGAATCACTGCCGAACAAGGCAATGACGCCGAGGTCGCCGAGCGAAAGGGCCATGGCGAAAGCGAAGGCGGTGGCGAGCGGCCGCCGCAGGGACGGCCAGTCGACCAGAACCAACCGGTTCCAGCCCGTAATGCCGAGCTGTGCGCAGAGCCGTTCGTGACGCTCGCTTGCCGCATCGTAGGCGGGACGGACGGCGCGCAGGGCGAACGGCATCGCCATCACCGCGTTGACGGCGACGACCATGACCGGGGCGATGGCGAAGACATCGCCGAAATGGCGCAGCAACAAGAACCAGCCGGCGCCGATGACGATCGGCGGCACGACCAGGACAAAGCCGGCGCCTGTATCCGTGACATGCTCAAGCGTTGTCCGGGGGCCAGCCCGGCGGTTCAACGCCAGTGCCCTCCGCGCCATGGTCAGCGCCAGCGACAGCATCACCGAGAGCAGTGCAGACAGCAAGGCCAGCACCGCACTGGTCAGAATAGCCTGTCGGACAGTGGCCTCACCGGCAAGCCGGCCGAGGTCGGCACTCAAACCCGCCGTCACCGTCGCCGCCATCGGCCCGACGACGAACAGCAGCGCCAAGACGATGAGCATGGCGTTCAGCCAGCTCTCGCTCTTGTTGACGGAGAGATAGCGGCGTTGGGCAACCGGCAGGTTGGTGTCGCCGACCACATTGGCGCCAAGCCGGGTCAGGGCCAGCACCACGATAAAGGTCAGGACGATCTGCAGCAGCGTCAGCGTCACCGCCCGCGCTGGATCGAAATCGAAGCGCAGCGCCTGGTAGATGCCGACCTCCAACGTCGTCGCGGCCGGCCCGCCGCCGAGCGTCAGCACGATCGTGAAGGATGTGATGCAGAGCATGAAGATAAGTCCGGCGACACCTGGCAATGCGGCACGCAGAGTTGGCCATTCGATCAGCCTGAACGCCGGGCGAGACGTCATGCCGAGCTGGCTCGCCAGCCGCCATTGGTCGGCTGGTATGGTCTGCAGCGCCTCGAGGAACAGCCTTGTCGCCAGCGGCAGGTTGAAGAAGACATGGGCGACGAGAATGCCCGACAGGCCGTAGATGCCCGGCCAGCTTCCACCGCCGATCACCGTGAGCAAGCCTGCGAAATAGCCGGCGCGGCCATAAAGCGCCAGCACGCCGAGTGCCGCGACGATGGCCGGCAGCGCTAACGGTACGGCGAACAGTTGCAGGATGAAGGCGCGGCCGAAGAAGCGTGGGTGCCGCGACATGGCGCGCGCGACGAACAGCGCAGGCACGACGGAGAGCAGCGTCGACAGTGCCGCTTGCCAGAGCGTGAAGCGCACGACGCGCAGGAGATAGGAATCGAAGGCTGCCCAGGCACCCGAGATGTCGTGGCCGCCTTCGAAAAGCAGGCCGGCAAATGCGCCGCCGATGAGCAGCGCGATGGCGGCGAGCGCCAGGATGCCGGTGGTGATGCGGGGGTCAGGCGCGCGTTGCACGCTGGGCCACCTGACTTGAGGTTCTTAGCGAGGATTGCGCTCCGTCGCGCCCCCCTCTGTCCTGCCGGACATCTCCCCCTCTAGGGGGGAGATTAGCCGTTACCCATGCCTTCGCCAACCTCCGACGTTGCCGGGGGCGAGCCGCCAGCAAAGCAGCTGATCTCCCCCCTTGAGGGGGAGATGGCCGGTAGGCCAGAGGGGGGTGGCTTGGCGCAAACATCCGATGTGGCTGAGCCCTACTTGCTCATCGCCGTCAGCCACTCATCCACCCAGGCCTTGCGGTTGGCGGCGACCTGCTCGGGGCTGAACAACAATGTCTTGGTCGGCTTGACCAGTTTGTCGAAGGCCGGGTTGAGCGGCTTGCCGGTCTTCCCGGCCGGGAACATCCAGTTGGTTTCTGGGATGGCATCCTGGAATTTCGGCCCTGTCATGAAGGCCATGAACTTTGCCGCCAGCGGGTTCTTGGCCCCTGTCGTGGTGATGCCCGCGACCTCGATCTGCAGATATTCGCCCTCCTCGAAAGAGGCAGCCTGGTAGCGCTCTGTCTTTTCGGCGACCATGTGGTAGGCCGGCGAGGTCGTGTAGGACAGCACCATCGGCGCTTCGCCCTTGGTAAACAGGCCGTAGGCCTCGCTCCAGCCCGGCGTCACCGTCAGCACCTTCGCCTTGAGCTTGGCCCAGGCCTCCGGCGCCTTGTCGCCATAGACAGACTTGACCCACAACAGCAGGCCAAGGCCCGGTGTCGAGGTGCGCGGATCCTGGATGACGATCTTGTCGTCGGCGCTGCCGTCGACCAGTTCCTTCAGGCTTTTCGGCGGGCTCTTCAGCTTCTCGGTGTCGTAGACGACAGCGAAATAGCCGTAATCGAAGGGGACAAAAGTGTCGTCGCTCCAGCCGCCTGGCACAGAGACGTCCGCCACCGCGCCATGCGGTGCGAACAGGCCGGTGGCCTTGGCGTCGGCGGTCAGATTGGTGTCGAGGCCGAGCACGATATCAGCCTTGGTCGATGCGCCTTCCAGCCTGACGCGGTTGAGCAGCGCGACGCCGTCGGCGACCGAGACGAACTCGACATCGCAACCGCATTCGGCCTCGAATTCCTTCTTCACCACGGGACCCGGACCCCAGTCGGCGGTGAAGCTTTCATAGGTGTAGACGGTGAGTTTGTCCTTGGCCAAGGCCGGTCCGGACAAGACCAAGGTCATGGCTGAGACAAGAGCGTATAAGAGCGTGCGCATCGGCGCCTCCTTCGTTCGAATTGAAAGGAATTGAGGCGTCGGACTGTCCGAAACGTCTAATCCCTCCGCCGGTACAAACCGGATCAGGTTCAGCGGGTTGGCGAGACTGCCTCTCAGCCAGTCCGCGAAGATCGCGTCCGGCACCCCGTTAGAGCGTTTCGACACATAGGCCGGGCCGATCCTCCACGCAAGTGGGAGTTTGCCGCCTTCCGTTTCCGGTGCCAGGCTGGTAAGGGCCACACGATATGAGCACATTCACCATCCTGCTTGGCGGCGATCTCATCCGCACGCCACGGCTCGACCGCCAGGTCGAAGGCTCCCGCGTGATTGCCGCCGACGCCGGCATCGGCCATGCGCGGCTGCTCAGCCTTGTCCCGGAACTATGGGTGGGGGATTTCGATTCCGTGCCGGCCAATCTGCCGGACGATCTCGCGACTGTCCCCCGCCGGACTTTCCCGGCCGAAAAGGACAAGACCGATGGCGAACTGGCCATCGCCGCCGCACTGGAGCTCGGTGCGACCAGCCTGGTGCTCGCCGGCGCCTTCGGCGGCAAGCGCGCCGACCACGCCTTCCTGCATCTGGCGCTGGCCCTGCGGCTGGCCGAGGCCAGGACGGATGTGCTTTTGACCAGCGGCGCCCAGGAGGGCGTCCCCCTGCTCCACGGCAAGGCTGGCTTCGACTATGCCGACGGCACGTTGTTTTCGGTGCTCGGCTTTTCCCAACTCGCCGGCCTGACCGTCACCGGCGCCAAATGGCCGCTGAACCACGTCGGGGTGGCGTTTGGCTCGTCGCTGACCATTTCCAATGAGGTCAGGGGCCGCCTCGAAATCGCGCTGGGCCACGGCCGCGCGATACTGCTCGCCCATCCCTATCCCTTGCCTGAAAGCTGATATGGCCCCGCCCCTTCTCAATCTCGACGGTATAAAACTGACCTTCGGCGGCGCGCCGCTGCTCGATGGTGCCGCCTTGACGGCGTCGGCAGGCGACAAGATCGCGCTGGTCGGCCGCAACGGGTCGGGCAAGTCGACGCTGCTGAAGATAGCCGCCGGCCTGATCGAGCCGCAGGACGGCGAGGTGTTCCGCCAGCCTTCGGCGACCATACGCTATTTGCCGCAGATGCCCGACATGGAGGGTTTTGCCAGTGTTCGGGCGTATGTCGAGGCCGGACTTGGCCCCGCCGACGACCCGTACCGCGCCAGCTATCTGATGGAGCATCTCGGCTTGTCTGGCGAGGAGCGGCCCAACGACCTATCCGGCGGCGAGGCGAGGCGCGCCGCCCTTGCCCGCGTCATGGCGCCCGAACCCGACATCCTGCTGCTCGATGAGCCGACCAACCATCTCGATCTATCCGTGATCGAATGGCTGGAGGAGGAGCTTGTCCGCACCTCGTCGGCACTGATCGTCATCTCGCACGACCGCCGCTTTCTCGAGCGTGTATCGCGCGTCACGGTCTGGCTCGATCGCGGCCAGACCCGCAGGTTGGACAAGGGCTTTGGCCATTTCGAGGAATGGCGCGACCTGGTGCTGGAGGAAGAAGAGCGCGAGCAGCACAAGCTTGGCCGCCAGATCGTGCGTGAGGAGCACTGGCTGCGCTACGGCGTGACGGCGCGGCGCAAGCGCAACATGCGCCGGTTGGGCGAATTGCAGACCATGCGCCAACGTTTTCGCGGGCATCGCGGCGCCGAAGGATCGGCCACCATGGTGGCCAGCGATGCCGCAGAATCCGGCAAGCTGGTGATCGAGGCCAAGAATATCGAGAAGAGCTTTGGCGATCTCACCGTGGTCAAGGGGTTTTCGACTCGCATCCAGCGCGGCGATCGGGTCGGCCTGGTCGGGCCGAACGGTGCCGGCAAGACGACGCTGCTGAAGATGCTGACCGGCGAGATGAAGCCCGATGCCGGTTCGGTGCGGCTCGGCACCAATCTGGAAATCGCCACGCTCGACCAGAAGCGCGAGGCGGTCGACCCGCAGGAGACCTTGGCGCAGTATCTCACCGACGGACGCGGCGAAAACCTCGTCATCAATGGCGAGCAGCGCCATGTCGTCTCGTACATGAAGGATTTCCTGTTCAAGCCGGAGCAGGCGCGCACGCCGGTGCGAGAACTGTCCGGCGGCGAGCGAGCGCGGCTCTTGCTGGCCCGCGTGCTGGCCCGGCCGGCAAACCTTCTGGTTCTCGATGAGCCGACCAACGATCTCGACATGGAGACGCTGGAGCTTCTGCAGGAACTGGTCGCCGGGTTTGCCGGAACGGTCATCCTGGTCAGCCACGACCGTGATTTCCTCGACCGCACCGTGACCAGCCTGATCGCGCCGGATGGCGACGGCCGCTGGATCGAATATGCCGGCGGTTATTCCGACATGCTGGCGCAGCGCGGCGGCACCAGGCTGGACGACCGCAAGGCACGGGCGAAGGCCGAAAACGGTGAAGCGCCCGCACCAGGCAAGAGCGAGTCCACAACGCCAAAGGGGCCGGCGAAGAAACTGTCGTTCAAGCAGAAATTCGCGCTGGAATCGCTGCCCAAGAAAATCGAAGCTGTGATGGCGTCGATCTCTAGGCTCGAGAACAACATCGCCGATCCGGCCTATTACGAGCGTGATCCAGCCTCGTTCCAGAAAACCATCGCCGCCCTCGACAAGGAGCGCGCGACGCTGGCAGCACTGGAGGAGGAATGGCTGGAACTGGAGATGCTGCGCGAAGAGATGGAAGGGTAGTCTCACCGCATCAGCACCTTCTGATTATTGCAGCGACGCGAAAATGCGCATATATTATGCGCATGTTGCGGAGGCTACTATGCGTAAGATTGCCGTGAATGCGACCCGTCAGCCAGCAAATCTATCGATCGATTCGAATCTCATGCGGGAAGCCAAGGGCCTTGACGTGAATGTCTCTCGCGCTGCAGAGGCTGGCATCGCGGAAGCGGTGGCGGCCGAAAAAGCGCGCCTATGGAAACTTGAGAACCGCGCCACCATGGACGCGTGGAATGACTATGTCGAAAAACAGGGCATTCCGCTGGAAGAGTACCGGCAATTCTGATGCCCCGCTATGATGTCTTCGGCGATCAAATCGAGGGCCGCTATTTGCTCGACGTTCAGTCCGAGCTCCTCGACTACTTCAAAACGCGGGCGGTCGTCCCGCTTCTGCCGATCGCGACTGTTCCACCGCCGATGCGAAAGCTTCATCCGATCTTTGAGATCAACGGTCGAAAGCTGGTTATGGCAACACATCTGATTGCCACCGTTCCTGCCAGTGAATTAGGCGAAAGTCGACTGAACCTTATGAAGCACCACGACGACATCGTCGCCGCACTCGACATGCTGTTCCAAGGCTTCTGAGCGCACCACAGCCGGCGCCCTTCTCAGCCCGCCGTCTTCGCCTGCCAGGCCTTGATCGCCTCGTCGAACACCTTCTCGCCGGGAATGCCTTTTTCCATGGTCAGCAATGCCCGCCGGCCGGTCTTGTAGACGATCGGCACGTCGATCCAGTCCTGGCCACGCAGCAAGGTCATGTTGGCGTCTTCGTCGGCCTTTGTGTCGTTCAGCGCGACGAGGAAGAAGCCGTCGGCGATCTTGGCCGGAATGCCGATCAGCGGACTGCCGGCATCCTGTTCCGAACCCTTCATGGCGACGCGCAGAATGTTGTCGACGCCTCCGCCTTCAAAGCCGTCCGGCGTCAGGAAGATCATCTCGATGATATGGCTGGCCGGCAGTGTCTGGTCGGTGTTGCGGCGGATCGTCATGCGCAACTGGATGTCCTTGCCGGGAATGGTCGCCTCGGCGCGGATCGCCGGCTCTGGCGGCAGGTCGCCACCGGGCGATTCCTGTACCAGCGACCAGACGATGTTGCCCGGCTCCGCCGAGCCCTGGGCGGTGCTGGTGCGCTCCTCGTAGAAGATCGCCTTCTGGCCGACCGGCAGCGCGGTTTCCGCCGGCGCGGTGGCCGGTGCCGCCGGCGCAGCACCCGCCGGTGCTGGCGGAGTGGCGGCGGCGTTGGCCGGCGCCGCCGGGGCAGCTCCGTTGGCAGGCGGTGTTGCGGGGGCGGCACCTGCCGCCGGAGGCGTAGCCGCGGGAGGAGTGCCGGCGGCCGGTGCGGAAATCGGCGGCGCGTTGGTCGCCGAGGGCGGCGTGGTCAGCGCAGCGACCGATTCGCCTTCGCCGATGCCGCTTTGTCCGCCGGCCGGGCCCGGGTCGACTTCACTGCCTTGCGGCGTCAGCCGTTGGGTGAATTTCGTGCTTTCAGCTTCCGTGCCGCCAACTGCGGGCGCTGGTGCTGGCGCCGGCGCCGCGGCGGTGGTTGCCGGCTTGGCAGGTGCCGGCTTCACGGGTTCGGTCTTTGTCGCGACCTTGGTGCCGTCGAGCCCGAGCATCTTGCCGAAGGCGTCCTTGTTCAGCCAGATGCCGTAGCCGCCACCGGCGATGACCAGAAGCGCGACGGCGGCGGCGATCAGCCCGCCATAGCTGCGCTTACGCTCCGCCGGGCGCAGGCGCTGGAAAGTGTCCGACGCCGGCTCTTCGTTGCTGGAAAACACATCGACACCGTCGTCGGCCTCCTCAGCGTCCATAGCTGGAAGGGGCGTATCGGCGCGAGCCGGCTGGGCAGGCGCCGGCGTTGGCCTTTGCCAGCTTGGCTCGACCTTGGAGGCAGGTGGCGGCGCGGGTTGATAAGGTTCAGGCTTGGCCGCAGGCGGTGCCGGCCAGGCCGGCACCGCCTTGGCCGGTTGCCGCGTGTGGCTTGGCTGGTTCTTGTTGCGATCGATCGAGGAAAAGATATGTTCCAGTTCCGCGAGCGGGTCGGTCTCCGGCACGCTCTTGGCATAGTCCCGCTCGACGTTCGCTATGGCATCTTCCAGACCGCGTTTCTGCTTTGCGACATCCTCCGGCGAAAGCGGCGGATCGCGCTGGGCAATCTTCGCTGCGATCGTAGAGCGGGCCTTTTCGTAGACCTTCGCCCGCATCTCTGGCGACGGATCGCCGAGACCGTCTATCGCTTTCTTCAGAACAAAAACGAAATCTGCCATGCTTCAGTCGACCTGTATTTTGTTTCCGCGCCGGCCCCCGCAAATCAGCCGCTATGCCCGGAAAGGCTGAGAAACTAGTCTTGAAACGGATCGGTCACAAGTATCGTGTCGTCCCGTTCCGGGCTGGTGGAAAGGAGCGCGACCGGGGCACCGATCAGCTCCTCGATGTAGCGAACATATTTGACCGCCTGGGCCGGCAGATCGTTCCAGCTGCGCGCGCCGGCGGTGGTGCCTTTCCAGCCCTCCAGCGTCTCATAGACCGGTTCGACACGCGCCTGCGCGCCCTGGCTGGCCGGCAGATAGTCGATCATCTCACCATCGAGCCGGTAGCCGGTGCAGACCTTGATCTCGTCCAGCCCGTCGAGCACGTCGAGCTTGGTCAGCGCGATGCCCTTGATGCCGTTGACGGCGACGGCCTGGCGCACCAGCACGGCGTCGAACCAGCCGCAGCGTCGCTTGCGGCCGGTGACGACGCCGAATTCGTGGCCGCGCGTGCCGAGGAATTCGCCGACCTCGTTCCTCTGCTCGGTCGGGAACGGACCTTCGCCGACGCGCGTCGTGTAAGCCTTGGTGATGCCGAGCACATAGCCGATGGCGCCCGGGCCGACGCCGGAGCCGGCGGCGGCCTGTCCTGCGACCGTGTTCGACGAGGTGACGAACGGATAGGTACCATGGTCGATATCGAGCAGCGTGCCTTGCGCGCCCTCGAACAGGATGCGCTCGCCAGCCCGGCGCTTGTCGTCGAGGATTTTCCAGACCCGGTCCATATAGGGCAGGATCTCGTGCCCGACCGAGGTCAATTCCTGCATGATGGCGTCATGCGTGACTTCGGCATGGCCAAGCCCACGACGCAGCGCATTGTGGTGCGTCAGCAGCCTGTCGACCTTCAAGGGTAGCGTTTCCAAATCCGCCAAATCCATCACCCTGACCGCGCGCCGGCCCACCTTGTCCTCATAGGCAGGGCCGATGCCACGACGGGTCGTGCCAATCTTCGTTCCGGAATTGGAAGCTGCGTCCTCGCGGAATCCGTCCAGTTCTCGGTGCAGCGACAGGATAAGCGCTGTGTTTTCGGCTATTTTCAGGCGGTCCGGCGTCACCTCGACACCTTGCGCCTTGAGCTTGGCCACTTCGGCGACGAAAGCGTGCGGGTCGAAAACGACGCCATTGCCGATGATGGACAGCTTGCCCTGGCGCACGACGCCCGACGGAAGCAACGACAGTTTGTAGACCTTGCCGTCGACGACCAGCGTGTGGCCGGCATTGTGGCCGCCCTGAAAACGCACCACGACATCGGCGCGCTCCGACAGCCAGTCGACGATCTTGCCCTTGCCTTCATCGCCCCATTGCGAGCCGACGACCACCACATTGGCCATGTTTCTTTTCCCTTGAGACGCCGCCAAGCGGCTTGAATATGGTTCGAAACGACAGGCCTCTATAACGTCAAGACCTCGCGAGCGCGACCTTTCTTTGCCGCCGAAAATGCCCTCAGGCATAACAATTTTCGGGCTTAACATCATTTACTTGGACGCACGGGGGCAATAGGCCGACAAACACCGCGGCCCGCGGCCGGAATCCCACCATGCATCGAAGCGCCTACATAGTCCTGCTGCTCACCACCTTGCTGTGGGGCGGCAACTCGGTGGCAGGCAAGCTGGCAGTCGATCACGTCTCGCCGATGACGCTGGTCTTCCTGCGCTGGGTGCTGGCCGCGGCGATCATGCTGCCGATCGGCTGGAAGACGATACGCAAGGACTGGCCTGTGGTGCGCAAGCACTGGATCCTCCTTGCGGCCCTCGGTGCCAGCGGTTTCACTCTGTTCAACACCATCTTCTACACGGCGCTCAACTATACGACGGCGATCAACGTCTCGATCGAACAGGCGGCGATGCCGATCCTGATCATGACAGCCAATTTTATCTTCTTCCGCCTGCGCGTGAACTGGGCGCAGATTGTCGGCGTCATTCTGACCATCGCCGGCGTGATCCTGACCGCCTGCCACGGCGACCCGCGCCGGCTGTTGACGCTGGAGCTCAATTTCGGCGACGCCATCATGCTGGTCGCCGTGTTTCTCTACAGCGGCTATTCGGTCGGGCTGCGGTTGAAACCGGTGATGCATTGGCAGAGCCTGATGCTCGCCCTGTCGGTTGCCGCTCTCGTTACCTCGGTGCCCTTCTTCCTGTGGGAGGTCGCTGCCGGCAAGGTTATCGTGCCCGACGCGCGCGGCTGGGCGGTGATCGTCTATACCGCGATCGGCGCCTCGGTGATCTCGCAGATCTTCTACATCAGGGGCAACGAACTGATCGGCGCCAACCGCGCCGGCCTGTTCATCAATCTGGTGCCGATCTTCGGCACGCTGCTGTCGGTGCTGATCGTCGGCGAGACGTTCCAGTTCTATCAGGCATTGGCGCTGGCGCTCGTGCTGGGCGGCATCGGGCTTGCCGAATACAGCGGGCGCAAGGCAGCAAACCTGCCATCAGCCAGGACACGCTGAACAAAGGCGCGGACCAGGCCGCGCCTTTCGATC
Organism: Mesorhizobium sp. M0051; assembly: GCF_040323235.1. Lineage (NCBI taxonomy): Bacteria > Pseudomonadati > Pseudomonadota > Alphaproteobacteria > Hyphomicrobiales > Phyllobacteriaceae > Mesorhizobium > Mesorhizobium sp. M0051. Next base: position 42,705 of record NZ_JAMYUT010000015.1, read on the forward strand.
TTCCACGGCAAGTCCGGGATCACACGGCGTTGATGTCGAACTGCAGCCGTTTGGCCGAGTCGATCGACTTGTGCTTCCTGACCTTTTCCAGGACGGCCTCCGGGAACGGCGCGTCGAGATAGAGCAGCGCGATGGCATCGCCTCCCGGCCGGTTGCGGCCAAGCTGGAAGTTGGCGATGTTGACGCCGTTCTCGCCGCAGACGGTGCCTAGCAGGCCGACGATGCCCGGCGCGTCGGCATTGGTCGTGTAGAGCATATGCTGGCCGACCTCGGCATCGAGATTGATGCCCTTGATCTGGATGAAACGCGGCTTGCCGTCGGAGAAGCAGGTGCCGGCGATCGAGCGCGTCTTGTGCTCGGTCGTTACCGTCAGCTTGATGTAGCCGTCGAACACGCCCGACTTGTCGCGCTTGACCTCGGCAACGATGATGCCGCGCTCCTTCACCATGATCGGCGCCGACACCATGTTGACGTCGGAGACCTGCGGCCGGATCAGCCCGGCAAGCGCGGCACTGATCAGCGCGCGGGTGTTCATTGTCGCCGTCGAGCCGTCGAACAGGATCTCGACCTCCGTGATCGGGTCTTCGGTGACCTGGCCGACAAAGGCGCCGAGCACTTCGGCAAGCTTGACGAAGGGCTTCAGTCGTGGGGCTTCCTCGGCGGTGATCGACGGCATGTTGATGGCATTGGAGACGGCACCCTTGATCAGATAGTCGGCCATCTGCTCGGCGACCTGCAGCGCGACATTCTCTTGCGCTTCCGCCGTCGAGGCGCCGAGGTGCGGCGTCGCCACCACATTCTCCATGCCGAACAACGCGTTCTGCTCGGCCGGCTCGACCTCGAACACGTCGACGCCTGCGCCTGCCACCTTGCCGCTCTTCAGCGCCGCCACCAGGTCGGCCTCGACGATCAGCCCGCCGCGGGCGCAGTTGATGATGCGTACGCCGTTCTTCATCTTGGCGATTGCCGCGGCGTCGATGATGTTGCGCGTCTTGTCGGTCAGCGGCGTGTGCAGCGTGATGAAGTCGGCGCGGGCGAAAAGCTCGTCCAGTTCGACCTTCTCGACGCCGAGTTCCTCGGCGCGTTTGTCCGACAGGAACGGGTCGAAGGCGACGACATGCATCTTCAGGCCGACGCCGCGCGTCGCGACGATCGAGCCGATGTTGCCGCAGCCGATGACGCCCAGCGTCTTGCCGGTGATCTCAACGCCCATGAAGCGGTTCTTCTCCCATTTGCCGGCATGGGTCGAAGCGTTGGCTTCCGGGATCTGGCGGGCAAGCGCGAAGATCATCGCCACCGCATGTTCGGCTGTCGTGATCGAATTGCCGAAGGGCGTGTTCATCACGATGATGCCCTTGCGGCTCGCCGCCGGGATGTCGACATTGTCGACGCCGATGCCGGCGCGGCCGACGACTTTGAGCTTCGTGGCGGCATTGATCAACTTTTCGGTGACCTTGGTCGCCGAGCGGATGGCGAGGCCATCATATTGGCCGATCACTTCGAGCAGCTTTTCCTTGTCCTTGCCGAGATCGGGCAGATAGTCGACCTCGACGCCGCGATCCTTGAAGATCTGCACGGCTGTGGGAGAGAGTTTGTCTGAGACGAGAACGCGGGGCGCCATAGCGGCCTCCTTGAGATGGATTGTTGGGATATGGGCGGCCGAAGGCCGCCACTGACAATCTCAGGCCGCCGCTTTCAGCGACGCCTTCTGCGCAGCGAAGGCCCAGTCGAGCCAAGGCAGCAATGCTTCGAGATCCGACGTCTCGACGGTCGCGCCGCACCAGATGCGCAGGCCGGGCGGTGCGTCGCGATAGGCGCCGATGTCGTAGGCGACCCCTTCCTTGTCGAGCACCGAAACCAGTCCCTTGGCGAAAGCCGCTTGCCCATCGGCATCGAGCGCGGACACATCCGGATCGGTGAAGGACAGACACACGGACGTGTTCGACCGCGTCGCCGGTTGGACGGCGAGATGACCGAGCCACGCGGACTTGGCGACAAATCGATCGAGGACAGCCGCATTGGCGTCCGCCCTGGCGATCAGCGCGTCGAGGCCCCCAATCGACTTCGCCCAGTTGAGCGCATCGAGATAGTCCTCGACGCACAGCATCGAGGGGGTGTTGATGGTCTCGCCCTTGAAAATGCCCTCGATCAGCTTGCCGCCCGAGGTCAGGCGGAAGATTTTCGGCAGCGGCCATGAAGGCTTGTACGTTTCCAGCCGCTCGACGGCGCGGGGCGACAGGATGAGCATGCCGTGCGCGCCCTCGCCGCCCAGCACCTTCTGCCAGGAGAAGGTGACGACATCGAGTTTTTCAAAGTCGAGCCTCCGTGCGAAGGCAGCCGAAGTCGCGTCGCAGATGGTCAGGCCCTGGCGATCCGCAGGGATGAAATCGCCGTTCGGCACGCGCACGCCGGACGTGGTGCCGTTCCAGGTGAAGACCACATCGCGGTCGAAATCGATCTTCGTGAGGTCGGGCAGTTCGCCGTAGCCGGCTTCGATCTTGCGCACGTCGGCGAGCTTCAATTGCTTGACCACGTCGGTGACCCAGCCGGAGCCAAAGCTCTCCCAGGCGACCATGTCGACGCCGCGCTCGCCGAGCAGCGACCACAGCGCCATCTCGACCGCGCCGGTGTCCGATGCCGGCACGATGCCGATGCGGTAGTCCGCCGGGACCTGGAGAATTTCCCGCGTCAGCGAAATCGACTGTTCGAGCTTGGCCTTGCCGATTTTGGCGCGATGGGAACGGCCGAGCGCTGCAGTTTTCAGGGCCTCGACTGACCAGCCGGGGCGCTTCGCGCAGGGACCTGAGGAAAAATTAGGGTTTGCCGGACGCAGTCCGGGCTTCGCATGCGTCGTCATCGTGGTCTATCCTTCCAGATAGTGGCCCCTCGTTGGGGAGGGGTGGCCCACGGACGGCGATATGCGTTCAGGCCTCGGGCGTCAAGAGGAAAGTTTTTGTCGCGGGCAGGATACCGGCGATCTGTACGAAAATGTCATGGCGCAAAACCGGGAGCGGCGGACCCGAGGATCCGCCCGTCCTGTTCTTCTTATGCGTAGCACCTACCAGAGGTCGTAACGCAGCCCGAGCTTGACCGTCTGGTAGTCGATACCCTTGCGGATATTGAAGGCACCGCCATCAAAGGCGACGTATTTTGCGCTCGGCACTGAGAAATATTCGTAGCCGAGATCAACAGAAACGTTTTTGGTGACCTGATAGGAAAGTCCTGCACCGATCGAGTAGGCTAGGTTGAATTTGCCCTCGCTGTCGGTCTGACCTTCATAGCCGGCGGGATCGTCGCAGAAAAACCCGCCGGTGCCGCCGGAATTGGTCGGTGTTTCCACGCAGTCGCGTGCGCCTATGCTTCTGAAATATTTGTTGTAAGCAAGACCAATGCCACCGCCGATATAGGGAGTGAGCCCAACGTAAGTGCCCAGATCCACATAGCCGTTGGCCATGATGCTGTAGCCTTTGTTGGAGGCGTTGTCGGAGAGATCGCATGCCTGTGAGACCGGAACGGAATTGATATTTCCAAATCCGTCGGCCTCGAGCGTATGACCGTCGCAGGTGGCGGCGAGCTTCGCGTGCTCGCCGAATTTGTCGGTTGGTAGAATCCCGCCGTTCAGCTCGACCCTGAGATAGTCGTTAACATGATAGCCCATACCGATGCTGCCCGTGAAAAGGCTGCTCTCATCAGTAAAACTGTCGAGCGGACCGCTCGATGTTTCCTCATGTTTGAACGGATGACTGAAGGCGTAACCGATATCGCCGCGCAAATACCAGCCGGAGCCGACCTCGACCGGCACATAGTCGGGCGCCTGGTCGACATAGATCGGCGGATTGTAGTCGGCAGCATGCAAGGTCGCCAGCGGCAAGAAGGCTAAGGCGCCAAGCGCCAGCGCCGCACGCGAAATGATTCTCATGGTCCCCGACTCCCGAATTTGGCCCGCTGGCAATAGCAACGGCAGCCATCGTTTCAGGGAGCATTGTTAACCATAGTGGTTAAGTGCCGGTTAAGGCTAACAGAGCGTTAGCGAATTCATTTCGGCCGAGCTTTCATTACATAGGGCTCAAACGAAAGCCGCCCGGCGGGTGCCGGGCGGCTCACGAGAATTTCAGGTAATGCCGGTGTTACTTGGTGTAGATCGGCTCGGGTTCGGGCTGGTAGGCCACGACCGGCGCTGCGCAACCGTTGCTGCCACCGAACTGGTAGCGCAGGCCACCGCGAACCTCGTGTGTGTTGATGCCGCGATCGAAGCCGGGGCCGGAGCTGCTGACATCCCATTCGAACATTCGGCCGCCCTGGATGTGGCTGAAGCGATAGCCCGCGTCGAGGATGATCTTGTCGGTCAGGCAGTAGGAAGCGCCGGCCATCAGAGCGTAGGCGAAGCGCCAGTTGGACGCTCCCGGGTTGGTCTCGGTGGTGTTCGGGTCATAGACAGTATCCCACTTGACGCGCGCACCGCCGATGCCGGCGCCGACGTAAGGCGTGATGCCACTATAGGTGCCGAGATCGACATAGGCGTTGGCCAGCAGCAGCAAGGCGCTCATTTTCGACACTTCGGTCGATGTTCCGTTGATATCCGATGTGCCGCCGTTGAAGTTCGACTTGAACCAGTAGTCGGCCGTCAGATCGGTACGGAAATGGTCGTTGATCTTGTAGCCGACGCCGGCACCGAGCGAGAAACCGCCCTTGAGCTTGCCGAAGTCGAAACTCTTGCTGCCGGGAATGACCGTACAGTTACAGGGATCGACGGTGTAGGTCATGTAGTCGATGCCGCGCACGGTCGACTTGTGATAGTCGATGTCGCCGCGAATGTACCAGCCGCCGACTTCGACCGGCTGCTCGTAGACGGTCGGAGGCGGAGCCTCCTCGACCACCGGTTCCGGCAGGTCGGCCGCGAACAGTGGTCCTGCCAGACCTGCGAACAGTAAGGCGAGCAGGACCTTTCTGGCTGTATTGAACATGCATGTCACCCCTGAGAAGTTCGGAACGGCCATCGGTCCGAATGCAATTGCTTTTCAGTCGTGGATAATGAAGTGCAAAGGTTAAAAGGCGTTTAACCCTGTTGCTTAACCACGAATCCCGACACTTCGAGGGATCGTTGAGCGGTTTTCAGGATGTCGGGATCGACCGCCGGACCGACCAAAAAAGCCCGCCGGAAGGGCGGGCTTGAGCTGGCGAAGATATGAGTGCGGCACCCTCGCGGGCGGGCTTGTGATTAAGCTGCGCTGCGCGTTTCGGAGATAACCTCAACGATGCCATTGACGACGGACTCGACCAATTGCGGGTCGTCGCCCTCGGCCATGACGCGGATCAGCGGCTCGGTGCCGGAGGGTCGGATAACCAGCCGCCCAGCCTTGCCGAGGCGGGTACGGGCATCCTCGATGGCTGCCTTGACCGGCGCTTGCTCGAGCGGCTTGCCGCCGGAAATATGGACGTTCTTCAGAAGCTGCGGCACCGGTTCGAACTTCTTCGACAGTTCGCTGACCGGCCGCCCCTGCCGCTTGATGCAGGCCAGTACCTGCAGCGCCGAAACCAGGCCGTCGCCGGTGGTCGAGAAGTCCGACAGCACGATATGGCCGGATTGTTCGCCGCCGACATTCAGCCCGTGCGCGCGCATATGCTCGACGACATAACGGTCGCCGACCTTGGTGCGGTGCAATTGCAGCTTCATGTCGCCGAGGAAGCGCTCGAGCCCGAGATTGGACATGACCGTCGAAACGACGCCGCCGCCGGCAAGCCGCCCGCTCTGATGCCAGGATTCAGCAATCAGTGCCATGATCTGGTCACCGTCGACGATCGCCCCGTTCTCATCGACGATGACGACCCGGTCGGCATCGCCGTCGAGGGCGATGCCGATGTCGGCGCGCACTTCGTGCACCTTCTTCTGCAGGCCGGCGGGATGGGTCGAGCCACATTCCTTGTTGATGTTGAAGCCGTTGGGCTCGACATTGATGGCGACGACTTCGGCGCCCAGTTCCCACAGCGCCTCGGGCGCCACCTTGTAGGCCGCGCCATTGGCGCAATCGACGACGATCCTGAGCCCGGAGAGTGACATCGAGCGCGGCAAGGTGCGCTTGGCGAATTCGATATAGCGATCATGCACGCCGTCGACGCGCTTGGCGCGGCCAAGCCCGTCGGAATCGGCGAGCGCCAGTTCTATGTCCTTGTCGAGCATGCTCTCGATGCGCTCCTCGATCTCGTCGGAGAGCTTGTACCCGTCGGGTCCGAACAGCTTGATGCCGTTGTCATAGTAGGGATTGTGCGAAGCCGAGATCATGACGCCGATATCGGCGCGCAGCGACCGCACCAGCATGGCGACCGCCGGAGTCGGGATTGGGCCGAGCAGGAACACGTCCATGCCGGCGGCACACAGACCGGCGACCATGGCATTCTCGATCATATAGCCGGAAAGCCTGGTGTCCTTGCCGAGCACGACGCGATGACGGTGGCTGCCGCGCTGGAAGGAGAGGCCGGCGGCCATGCCGACCCGCATCGCGATTTCCGCGGTCATCGGAAACTTGTTGGCGCGCCCGCGAATGCCGTCCGTGCCGAAATAATTCCCTGCCATGGTAGCCCGATTCCTCAACGTTTCTTCCCCGGCACGTCATGCCACAATTGGCCGGGGCGCCATGATCACATTGTGTGATTATATGTTACCAATCCTTAGAAAATTCTTGTTGTGCACTGCACACAACACGGCTGCAACCTAACATGCTGAAACAGCCATGCTCCAATATACCAGTCATGCAAGCCTTTCAGCGCAGATGAACCTGGAAAATCTTGCTCTGAAGCGGGCAACGGACAACGATTTCATCACCTTATCGGCAAAGCCCAGCTTTAGGCGATATATACGCTACTTAGCATCTGGCGCAACCGACCGTTGAGCGTTATTGATTCGCCGGGACGTAACATGGGCTGCTGCAACGGAGAAACGCTATGCTCATCCACCGACTTGCCACTTTGACCGGCCTCGCCGTCGCGACCTTGTTTCTGGCCGCGCCCGCCAACGCACTGACGATGGCCGAGTGCAGCACGAAATACAACGCCGCCAAGGATGCCGGAACACTCGCCGGGGCGACCTGGAACCAGTTCCGCAAGGCCCAATGCGGCACCGACGCCGCGGCCAAGACCGACACCAAGGCAACCGAAACCAAAGCAACCGACACGAAGGCAGCCGACACCAAGAAAGCTGCCGACACCAGGAAGGCTGCCGAGACGAAGCCGGCCAAGGCAGCCGCTGCGGCCGAGGACAGCACGGCCAAGGGTCTGACGGCGAAGGAATGCAGCGCCAAGTACCAGGCGGCGAAGGCTGCCGGCACGCTGAACGGCATGAAGTGGAACGATTTCCGCAAGTCCGAATGCGCCGCCGGTGCATCGGCCGCCGCCAAGCCGGCAACCACCAAGGCTGCCGCGGCTCCCGCCGATACTAGCGGCAAAGGTCTGAGCATGGCCGAATGCAGTACGAAGTATCAGGCTGCCAAGACGGCCGATACGCTGAAAGGCATGAAGTGGAACGACTTCCGCAAGACCGAATGCGGCGCCAGCGCGTCCGATGACGACACCGTGCCGGCCGCCGACGAGGCGAGCTACACCAAAGAGCCGGCGAAGCCGACCACGGTTGCGCCCAAGGGCGTCACTTTCCCGTCCGCGATCTCGCCGAAATATACCAGCGAGACCCCAGGCAAGGGCCGCATGCATACTTGCCTCGACCAGTACTATGCCCTCAAGGACACCAACGCGCTTGGCGGCCTCAAGTGGATCCAGAAGGGCGGCGGCTTCTACAGCCTGTGCAACGCAAAGCTGAAGGGCTGAACGACAAAAATATCTGAAAGACAGGCCCGCGAACCGCAAGGTTCGCGGGGCGGTCTTTGTCAAATGCCGGGCACGCCATTCGCGCTCGTTTGGTGCCGCCCCTCCCCGTATAGTGACGTGGTGACGGGGAGAAAGTAGCTGACCGCGACGCCGGCGCCATCCTGGCAACGCAGGTGTGATTGGCGAAATCGCAGGAAGGCGGGGCCCTTCTGCCCGTCACTATGCCGGGAGAAGATGCCGGCAGGCAGATGAGTGGGGTCGCCGGCTTGGCCCGTCTTAAGCTAAGGCAGACGGGCAGCAAAGTCTCCAAACAAAAACGCCGCGGACCATGCCGCGGCGTCTCTAAATCATCTCTTGTCGAACTCAGCTTGACGGCTGCGGTTCCATTCCGCCTTCGGGCTCGGGGCCCTTCTTGCGCCGGCCGCCGGACTTCGGCACGGCCGAGCCACGGCTCGGCGGCGTGTCGTCGCCGAGGTCGCGTGAAGGCTTCTGCCCCGCGATCAATTGCTTGATCTCGTCGCCGGACAGGGTCTCGTACTCGAGCAGCCCTTGCGCCAGCGCGATCCATTCCTTCTTCTTCTTGGTCAGGATGGATTTCGCCGTGGAATAGGCCTCGTCGATCAGGCGGCGCACTTCGGCGTCGATGATCTGCGCGGTCTCTTCCGAGACGTTCTGCGTGCGCGCCACCGAATGGCCAAGGAACACTTCCTCCTGGTTGTCGCCATAGGCGACATGGCCGAGCTTGTCGGAAAAGCCCCAGCGCGTGACCATGGCTCGCGCCAGCTTGGTCGCCTGCTCGATGTCGGAGGAGGCGCCCGAGGTGATGTTTTCCTTGCCGAACTTGAACTCCTCGGCGACACGGCCACCCATCATGATGGCAAGGCGCGAGATCATGTATTTGTAGCTCATCGAATAGCGGTCACCCTCCGGCAACTGCATGACCATGCCGAGCGCGCGGCCGCGCGGGATGATGGTCGCCTTGTGCAGCGGGTCGGCCGACGGCACGTTGAGCGCCAGGATGGCGTGGCCGGCCTCGTGATAGGCGGTCAGCTCCTTCTCGGCCTGGGTCATCGCCGACGAGCGACGCTCGGCGCCCATCATGATCTTGTCCTTGGCGTCCTCGAACTCGGCCATGGTGACAAGGCGCTTGTTGCGCCGCGCCGCCATCAGGGCCGATTCGTTGACGAGGTTCATCAGATCGGCACCGGAGAAGCCGGGCGTGCCGCGAGCGACGACTTTGAGATCGACATTGGGCGCCAGCGGCACGTTGCGCACATGCACCTTCAGGATCTTTTCGCGGCCGACGATGTCGGGATTCGGCACCACGACCTGGCGGTCGAAGCGGCCCGGCCTGAGCAGCGCCGGGTCGAGCACGTCGGGCCGGTTGGTAGCGGCGATCAGGATGATGCTTTCGTTGGATTCGAAACCATCCATCTCGACCAGCAGCTGGTTCAGCGTCTGCTCGCGTTCGTCATTGCCGCCACCGAGACCGGCACCGCGATGGCGGCCGACGGCATCGATTTCGTCGATGAAGATGATGCAGGGCGCGTTCTTCTTGGCCTGGTCGAACATGTCGCGCACGCGGCTTGCGCCGACGCCGACGAACATCTCAACGAAGTCCGAACCGGAAATGGTGAAGAACGGCACATTGGCTTCGCCGGCAACCGAACGGGCAAGTAGCGTCTTACCGGTTCCCGGAGGGCCGACGAGCAGCACTCCGCGCGGGATCTTGCCGCCGAGCCGCTGGAACTTCTGCGGATCGCGCAGGAATTCGACGATCTCTTCCAGATCTTCCTTGGCTTCATCGACGCCGGCGACATCCTGGAAGGTGACCCGGCCATGCGCCTCGGTGAGCAGCTTGGCCTTCGACTTGCCGAAGCCCATGGCGCGCCCGGACCCGGACTGCATCTGGCGCATGAAGAATATCCAGACGCCGAGGATGAGGATCATCGGCAGCCATGAGATCAGGTAGCCGAACAGCGAATTGGAACCGTCACTCTCAGGCCGCGCGTTGATGGTGACGTTCTTGTCCTGCAGTCGCGAGACCAGCGATGGATCGCCGGGCGAATAGGTCTGGAAGCCGCTGGAATTGTCGGTGTAAGTGCCGCTGATACGAGCGCCGGCGATGGTCACCGTCTTGACCCGGCCCGCCGCGACATCCTGCAGGAACTGCGAATAAGGTACATCGCTGGAAGCCCCTCGCGTCTGCGGCGTCTGGAACAGATTGAACAGCGCTATGAGCAGGACCGCTATGATCGCCCAAAGCGCGAGGTTGCGATAATTCGGATTCATCAATTGTCCCGTTGGCATCCGCAGGGCGGACACACGTCGTGAGAGGAAACTTGCGCCTAACATAGGGAGAGCGCCTCCCCTTGCCAAGCATAACAGCATGTCTGGGTTAAGCTTTCGCCCTATCATCAACCGGCACTGTGGCCGCTGAAAGGCAGGGCGGGCAGCTTCGGCGCGCCAATCAGCCCGGCAACGGCACGCGCCGGCGCCAGATCGAAGGACGGCAGGAAGCGGGCAAAGGGTGCAACGACCGGCCGCACTTCAACTGTCGTGGACACCCTATCATGTTCAGACAAATCAAGGCATTCACCGGCCTGCCACAACGCCGGCTCGGCGGCGAGCGCGGCGCGCATCAGGCTCGGCGGGGCCTTTCCTTCACCAATGGCCAGCCGCTTCGCCGCTGCTGCGCCGAACGGGGCAATCAACAATGTGCCGCTGCCGTCGTTTAATGTGATATGCCGCCGGCCATCCCAGAGGGTTTCGTCGCTGGCGGCGGTGGCAGCGGGCAAGCCGCGCGCCTCGCGGCGGAGGAAGATGCCTGCGCGCCGGAAATCGACAACCGTCCGCGACAATGTGGCGCAAAGAAATCCCGCCTTCAGCCGACCCAACAGTGCCTCGCTACGCGTCTGATCCGGCAGGAAGTCCATCCCGCCGATGGTGGCCAAGAGAATGCGGAGCGCATAAACGGCTGCCCGATCGTCGGCTGCGCTCAACAAGTGAGGATCGAGACGAATGAGGCCCGTGACCTGATGGGTCGCGAAATCGTGGATCAGGCTTGCGGCGGCGAGGCCGAGTTGACTGCGCGCACGGCCCTCATGCGCGGCCAATGCCAGTGCGTCGTCGATGCGCCGCGCGCCGTTGCCGTCGGCAAGGGTTGCACGCATCCGTGGCCGCTCGAAAGCCTTGTCGGCATTGGTCGGGTCGTCGGCCCAGCCGATATTTTGACGCCGCAGGACGTCGCGTAATGCCGCGCGCCGCAACCCGAGGAGCGGCCGCACGATCCAACTGCGCCAGTCATACAAGGTGGCCGGCGCCATGCCGGCAAGCCCGCGGCCCGCGTCCTGGGCCAACCCTTCCTGGCGCGCTTGCCGCATAAGCACCGTCTCTGCCTGGTCGTCGGCGGTATGGCCGGTGAGGATCAGGCCGAGGCCTTCCGCTTGCGCCGCCTCGGCCAGCAGCCGGTAGCGCGCCTCACGCGCCGCCGCGGGCAGACCGGTCGAAGGCTTGGGGCCCGACCAGGTCAGGATGCGGTGTGAAATTCCGTATGTCGCGCAAAGCTTCGCCACCACTTGCGCTTCCACCGCTGAACCGGCCCGCAAATCGTGGTCGATCGTCACCGCCAGCAGCTTCGTCGCCGGCGCCATGCGGTCGAGATGGTGTTTGAGAAGGATGAGCAGGGCGGTCGAGTCGCTGCCGCCGGACACGGCCGCAACAGCGCCGCTGGTAAAATCGGTATGCGAAAAAATTCTGGTCGAAAGATCAGCCTCGGTGTCGACCATCAATGCATGTCACCTTAGGGTTGGTCCCGGTTCCGGGGCAACGACATGCGTGAAAAGGATCAGCACGCAGCCAGGGCTTTCTCCTGCTTGATGCGTTCTTTGAGCGCACCGGAAACGTCGGGGTAGCGCTTGCCTATTTCGCTGAAGGTGGCACAGGCCACATCATGCTGCTTGAGGCCGACCAGCGACACGCCGAGCTTCAGCAGCATGTCGGGAGCCTTTTTGGCCTTGGGGTAGTCCTTGCTGGCGGCAAGGAAAGTCTCCGCAGCGTCACGGTATTTCTGCTGGCCGAGCAGCGACTCGCCCAGCCAGTAATGCGCGTCCGCCGCCTTCGCATCCTTGGGGAAACGGGCGATGTGGTCGCGGAAACCCTGTTCGGCGGTGCCGTAATCGCCTGAGAGGATGAACTGGTAGGAGTTGCGGTAGAGCTCCTCAGGGTCGTTGGTGGCGGGCAATGCCGCGATCACCGTATCGGATTTGCCGGTCTTGGCCGGCGCGCCGGTGGCTGGCGCGGTATCCTGCGCAGGCGTGGTCGACTGAGTGTTGCCGCCGGCATCAACGACATTGCCGTTCTTGTCGACGGTGATGGTTCCGAAGGTCTTTTCAGGCGCTCCCGTACCGGGAATAACCTTGCCAGGGTCGCCATCGGGAGACTCGACGATGACGTCCTCGACCGTTTTGCCGCCTGCTGACTGGTTGTTGCCGGGCGCGGCAGGCGGCTGCGTTGCCGGGGCCGCTGCCACGTTGGTGTCGCTGCCGGTGGTGGCATCGGATTTCTTCTGTGCCGGCGGCTGTCCGCCTTGCGTGCCACCGCCTTCAAGCTGCTGGAAGCGGAATTCGTTGTCTTCCTGCTGCTTGCGGATCTGTTCCTGCATTTGCAGGACCTGGAAATTAAGTTCCTCGATCTTGCCGTTCATCTGCCGCAGCTGCTCTTCCACGCTGGTGACGGCGGCAGGATCGGACTGCACCATCTGAACCTGGTCCGGCTTTTTCTTTTGACCGAAAATGCCGGGCAGTTCGATGCTGGGCAGGTGGAAGGAAAAGCCGCTTTCGCTGGATTGCCCTGAGCCGTTCGCCCCGGGGCCGCTAGCCGAGGCGGTGACGCCTGATAGAAGCAGCAGCGCAAGCGTGCCGCTCAAAACCGATCTCAAATGCATGTGCCTCTCGCCGTGATTTCGTTAGCTTGTTCGCGCCTTCCAATCAGAATGGGACCAGCCAAGCGCCTTCGGCTCATAGCAGGAGCCGAGACTTCGGCCAAATTTTGTTTCCGACATCCGGATATGAAAAAGGCGGCCCGGAGGCCGCCTTTCGCATAGGTATGTTGCATTTTTACCGCTGTACGCCGCGCGTTCTTTTGACGCGCGACCGGCTGCACGCCGCCTCAGGAACCGGTGCCGCTGAGCGTGGTGACCGCACGGCGGTTCTGCGACCAGCAGGAGATGTCGTCGCACACCGCGACCGGACGTTCCTTGCCGTAGGAAATGGTCTTCAGACGGCTGGCCGAGACGCCCTTGGCGACGAGGAAGTCGCGGGTGGCGGCAGCGCGGCGGGCGCCGAGCGCCAGATTGTATTCACGCGTGCCGCGTTCGTCGGCATGGCCTTCGATGACGATAGCATACTGCTTGTACTGGTTAAGCCACTGTGCCTGGCGAGCCAGCGTCGTTTGCGCATCGGCACGGATCGAGGTCGAGTCCGTATCGAAGAAGATGCGGTCGCCGATATTGACGGTAAAGTCCTGCGCCGATCCGGGAGTTGCCGCGCCGGCGCCGTTGAGGCCAAGATCAGCCGCGTTGTTCGGCGTCTTCTTCGAGGCGCAACCGGCAATGGCGAGCATCGCCACCAGCGCGATCATGACTGGGTTTCTGGTAAGTGCTGCGATACGGCCCATGCCGCCTCTCCTTCGCATTTCGAGTGATTTCGTTGATCACCCAGTAACCACGTTTGGGTTAACCGGCATTCAAGAAACACGGTTAAAATTTGGTTTAGGCTGCCGTCCGCAACCTCTTTGTCCGTGGTCACAGTTGGCGCGGACCCTAGGCGGAAATGCGGCCAAAACGCGACGAGGTGATGGAAAAAAGGGGAATTGAAGAGCTGAGGAATTGATGAAATGACGAACCCCGTCGGGACAATTCACTTCAGCTTTTCTCTCAGATTGATCAGCATGCCGTGGACATGCGCATATGCTTGCAGCCACTCGTCGCATTGCGCTCGGCTGATGTATTCCAGATCGAACGCGTAAGATATCCACGTCTCCGCTTCGCTGCACGAGCCCATCGCCATCGAAACGAACCGTGCGAATTCCGGTCTGGAGTGTGTCTGCTTGGCAAATCCCTCAGCCAGATTGGCGCAGATTCCCTTGCTGGAACGACGCAACTGATCGGCCAAAGCGTATTGCTCAATCTTCGGGAAAGCGAGCGTAGCTTTATGTACGTCAAGAGAAACCGCATAAGCGCGCTTATAAACTTCTAGATCCTTCGCACGCTTAATATAATTCGCCGGTTTCTCCATCTTCGATTCTTCAATTCGTCATTTCTCCAATTCGCCTCTTACTCGAGCAGCGGCGACCAGGCTGGGTCCGAAGCGAAGTTCGTGGTCGGGATCGACTGCTCGTTGCGGCCGGTAAGATCGACCGACACAAGCTTGGGCCCGCCGGCGGAGTCGCGGAAGAACATCAGCACGCGGCCGTTCGGCGCCCAGGTCGGTCCCTCCTGCTGGAAGCCGGAGGACAGGATGCGCTCGCCGGAGCCATCGGTCTTCATGACGCCGATCTGGAATTCGCCACCGGTCTGCTTGGTAAAGGCGATGAGATCGCCGCGCGGCGACCATACAGGCGTCGAATAGACGCCGTCGCCAAACGAGATGCGGTTCTGGCCCGAGCCATCGGCGCCCATCACGTAGATCTGTGCACGGCCGCCGCGATCGGAGGTGAACACCACCTGGCTGCCGTCCGGCGAATAGGAGGGGGAGGTGTCGATGGCGGTCGAATTGGTCAACCGAGTCGTCGAGCGGCTGCGCAGATCCATGGCGAAGATGTTGGAATTGCCGTCGTCGCGCAGCAGGCTCATGATCACCTTCTGGCCGTCGGGCGAAAAGCGCGGCGCAAAAGTCATGCCGGGGAAATTTCCGACCAGTTCGCGCTGGCCGGTCTCGATCTGCAGCAGGTAGACCCGCGGCTGGCCGCTCTCATAGGACATGTAGGTGATTTCTTGCCGGTTCGGCGAGAAACGCGGCGTCAGCACGATCGACTTGCCATCCGAGAGATAGCGGATGTTGGCGCCGTCCTGGTCCATGATGGCGAGGCGTTTCTTGCGCGCGTTCTTGGCGCCGGATTCGTCGATGAAGACAACGCGTGTGTCGAAATAGCCTTTTTCGCCGGTCAGCCGCTCATAGATGGCGTCGGCGATGATGTGGGCGACACGCCGCTGATTGGCATCGTTGGCGAAGAACTGCTCGCCGGACATCTGCTGGCCGGCAAAGGTGTCCCAAAGCCGGTATTGGGCACGGATACGGCCGTCGGCTTCCTTGCTGACGCTGCCGGTGACCAGAGCCTGCGCGTTGATGACCTTCCAGTCATCGAAGCGCGGCGCTGCATCCGGGTTGGTGATCTTCTCGATAAAGGCGCTCTTGTCGATCGGCGCAAACAGCCCCGAACGCTTCAGGTCGGCGGTGACGATCTGCGAGATCTGCGCGCCAAGCGCATCGCCGCCCTGGAAGTCGGTGATGGCGATCGGCAGCGGCTCGACATTGCCCTTGTTGACGTTGAGCTCGACGAGCGCCAGCGCCGGCAACGTGCCCGCCGCGGTCATGCCCATCGCCATTGCTGCGACCATCAGGAGCGGCTTGAGGATTGATTTCATGTCTTCTCGCTTCTCGTACTGATTTTCGGATACTCGGGCCCTAGAGACCCAGCATCTCCCTAGGATCGAAGGTGACGCGGACGTCCGCCCAGATGTCCTGCTTGCCCGCGGGAACCTGCAGGCCGGTGACATCGCATTTTTGCACCGCGCGGACGGCGCTTTCGTCGAACTGACGACTTCCGCTCGACTTTTCGACGGCCGGTCGTCCGTCCAGCTTGCCGGAGGCATCCAGGTTGAACCGCACCACGACGACGAAATTCTCGGAACCTTCAAGGCCCGCGGGAAGGGTCCAGCAGCCGCCGAGCTGGCTTTCCAGGGCGCCCATTTCCGACCTGGAAAGCTTCTGGCCCTGATCCTTGTCGCCGCCGAGCGACGCCTGCTGCGTCGAGCGCTTGGCGCCGCCGCCGGATGGCTTCTGCTTGTCGAGGAGAGCGGAAATCTCGTCGGCGTTGAATTGCTTGTCATCGGACTTCGGCTTCGACGAGGCCTCCTTGACCGGCTTGTCGGCATCCTTGCGGTCCGGCGCCTTGGCGCTTTCGGCCTGTGCCGGTTGCGGCTTCGGCCGGGCCTCCGGCGCGGGCGCCGAGTCGGGCAGTTGCGTCGCTTCGGCGGGCGGCTCCTGCGCTATGGCTTCAGCGACGGCATCCGGCTTGACCTCGGGCGTCGGATCGATGGCCGCTGTCTTGTCCTGCGGCGGCGGGGTCGGCGCCGGCTTGACCGGTGTTGGCTTGGGATCGACTTGCTTGACCGGCTCGGGCTTGACCTCTTCCTTGGGCGTCGCCGCCGGCCCCACTTCCGTTGCCGGCGTAGGCTTGGGCTTTTCCTGCGGCTTCGGCACGTCCTCGGGCTTCGGCTTCTCGATCGGGGTCGGCGCCGGCGGCGGAGCCGAGGTCATGTCGACGGGCTTGGGCTTGGCTTCTGGCGTTATCGGCTTGTCTGTATCGACGCTGTTTTCGCCCACCTTCTGCTCATCGGGAACGACGTCCGGGCGCTGGGTCGGCACCGGTGCCGGCTTTTCATGCATCACGGCCTTCTTGTCGCCCTGCAGCGTCTGCGCGATGGCTTCCATCGGCACGATATCGACCGCCACCGACTCGACATCGGAGGACGGGAGCGCGGCCGGCGCCGTCAGTGTGAACAGGCCGAAGGTCAGCGCCGCAGCATGCAAGATCACCGATGTGGTGAGGCCGGTCTTCATCTTCTTGTCTACTGATCCTGTTCCTGCAACGAAACGAGGCCGATGTTCTTGTAGCCGGCAGCCGAAATGCGGGCCATCACCTTCATCGCCGTGCCATAGTCGGTGGACTTGTCGCCACGGATGAAGATGCGCTCTTCATAGCCGGTCTTCGAGATCGCCTGCAGCTTGGCCACCAGTTCCTCGATCGGGATCTCGGTTTCCTGGAGGAATATCTGGCCGGCGGCGTTGATCGAGACGGTGATCGGCTGCGTGTCGGCATTCATCGCCTTGGCTTGCGTGTCCGGCAGGTCGATCGGCACGCCGACCGTCAGCATCGGTGCGGCGACCATGAAGATGATCAGCAGCACCAGCATCACGTCGACCATCGGCGTGACGTTGATCTCGGACATCAGTGCATGGTGACGGCCGCGCCGCCTGTGGCCGCGCCCGCCGCGTCCTCCCATGCCCATGGACATACCCATCTGCTACTCCTCAGGCCTTGGGGGCCACTTTTTCATCGATTTGGCGCGAGAGTATGGCGGAGAACTCGTCGGAGAACCCTTCCATGCGCACCGCTATCTTGCTCGCGTCCGACGACAGCTTGTTGTAGGCAATGACGGCGGGGATGGCGGCGAGCAGGCCAATGGCTGTCGCCAGCAGCGCTTCGGCAATGCCGGGCGCAACCACCGCGAGACTGGTATTCTTGGAACCGGCAATCGCCTGGAACGACGTCATGATGCCGATGACGGTGCCGAACAGGCCGATGAAGGGTGCCGCCGAGCCGGTTGTGGCGAGGAAGCCGAGGCGACCCTCCAGCTTTTCCATTTCGCGGGTCAGCGCCAGATCCATCGCTTTGTCGATGCGGGTCTGCAGCCCGAGTGGCGTTTTCGCGCCCTTCTCGAAGCTCTTCTTCCACTCGCGCATCGCAGCCACGAAAATGGCGCCCATGCCGGTGGTCTTGCGGTCGGCAAGCGTCCGGTAAAGCTCTTCGAGCGATTGCCCCGACCAGAACACCTGCTCGAACCGGTTGAGCGCCAGCCGCATGCGGGCGTAGGAAACCAGCTTGTCGACGATGATCGCCCAGGTCCAGACCGAAGCGCAGAGCAAGCCGATCATGACCAGCTTGACCACCCAGCTGGCCTGGCTGAACAGCGCCCAAATCGACAATTGCGCGCCCGGGTCGGCGAGTGCGATATTTTCCATCGTTACGTCCTTAAGATTTCCGGGCGAAGCTGGTGGCTGGCCCCTGGCATCCCTTGTGGTCGGTTCGCACGAAGCTACCGGAACAACCCCAATCTGTGCCGTTAGCGGCCTTTTCGGGGCAAATATTGGTGAAAGGAAGGCGCACGATCACGCCAATCTTCACCAATCTCTTCATGAACCGTTATGGTTAAGGATGGGTTAGTACATAAGGCGCGGCGCATTGCCACGCCCAGGGGGCAACGCGCAAGCCATGCCAAATTGATCGCAACGGGGCTAGTCGGCGGCGGCCTTGGGCATGAACGCCGCCACCCATTCCCTGGGAAAGCGTCTTGGCCGGCCATTCTCGCCAATGATCGCCGCCTCGACCTTGGCCTCCACCAGCACGTCGTCGCCGCGCTTGAGCTGCTGCGCCATGAAGATGCGCGCGCCGGAAATGTCCTCGGTGCTTGTGTCGACCGTCAGGATGTCGTCGATGCGGGCGGGGCCGCGAAAATCGATCTCCATGCGCCGCACCACCCAGACAATTCTTTCGCCATGCTTGCCGTCGGCAAGCTCGGTGTGATGCACGCCGGTGAGTCTCAGATAGTCGGAGCGGCCGCGTTCGAAGAATTCGAGATAGCGCGCATGATAGACGACACCCGAGAAATCGGTGTCGGCATAATAGACCCGCGCCATCAGCCGGTGGCCGAACGTCGTCAGCGCGCCGGAAAGTCCGGCCAGCAGCGGAGCCGAATCACCATGATCGCCCATTGCGCTTCCTTTTTCAGTCCCGACGAGGCACCTGTTCCTCGCGGGACATAGCATCGGATGGCACTGTTGACGGCGATGATCAAGACCTTGTCGGCGGCGTTGCTAGTGCTGGTGGCTTCGGTGCCGTCAGGCCGGGCAGCGGCCTTCTCGGAAAACTACTCTTCCTGGAACAGGTTGATCTGCTGCTGCGCCAGGTCCTTCGGCGCATCCAGGCCGAGATGACGCCAGGCATTGGCCGTCAGCATTCGGCCGCGCGGCGTGCGCTGGATGAAACCCTGCTGGATCAGATAGGGCTCGATGATGTCCTCGATGGCGTCGCGCGGCTCGGACAGGCCGGCGGCGATCGTCTCGATGCCGACCGGCCCGCCACCGAAATTGCGGGCGATCATCGACAGATAGCGGCGGTCGAGCGCATCTAGGCCGAGCGCGTCGACTTCCAGCCGGGTCAACGCCTCGTCGGCGATCTGCCGGTTGACATGACCATCGCCGGCGACCGAGGCGAAATCGCGCACGCGGCGCAGCAGCCTCCCGGCGATGCGTGGCGTGCCGCGCGCGCGCCGCGCGATCTCCAGCGCGCCATCGTCGCCGAGCGCCATCTGCAGGATGCGGGCGCCGCGACGCACGATCTGCTCCAGCTCCTCGACGGTGTAGAAATTGAGCCGCACCGGAATGCCGAAACGATCGCGCAGCGGATTGGTGAGCAGGCCGAGCCGCGTGGTGGCGGCGACCAGGGTGAAGCGCGCGAGGTCGATCTTGACCGAGCGCGCCGCCGGTCCTTCGCCGATGATCAGGTCGAGCTGGAAATCCTCCATCGCCGGGTAGAGGATCTCCTCCACCGCCGGGCTCAGGCGATGGATCTCGTCGATGAACAGCACATCGCCTTCTTCGAGATTGGTCAGCAGTGCCGCGAGATCGCCGGCCTTGGCGATGACCGGGCCGGAGGTCGAGCGGAAATTGACGCCGAGTTCGCGTGCCATGATCTGCGCCAGCGTCGTCTTGCCAAGGCCCGGCGGCCCGACGAACAGCACATGGTCGAGCGCTTCGTTGCGGCCCTTGGCGGCCTCGACGAACACCTTCAGATTGGCCCGCACCGCTGCCTGGCCGACGAAATCGTCGAGCGTCTGCGGCCGCAAGGTCTGCTCGGCATCCTCGCCGCGTTTTTCGGGCGCAATCAGTCGGGGCGACAGGCTCATGCGAGCAGTTCCATACTGGCAATGGATTTGGCGGCCCGCTGATCGAACGTGACTGTATGCGAGCAACCCAGATTTCGATTGTGCTCGGCGATCAATGCATCGGCAAAGTCCACCTGCGGCGAATTCGATCTTTCGAGCGCAACCACGATGGCATCGAAATCTTCGAACAACAGTGTCTTGATCTTCAACAGTCTCTGGATTGCCGCCTGCATCTGCTCTTTCGGTAGCCTATAGCGCGAAATCAACGACCAGCTGAATTCCACCAGCACGATCAAACTGACGAAGCCGGGAGCACCGGCGCTGAGGCCTTCGCCGAATGCGAGGGCCTTCACCCGCTGCTCTGCATCATCGTTCAGCACCATTCGAAGCAGAACGTTCGTATCAATGCCGATCGACGTCACTCGTCGCCCTCTCGTCCGCCTTGCGACCCGCCGCCGACAACATGCCTGCCAACGGCATCCCGCACCGCGAGGTCGATTTCTTCTAGTGACGCCGGACCGCCGGGCGGATCGCCCAGAAATCCGGCGAGGTCTGCAAAGTCGAGATTGCGCGGCGTTCCAATCAGATAGCCATCCATGACCGTCCAGGCGATCATGTCACCCGTTTTGAGTGACAACGCGTCCCGGACATCTTTTGGAATTGTAAGCTGACCCTTCGAGGTCAGACTGGCGTAAGCGCCCATTTTCTTACTTTCTAAGAAATCTCTTACCAATCATATGATAGCCGGATTTTTCTTTTCCACAACCATGTCACCGCGCCAGTTCCTTCAACCCGAAACGGATCAGCCTCGGCGCATCCGCATGCTCGCCCGCCGTCTTCAGCGCCGCCGCGACCGCGTTGGCCGCGGTGTCGCGCGAATAGCCGAGATTGACCAGTGCCGAGACGGCGTCGGCAATCGGCGCGGATGCCACGCCGTCGCCGAGCTCCTGCTTCAGGCCGATGGTCCCCGAAGCGGACCCGGCATAGGCCGGCGCCTTGTTCTTCAACTCGGTGACGATGCGCTCGGCCACCTTCTTGCCGACGCCCGGCGCGCGAGAAACCATGGCGATGTCGCGCAGCGCAATCGCATTGGCGAGATCCGCCGGCGCCAGCGTTGACAGGATAGCCAGTGCCACCTTGGCGCCGACGCCCGGTACATTGTTCATCAAGAGCCGGAACCATTCGCGCTCCAGCACCGACTGAAAGCCGTAGAGCCGCAGCATGTCCTCGCGCACATAGGTTTCGATGAACAGCACCACAGCTTCGCCGGGCGAAGGCAGCGCGGCCAGCGTGCGCGCCGAGCAATAGGCGACATAGCCGACGCCATGGATGTCGACGAGGCAATGATCCTCATCGATCTCGTCCAGCGTGCCCTTGAGCTTGCCGATCATGCCAGATCTTTCATGGAAGATAGGCCCCTCTTGGGTGCGTTTCCGGACAGATGATGTCGAGGTCGGGAAAGTACCTGCGATAACGGGCCGCGTCGCGTGTCAAAAGACGATGTCCTGCAACGGTCGCATGGGCGCCAATGAAGAAATCAGGCGAGGTTCTTTCCCGAACGCCGCTGGCCCGGCGATAGCGGGAATGCGTGACGCCTGCAAGGAAAGCCGCCTCCCAAGGCAGGAACTCGCGATCCATCTCGAGCATGTCGACTGCTTTTCGAAGTGCCGTCTCCGTCGCGATCAGCGGCGCGAGCTCGGACCAGACGATCGTGTTGACCACCAAGGCTCCGTCGCGGCGGCAGGAAGCAATCGCCCAGGCCGACCATCTTTTCAGCGGTCCGGGCGGTCCCCAGACGTCGATCAGGACATTGGTGTCAATCAACGTCGAGATCTTCACGCGGCCCCCTCAACCACTCCATATATTGATCGGTGGTCATGCCTCCCAGGTCCAACGTCCCATCCATCCGGTCAAGGACATCGCTGAACCTGCGCAACTTCTCCTCTTCGGAGATATTCTCGTTGACGGCAACCAGCCGAACGTCCCCGTCGGTGGCCACGAATTCCACCTCGGAGCCCGGGCCGATGCCCAGACGGTCCCTTATCGGCTTGGGGATCGTAACTTGCCCCTTGGTGGTCACGCGCATGGTAATACCTTTGCGGTATTACTTATCCGCACAGCGTGAACAAGTCAAGAACATAGCTGGCCGGCAAGCGCCATCCGGTACGCGATACTCTGCCGATGATGCGCATGGCAGATGGCAATGGCCAGCGCATCCGCGGCATGTTCGGTATCGAAGCTGGCTTTCGGCAACAGCACCTTCACCATCATGTGGATCTGCTTCTTGTCGCCATGACCAACGCCGATCACCGCCTTCTTGACGGCGTTGGGCGCATATTCGGCAACGACGAGCCCGGCACGCGCCGGCACCAGCATGGCGATGCCGCGCGCCTGGCCGAGCTTCAGCGTCGCCACGGCGTCCTTGTTGACGAAGGTCTGTTCGACGGCCGCCTCGTGCGGCATCGCGCGGTGCAGGATTTCGGCGAGCCCGTCATGCAATTGGCAGAGCCGCGTCGCCAGAGCCGCCTTGTCGTCGGACTTCACGGTGCCGGAAGCAATGAAGCGCAGCGAATTGCCGAGGCTTTCGACAATCCCCCAGCCGGTGCGCCGAAGCCCCGGATCGATACCGATAATGCGAATCGCTTCCCCCATGCGTCCAGTCTACCTCCGATGGACAGCGATGCCAGCGAAATGTGAACAAACCGGAAACAGAGGAGTGCCCGAGGTCTAAAGCGCGTCGCGTTTGAACGGATTCAGGCGACGCGCTTTAGGTTTTTGATGCGATGCATGTCGTTCTCCCAAAACCGGGGCCCACTTTTGGGCAACATGCATTAGCCTCTGGCGAAAGCTGTGTTGAGCAGGCTGATCTGGTCGGAAACCGGATTGGGGCGGCGAGCCGCTGGCTGCATGTCGGCCACTGCGCCGGAGCCATAGATTTCCTCGTCCATGCGGCGGACCAGTGCCTGCAGGCGCAGCGAGCGGGTGACGAGGTCGAGGAAATCCTCGGGCAGTTCGGCCCAGCCGGCGGCTTCGTCACGGGCGGAAGCGGTGTCGAGGCGCACCTTGGATTTTTCAGACGCGACCTGGTCGCGGGTCATCTCGCCGGAGTTGGCGGCGCGCTGCAAAAGCAGCCACGACGCAACCTGCATAAGCCTGGTGGTCAGCCGCATCGATTCGGCCGCGTAGAGGGTGGCCGCCAGCCTGGATAGTTTCTTCGCCTCGGCCCGGCCCTTGCCGTCGAGGTATTCGGCGGCCTGTTCGACGAGGCCCATACCTTCCTGGTAAAGCGGCTTGAAGGATTGCGAGAAAACCCGGCGTTCCGCCAGCTTGACGGTTTTCGCACTGCCCTTCGAAAGCTCGTTCATTGATACGCCCCTGCACTTGCAACCGGCTGATTCGGCTCCCTGCCGATACACCCGGAAACCCGTCTGACTGAAGCTTGAAAATGCGCTTCGTCACCGGTGAAGGCAAGCACATGTTTAACAGAAGGTTAACGTCGGTCCACTGGCCCCTGCCCCGAAAATGCGGACAAAAAAAAGAGCCGCGGATAAGGCGGCTCTCAGGAGTTTAACAGGGAGGCGTCAAACAAAGTGGCTCCAACCACTCGGTAAGAATCCAGATCACTGGATGCACATAGTAAACGCCTGTAAAGCTTAATGAAGCCTTAACGGCGCGGATGTTTTTTGACCGAACGCCGCAATCCTGTGCCGTAACAGTACAGCCTCACTGCCTCTGGTTCAGCTCAGGCCGTCTTCCAGACCGCCGGCAAAGCGATGAGGGCAAACAGCAATATGCCCGCATAGAACGCGATCGAGGAAATCCCGAGCAGCGGTTCTATCCCCGGATTGCCGGCGAGCAGGATGTAAAGGCCGATCATGAGCCCGATACCGCTGATGGCAGTCAGCCAGAAATGAACCTTGGCCAGGACCTTTTGCCCGACGGCCGGAAACAGATGGTAGAAAAAGGCGAAGACCGACGACATCAGCCATCCGGCGACCATCGTGTGGGCATGGGTTGGCATCTGGCCATGGTCTTCGCTGATCGCCATGTGGATACCGAGCGCCATGCCGCACAACGCATAGATAATGGCCAGCGTGAAGAAATTCCGTGCTACCCCTTGCATAATGTTCCCCTCGAAATGTCTTTCCCGTTTGCGGGAGTGGATTGATCGTCAAGCGACTGTTGTCGCCGCGGACTCCCGACGCTAGCGCACTATCAAGCATCGGCAATATTCCGGACGATATCGCGCCGACTCCCTCCCGACAATGCGTATATTAGCAGGAAATCAGATAGCGCGTTCACTATCTCAGCCGCTTCTTCATTGCGCTGAAACGAAGCCGGGCTTTAGGCGACATCGTTCCGAAACAGGCACCGCGCTAAACGCCCGCTCCTCTGACGGCCGGCGCAAATCACGCCGCCGCAAATCCGACCAGAACACTGAAGGAGCACATCATGGACTGGTATTCGATCGTCAAATTCCTTCACGTCATCTCGGCCGTTCTGTGGGTTGGTGGTGGCTTCGTGCTGTTCCTTCTCGGCGTGCTTGCCGAGCGGGCGGGCAACATCGAGGACAAGCTGCAGGCGATGCGCGCCAGCGGCCAACTGGGCGGCAGGTTTTTTGCGCCGATGTCGATGCTGACGCTGATCTTCGGCCTCATCATGTGCAGCTTCTGGGTCGGCTTCTCCGACCTGTGGATACTGATCGGCCTTGCCGGCTACGCCACGACCTTTTCGATCGGCATGCTCATCTTCAAGCCGACCGGCGAGCGCATCGGCGAGATGATCGCCAAGGAGGGCGTAACATCGGCTGTTCTTGCCATCGGTGACCGCATGATGCGCGCGGCACGCTTCGACTATGCGGTGATGCTGGTGATCATTGCCGACATGGTCCTCAAGCCGACTGCGCGTGACATCGGCGTCCTCGCCGGCATGGTGCTGGTCATCCTGGTTGGCGCGGCACTGGCCTTTGGCGGCAACCGTCGCCTCGTACCCAGCGCCGCCTGATCCCAGATAGAGAGGGCGGCAGCCGCCTCACCTATTTTACATCAGGCCAACAATGCCGTCCCACAGCAACTTCAGCGCCACGACCGCGACGGTTGCATAGGTGAAGGGATAGAAGATTTCGGGGCGCATCCGCCGCACCAGCCACGCCCCGGCTATGGTCGAGAGCGGCGCCAGCGGCATCAGCACCGCCGACGCCGTCAAATTGGCGGTGTCGAACTGGCCGAGCGCGAAATAGGGCACCAGCTTCAGCGCATTGGTGGCGGCAAAGAAGATCGCCGCCGTGCCCGACAGGACCTTGGGATCGAGGCGGATCGGCAAGGCATAGACCTGGAAGGGCGGGCCGCCGACATGGGCAACGAAGCTGGTGAAGCCCGCGACCGTACCCCAGGCGGCCGCAGCCACGCGGTTGGGCGCGGCCGCGTGACCGGCGCCATGGCGAAACTGCAGATAGAGCCAGCGCAGGACGAAGATTATGGCGACGGCACCGACGATCAGCCGCACTGCCCCTTCGGTGACCAATGCCGCCGTCAGCCAGCCAAGCCCTATGCCGATGACCGCTCCCGGCATCATGTCGGACAGCATCTTCCGGTCAAAGACACCCCACCATGTCCACACCGACACGATGTCCATCAGGCACAGGATTGGCAGCAGGATAGCGGCCGCCTGCACCGGGGGCATGGTCAGCGCCATCAGCGGCACGCCAACGAAACCGACGGCGCCGCCAAACCCGCCCTTGGACAGGCCGACCAGAATGACCGCCGGAATGGCAGCCGCATAGAACCACGGATCGAAAAGCAGGCCTGACATGGGAGGGAACTGGTCTGGAGGGAAAGCGTGTCGGTGCTTGAATAACCCAGAATCCGAGCTGAGCGACAGCAAATATCGGCATGGCTTGTGCACACTGCCATGGCAGGCACTGCCTATCGACTGGCCGAGACCAGCAGGAACATTGGCCGCTTGAGATCCTTCGATTCAGTCCTCTGAAAACCGGCCGTGACTAGTCCGTTCAGGATGCGTGCACGAGCTTTGCCCTGCCACGAGGCGCCGTTGCATCGAGCGGTGGAGGCCGGCGCCGGATCGGCTGCGCCTTGATGATGGCGGTGCTGGTCTCGGCCTTGTCGGCGATGCGGTCGAGAATCCCGTCGAGGTCGCCGATCGAGCGCACGAACAGCCGGGCGACGAAACAGTCATCGCCGGTCACCTTGTCGCATTCGCCGAATTCGGGGATTTCCTCGATCAGCTTCTGGACGATGTGCAGCTTGCCCGGCAGAGGCCGGATGCGCACGATCGCCTGCAACGCATAGCCAAGCGCCAGCGGATCGATCTCGACGGTGAACGCGCGGATGACACCGCGCTCCTCGAGCCGTCGAAGCCGCTCCGAAACGCTTGGCGATGACAGCCCGACCTGAGCGGCCAACTCCTTCAGCGAGGTCCGCGCATCCTTGACTAGGATTTCGAGGAGATTTCGGTCGAGATCATCAAGCATTTTACATTTCCCGCTGATTTGGAACCATGGCCTAATATAGTTAGGTCATTTATCAATATCTCCTTTCCTATCGGATAGAAAGCCGCGTCACCACATGAGATCATAACGGCTCAACTGATACGGAGGTTTGTTGTGAACGACACGGTGCGTGGCACGGTCGAAATGTCCGCCGCAATGGCGATCCTGGGAACGATCGGATGGTTCGTCGTGCTGTCCGGCCAGCCGATCATGGATGTGGTGTTCTGGCGCTGCGCGTTCGGCGCGCTGACGCTGCTCATCATCTGCGCCGGGCTGGGCTTGCTGCGCAACAGGCTGTCATTGCGTATCATCGGCATCGCCGCACTCGGCGGCGTCGCCATCGTCGTCAACTGGCTTTTGCTGTTCAGCGCTTTCTCCCGCGCGTCGATCTCGATCGCCACCGCTGTCTACAACACGCAGCCCTTCATGCTGGTCGGCTTCGGCGCGCTCTTCTTCGCCGAGCGGCTGACCCTGACCAAGCTGACCTGGCTGGCCATCGCCTTCGCCGGCATGGTGCTGATCGTGCAGGCCGCTCCTGATGCCGGACCCAGTGCCGACATGGCCGGCACGGACTATTTTACCGGCATCGTCATGGCGTTGGGAGCGGCTTTTTTCTGGGCCGTTGCCGCCATTGTCACCAAGAAGCTCAAGGGCACGCCGCCGCACTTGATCGCACTGATCCAGGTCTGCGTCGGCGTCGTTATGCTGGCTCCGTTCGCCAATTTTTCGCAGCTTCCGGCCGATGCATGGAGCTGGACCATGCTGGCGACGCTCGGCATCGTCCATACGGGCCTGATGTATATATTGATG
The DNA here is from genome assembly GCF_040323235.1 of Mesorhizobium sp. M0051. NCBI lineage: Bacteria > Pseudomonadati > Pseudomonadota > Alphaproteobacteria > Hyphomicrobiales > Phyllobacteriaceae > Mesorhizobium > Mesorhizobium sp. M0051. Next base: position 69,785 of record NZ_JAMYUT010000015.1, read on the forward strand.
TACGGCGCCATCCAGAAACTGCCGACGCATCTGCAGGGATCGCTATCCTTCATCTACCCGGTGGTCGCCATTCTGGTCGATGTCGTCGCCTTCGGCCATCGGCTGTATCTGAGCCAGATCGTCGGCGCCACCGCGATTCTGATCGCCGCTGCCGGCATGAATCTCGGCTGGAGGCTGTGGAAGGGCCAAACGCCCATCGCAAGTCCACACCCGGTTAAATGAAGCGGTCCGCCGGCGTCCGGCGGGCCCACATCGGTATCCCGGCTGCCCGCCTGTTCAAAGCGGGCACTTTGCTCTATGCCGCAATCCAACCATCTTCGCCCGGCATAGGCGAAACGCGGGATCCGAAGAACCATGAATGACGCAACGCCCCCCAATCGCTGTCGCATCGTGCTGATCGCGCCGCCCGGCGTGCCGGCCGCCCGTATCGCCGCGGCATTCGAAGGCGGCGACGTCGCGTCGCTGATCCTGCCCGAGAACGGCATGGACGAGGCCTCCTTCCAGGCTTTCGCCGAACAGGTCGTGCCCGCGGCGCAAGCCGCCGGTGCGGCGGTGATCATTGCCGGCGACACCCGTATAGCTGGCCGCGTCCAGGCCGACGGTATCCATGTCGAGGTCTCCAAGGCCGAACTGGCCGAGACGATCGAGCATTTCCAGGCAAAGATGATGGTCGGCACCGGCGGCGCCAAGACACGTGACGACGCGCTTGAGCTTGGCGAAACACGGCCCGATTACATCTTCTTCGGCCGCTTCGGTTACGACAACAAGCCAGAACCGCACCCGCGCAACCTGTCGCTCGGCAGATGGTGGGCGGATATGATCCAGATCCCGTGCATCGTCATGGCCGGATCCGACATTGCCTCGGTCGAAGCGGTGGGTGCCACAGGTGCCGAGTTCGTGGCGCTGTCGAGCGCCGTATTCGCGGACGGCACCGATCCCAAGACAGCCGTCGCCAGTGCCAACGCGCTGCTCGACGAAACCGCGCCGCGCTTCGAGGACTGACGTGCCCTGGGCGAGGCTCCCCCTCCAGGCTCTGCTTGCGGCGCTGATGGTTCAGGCAGCGGCCGCCGAGACCATCCTGCTGCCGCAGCCCAAACCCGATGTCGGCGCACACGCGAACAAGCCGATCGAACAGCCGCTGCCGCAGCCGGCCACCACGGCCGAACCGACGCCGCTGCCCTCCGCCGACGCTGTCAACCCCGACCGCTTCGGCGCAAAACCCGCCGATGCGGCCTATGGCGCCTTCCAGCGCGGGCTCTACAAGACGGCCTACAATCTGGCACTGGTCCGGGCGCAAAACGGCGATCCGGCGGCGCAGACCCTGGTCGCCGAGATCCTGTCGCGCGGGCTTGGTGTGCCGCTCAATTCGGCGGAGGCGGCGAAATGGTACGCGTTGGCCGCCGAGCAGGGTGTACCCGAAGCGCAGTTCCAGTACGCCCTGATGCTGCTCGACGGCCGCTACGTCAAGAAGGACGAAAAGGAGGCCTATGCGTTGATGCAGGCCGCCGCGGAAGCCGGCAACCGGCTGGCGCAGTTCAATTTCGCGCAGATGCTGGTCCAGCAGGACCCCGGCGACGCCGGCATGGCGAAGGCGGTCTCCTACTATGAGCGCGCCGCCGCTACGGGCCTTGCCGACGCGCAGTATGCGATGTCGCAGATCTACGCCAATGGCGTCGGCGGCAGGCCGCGTGACGATGTGCAGGCAAGGCGCCTGCTGGCGCAGGCGGCACAACAGAACTACGACACCGCGCAGATCGATCTCGCCGCCTGGATGATCGAAGGCCGCGGCGGTGCGCGCGACCTGAAATCCGCCTTCGGCTGGACGAAGCAGGCGGCGGAAGGCGGCAATGTCGCCGCTCAGAATCGCCTGGCCAAGCTCTATATGCAAGGCATCGGCACCGATCCGGATCTCGTCCTTGCCGGCGCCTGGTACATCGTCGCCCGCCGCGCCGGCCTCATCGATCCGCAGATGGACGATTTCCTGCAGGGGCTGAGCGACGGCGAGACCAAGCAGGCCCTGCAGAAGGCGAACCGCCTGCCGTAGCGGCCTCTCCAACCCGACCCCGACTTGGCGCTCCCTTGCCTCTTCTGGCATTTTGTGGTCTTGGGAGCCCGAAATCGCTTTCGCAGCGACCATCCCATACCACGGCCTGGCCGTTGGTAGCATCCCGGATCACCTCATTATGGCCAAGATCAATGGCAACGAAATCCGTCCCGGCTATGTCATCGAGCATGATGGCGGCCTTTGGGTGGCGGTCAGGACCAACACCGTCAAGCCCGGCAAGGGCGGCGCCTACAACCAGGTCGAACTGAAGAACCTCATCAACGGCACCAAGCTCAATGAGCGCTTCCGCTCGGCCGAGACGGTCGAGCAGATCCGGCTCGACCTGAAGGACTTTTCCTTCCTCTACGCGCAGGAAGACGCGCTGGTGTTCATGGACACCCAAAGTTACGAGCAGCTCGAACTGAACAAGGACTTCGTCGGCGATCGCGCCGCCTTCCTGCAGGACGGCATGATGGTGACGGTCCAGCTCTACGAAGAGCGGCCGATCGGCATTTCGCTGCCCGACTATGTGACGCTGACCATCACCGAGGCGGACCCGGTGGTGAAGGGTCAGACGGCGGCCTCATCCTACAAGCCCGCGATCCTGGATAACGGCATCCGCGTGCTGGTGCCGCCATTCATCGGCGCCGGCGAGCGCATCATCGTCGACACCAACGAAATCACTTACGTGCGCCGCGCCGACTGATGCATGTCGCGCAGGTGGCCCCGGTTTTGGGTCACCGACATACATCAAGACAGTGTCTAAAGCGAAGCACCAGGAAGAACCACTATGGCACGCTCAGCCCTCCTCAACGTCATGGTCCAGGCCGCAATGAAGGCCGGCCGCTCGCTATCGCGCGACTTCGGCGAGGTGCAGAACCTGCAGGTCTCGATGAAAGGCCCCGGCGACTATGTCAGTCAGGCCGACCGTAAGGCCGAGGACATCGTCTTTGCCGAACTGTCCAAGGCAAGGCCGGGCTATGCCTTCCTGATGGAAGAGCGTGGCGCGGTCGAGGGTGACGACAGCCAGCATCGCTGGATCGTCGACCCGCTCGACGGCACCACCAATTTCCTGCACGGCATCCCGCTCTTTGCCGTTTCGATCGCGTTGGAACGCCAGGGACAGATCGTTGCCGGCGTCATCTACAATCCGGCGATGGACGAGCTCTACACCTGCGAACGCGGCGGCGGCGCTTTCATGAACGACCGCCGCTTGCGCGTCGCCGGACGCATCAAACTGGTCGACACGGTGATCGGCTGCGGCATGCCGCATCTCGGCCGTGGCCATCACGGCAATTTCCTCGTCGAGCTGCGCAATGTCATGGCCGAAGTCTCCGGCGTCCGCCGCATGGGCTCCGCCTCGCTCGACCTTGCCTATGTCGCCGCCGGCCGCATGGACGGGTTCTGGGAAACGGGCCTGTCCGCCTGGGACATCGCCGCCGGGCTGCTTTTGATCCGCGAGGCGGGCGGCTTCGTCTCCGACATGGATGGCGGCCAGGACATGCTCGACAACGGCTCGGTTGTCGCCGGCAACGAGGTCATCCAGCGAGCCCTGCTGAAGGCCGTGAAGAAGCCGCTCTCTTCTCGTTGACAGGAAAGCCGCGTTGAAGGCATGCCGTGCTGAAGCGCCGCAGTCGTAAAACCGCAAACAAGACTTGAAATACTGCCCTGCGAGCGTCCAAATTGGAGCGCTCGGCGCAGGAAACCCGGCAGTGAACGACATCGATCCCACCCCCGACATCCCATTCGTTGGACGCTGGCACTATTCGCGCGCCGAGATGATCGCTGACGGCATCGTCCACGCGGTCGGCATCGTGCTGGCGATATCGGTCGGTTCGGCATTGCTGGCGCTGTCGGCCTTTCGTGTCGGGCCGGGCGAATACATTGCCGCCGCCTTCTATGTGGTCTCGCTGCTCACCGTGCTGTCGGTGTCGATGACCTACAATCTTTGGCCAGTGTCGTCGCCGGCGAAATGGGTCTTGCGACGTTTCGATCACGCCGCGATCTATCTGCTGATCGCCGCGACCTACACGCCTTTCCTGGCCCAGCTCGAAGGCTCGCCATTGGCGAGCTGGATGATTGTCCTGGTCTGGACCGCAGCGGTGCTGGGCATTGCCATCAAGGTGTTTTTTCCCGGCCGTTTCGACCGGCTGGCCATCGGCTTCTATCTCGCCATCGGCTGGAGCGGCATCATCCTGGTCAAGCCCCTTGTCCAGACGCTGCCGACGATGTCGATCGCCCTCATCGTCGCCGGCGGCATCGTCTACTCCTGCGGCGTCGTCTTCTTTGCCTGGAAGGGGCTGCGCTTCCACAATGCGCTGTGGCATGGTTTCGTCGTCACCGGCGCCGGCCTGCATCTGGCCGCCATGGTCGACTGTCTGGTCATCAATCGGCTCTGACACAGACGTCGACGCGGCAATCTTGCCAAGCGCCATTCAATTTGGTCACAATTCCGTTTAGAGTCGCGCTTTACGTGATCGCGGCGGCATCGGAAACGGGGCACGGATGGCTTTTCTCAAATCCTTCGGCATGGGCAGGCGCTCTGATGTCCTAATCTACGACCCGCACAAACTCTCAAGCCCGCAGGTCTTTTTGCTGACCATGGTGATCTTCCTGGCCATCGTCGCCTTCATCGCCGCCATCCTGACCCGGCAGATCTCGACCGCCTTCAGCAGCAATCCCGGCCTCAACGGGCTGATCGTGGGCGTGCTGGTGGTCGGCATCCTCTTGGCCTTCGCCCAAGTCGGACGGCTGTTTCGCGAAGTTCGTTGGGTCAACTCCTTCCGAGCCGGCTCGGAGACCACCGAACCGGTGCTGCTGGCGCCGATGAAGGCGATGATCGGCCGCTCCTCGGCCACGGCTTTCTCGACCAGCTCGATGCGCACCATGCTCGACTCCATCGCCACGCGCCTCGACGAAAGCCGCGACACCTCGCGCTACCTCGTCGGCCTGCTGGTATTCCTCGGCCTGCTCGGCACCTTCTGGGGCCTGTTGAACACTATCGGCTCGATCCGCGAGACGATTGAATCGCTCGATCCGGGCACCGGTGACGCCGCGGCTGTGCTCGATTCGCTCAAGCAAGGGCTTTCCGCGCCGCTGGCCGGTATGGGCACGGCCTTCTCGTCCTCGCTCTTCGGCCTGTCCGGCTCGCTGGTGCTCGGTTTCCTCGACCTGCAGGCCGGCCGCGCCCAAACGCGCTTCTACACCGAGCTGGAAAACTGGCTGTCCTCGGTTACCGACCTGTCGTCCGACATCGTCGTCTCTGACCCGGCCAAGGCCGAATCCTCGGACGAGATCCGGGTCCTGTCGGAAAGATTGCGCAGCATGCAGGAGAATGGCGGCGGCTCCAATCCACGCGTCGCCACCGCCATGGCCAATCTCGCCGACGGCATTTCCGGCCTGGTCAAGAACATGCGCTCGGAACAGCAGATCATGCGCGACTGGGTCGAGGCCCAGTCCGACGAACAGAAGGCGATGCGCAACACGCTGGAAAAGATCGCCGATGCCCTGAAGAAGCCTGGGGTGCATTGACGTGGCACTCGCCAGGGGCCGGCGCACCGATCGCCGCATCGACTATTGGCCGGGCTTCGTCGACGCGCTGTCGACGCTGTTGCTGGCCATCATGTTCCTGCTCACCGTCTTCGTTCTGGCGCAGTTCCTGCTCGGTCGCGAAATTTCCGGCAAGGATACGGCACTCACGCGCCTCAACTCGCAAATCAACGAATTGACCCAGCTTCTGGCGTTGGAGCGCTCATCAACGCAGGACAAGGATGACTCGCTGGCCAATCTGCAGGCATCGCTGTCGGCGACCGAAGCGGAAAAGAGCCGGCTCGAACAATTGCTGGCGCAAGGCGCGGGCGCCGGTGACGCCGCCAACCAACGCGCCGCGGCACTGGGCGGCGAACTCGATAACCAGCGCCAGATCAGTCAGCAGGCGCTGAGCCAGGTCGAGATCCTCAACCAGCAGATCGCGGCCTTGCGCAAGCAGATCGGCGCGCTCGAGGATGCGCTCAACGTCTCCGAAACCCGCGACCGCGATTCCAACACCAAGATCGCCGATCTCGGCCGCCGCCTGAACGTCGCGTTGGCGCAGCGCGTGCAGGAACTGAACCGCTACCGCTCCGACTTCTTCGGCCGCTTGCGCGAAATCCTCGCCGACCGCGAGAATATCCGCATCGTCGGCGACCGCTTCGTCTTCCAGTCGGAAGTGCTGTTCCCGACCGGCTCCGAGGTGATCAACGATGCCGGCAAGGTCGAGATGAAGAAACTCGCCGACGCCATCATCGAGTTGCAGAAGGAAATCCCGCCCGAAATCAACTGGGTGCTGCGCGTCGACGGCCATACCGATAACAAGCCGCTCTCCGGCACCGGCCGCTATCGCGACAATTGGGAGTTGTCGACGGCGCGTTCGACCTCGGTGGTGAAATTTCTGATCGAGAACGGCGTGCCGGCCAACCGGCTCGTCGCCGCCGGCTTCGGTGAGTTTCAGCCGCTCGATGCCGCCGACACAGAAGAGGCGCGGAACAAGAACCGCCGTATTGAACTGAAGCTCACCGAACGTTGATCTCTCATCACGCGAGCTCACGCGAATTTGTTCGTCGGCTCAACTCTAGGGCGTGGACTGACGCCGGCAAGACCTGAAAAGATTATCTTTTTTTAATTACACATTGTCGCAGGGCGGTCCTAGCTTCCCGCCCGGGCTGAGAACCGCCGGCGATGAGTCTCCCGCATCGCGACACGACGGAACCGGACGGCCCAAAGGCCAGAAGGCAGGCGGAACAACCGCCGCCTTCCTTTACAAGAGGAGACGCGTGATGCGCTCTTTCACTCCCAGGACACCGCTTAGAACTGCAACACTCGCGGCGTTTCTCATCGCCGTTCCGCTTGCCGGCGCCTATGCCGCCGGCCATCACAAGGGTGCTCTCGACGCAACCGACCCGACCGATTTCACGGGGCCCCGGATCGACAGTGTCATCCAACAGGTCCAGGGCGTTCGCCAAGGCATAGTCGACGCCAAGCGGGCCAACAACATCACCCTGGCCGTGGCGCAGCGGCTGGAAATGCGCACCGCGCACATTACCCAGGCAGCTGAGAAAATCGCGGCGTCGGATCATGGCAGGATACCGGCCGCGCAATACCATGACCTGCTACGCCGCCTCGACAATGTCGACCAACGGCTGAGGCTCAATACCGGCAGTGGCTTCCTGATGGGCGACGGCGCCGACGGCGGCAACTACCCGAACGGCTGAAGCCGTAGCCCCTGACGGTCCAAGAGGAAGGGCCGCCCGACGCCCTCGGGACTCAATTCCGCGGGCGTCCTTTTACCAGCCCAGCCAGACCGCGATCAGGGAGGCAATCGCCGGCACGGTCTGGATGAACAGGATTTTGCGGCCGACCGTCGCCGCACCATAGAGGCCGGCAATGGCGACGCACAACAGGAAGAAAACCTTGACCTGGAAACCGGCAGCACCGAGGTAAAGCCCCCAGATGAGGCCGGCGGCGAGGAAACCGTTGTAGAGCCCCTGGTTGGCGGCGAGTACTTTCGAGGCACCGGCGAATTCGGGTGTCAAACCGAAAGCCTGGTGCCCGCGCGGCGTGTCCCAAAGCACCATCTCGAGATAGACGATGTAGGCATGGATCAAGGCCACCAGCCCAACCAGGATGTCGCCGATCATGCTGTTCCCCTCAACTGTGGCTGCAGCATTTCACGCATGACCGCATCAGCGCAAGATGCATTCCCGGCACAGTGCCTGAGGGTTGCCAAGGCTTTTGCGTTGGTGTCTTTTCGCGCCGTCCTCAATCACGGAAGCCGCCATGTCCTTTCAGAAACTCGATGATCTCGGCCATAAGCTCGAAGCGCTCGAGCATGCGCTGGCCATCCTCGGCGCCGACGAAGCCACTCACATGGCCGTCGGCGGCGGCGAGAAGCGTGCCGAGGCGATGTCGGCACTGGCCGGCATGTATCACACCAGGGCAACGGCGCCGGAGATAGCGGACTGGATCGCTGTCGCAGAAGGCGAGGCGCTTGGTGAAGAGCAACGGGCCGCCGTCGCGGAACTGCGGCGGCAGTACACCAACCTGACCTGCCTGCCGGTCGAATTCGTCGAACGCCAGACGACGGCTCGCATGCGCTGTGAGCAGCTGTGGCGCGACCTGCGCGCCAAGAACGACTGGGCGGCCTTCCAGCCGGCGCTGGAGGGCGTGGTGGCGCTGGTGCGCGAGGAGGCGGCGCTGCGTGCCGACGTGCTCGGCCTTGCCCCCTATGACGCGCTGATGGAACAGTACGATCCTGGCAACCGCACCGCCGATATCACGCCGGTGTTCACCGACCTGAAGGCTTTCCTGAAGAGGTTTGTACCGGAGGCGCTGGCGATCCAGGACGCGCGGCTGCGCAAGCGCCCGTTGAAGCCGCTTTCGGGCACCTACGCGATCGACCGGCAGCGCGAGCTTGGCCTTGCCATGATGGCGGCGGTCGGCTTCGACCTGACACACGGGTCGCTATCGGTGTCGCACCATCCTTTCTGCGGCGGCGTACCGAGCGATGTCCGCATAACCACCCGCTACAAGACCTCCGATTTCCTGTCGGCGCTGATGGGTGTGCTGCACGAAACCGGCCATGCGCTCTACGAACAGAACCTGCCGAAGACATGGTCGCACTGGCCGCTCGGCAAGGCGCGCGGCATGGCCGTGCATGAAAGCCAGAGCCTGTTCGTCGAAAAGCAGCTCGGCCGCAACCCGGCCTTCTGGCGCTGGGCGCTGCCGGTGGTCGAAAAGCATCTCGGCGAAGCCTGGTCGCTCGACGATATCCTGCCGCATGTGCATCGCGTCGAGCGCGGCCTGATCCGTGTCGATGCCGACGAGGTGACCTATCCCTTGCATGTCATCCTGCGCTACGAATTGGAACAGGAGCTCGTCTCGGGCCGACTGGAGGTGGCCGACCTGCCCGAAGCCTGGGACGCCAAGATGCGCGACTATCTCGGCCTTTCCACCATTGACAACCCCGCCGACGGGCCGATGCAGGACGTGCATTGGCCGGGTGCGGCCTTCGGCTACTTCCCCTCCTACACGCTGGGCGCGATGATGGCTGCGCAGCAATGGGCGGCGCTGACGCGGGAACATCCTTCAGCCGACGAGGATCTTGCCAAAGGCAATTTCGAGGCGATCAACGACTGGCGCCGCCAAAAAATCTGGTCGCAGGGATCACGCTGGTCGACGCCGGATCTGCTCGAGCGCGCAACCGGCGAAAAGCTCAACGCCACCTATCTCGTGAACCATCTGAAGCAGCGCTATGGAACGGCGTAGGGCGGCCGGCACTTCAGGAGTGCAGACAGCTTGAACTACTCCGCCGCCCCCTTGAAGGCGCTGGCGCCTGTTTCGAATTGCAGCTTGGCCAGCCGCGCATAGATGCCGCCCTTGGCGACCAGGCTCTGATGCGTGCCTTCCTCGACGATCGAGCCGCCATCCATGACCAGGATCCTGTCGGCCTTCAGCACCGTTGCCAGCCGGTGGGCGATGACGATCGTGGTGCGGCCCTGCATCAGGCGTTCCAGCGCGATCTGCACCAGCGTCTCACTTTCGGCATCGAGCGCGGAGGTGGCTTCGTCGAGCAGCAGGATCGGCGCGTCGCGCAGAATGGCGCGGGCGATCGCCACCCGCTGGCGCTGGCCGCCGGAAAGCGTCACGCCGCGTTCGCCGACCTGGCTGTCATAGCCTTTTTCCAGCCTGAGGATGAATTCGTCGGCGAGTGCGTCCTTCGCCGCCGTCTCGATCTCGGCCTTGCTGGCGCCCGGCCGGCCGAAGCCGATATTGTCGCTCGCGGTGGCCGCGAAGATGGTGACGTCCTGCGGCACGATGGCGATGCGCTGGCGGACCGAAACGGGATCGGCCTCACGCACGTCGACGCCATCGATCAGGATCTTGCCTGTTTCGGGATCGTAGAAGCGCAGGATCAGCGAAAACACCGTGCTCTTGCCAGCCCCTGACGGCCCAACAATCGCTACCGTTTCGCCGGGCATGACCTGAAAGCTCAAGCCGTGCACGGCGGCGCGGTCGGGCCGCGCCGGGTAGGAGAAGGAGACGTTGTCGAAGACTATCTCGCCCTTAGCGACCGCGGGCAGTGGCTTCGGATCTGCCGGAGCATGGATCGCCGGTTTCTCGGCCAGGATCTCGGTCAGCCGTTCGGCAGCACCCGCAGCTTGCGCAAGCTCGCCCCACACCTCCGACAGCGCACCCAGCGCGCCGGCGGCAAACACCGAATAGAGCAGGAACTGGCCGAGCGTGCCCGGCGATATCGAGCCTTCGAGCACGTCGCGCGAGCCGAACCACAGCACCGCCACGACGGACGAGAAGATGGTGAAAATGGCAAAGAAAGTGAGGAAGGAGCGCGCGAAGATCGAGGCGCGCGCCGCCTCGAAAGCGGCTTCCACCGCAGCCGAGAAATGGCCGGTGACCAGCTTCTCGTTGGTGAAGGCCTGCAGCGTGCGCACCGCGCCGACCTGTTCGCTGGCATAGGCTGTCGCATCGGCCAGCGTGTCCTGCGCCTGCCGTGACTTGCGCCGCACCGAGCGGCCGAAAGCGACCAGCGGCAGCACGATGACGGGAATAGCGGCAATCACCAGGCCGGACAGTTTCGGGCTGGTGATCACCATCATCCCCAGAGCACCGAGCCCAAGGATGACGTTGCGCAGCGCGACCGAGGCCGTCGCCCCGACCGCGGACTTGACCTGCGTGGTGTCGGCGGCGAGCCGCGACACGATCTCGCCCGACTGGGCGGTATCGAAAAAGGAAGGCGACAGCGTCGTCACATGAGCAAAGACATCGCGGCGGATGTCGGCGACGACGCGTTCGCCAAGCGTGATGACGAAGTAGTAGCGGCCGGCCGATGCCGCCGCCAGCAGCGCGGCCATCGCCACCAGCGCGGCGAAATATTCGGCGATGAAGATGGTGTTGGCCGACGAGAACCCATGATCGATCATGCGCCGTACCGCGAGCGGCAGCGCCAGGGTCGTTGTCGCGGCGATGACCAGCGAGATGAGGGCGCCGATGAACAGCGTGCGATAGTGCGCGATATACGGAAACAGGCGCCCGAGCGGCTTGAGCGAGCGCCGGCGCTCGTCTGCGCTGCTGATGTGCGCCATCCCAGTGTTTCCTCTAGCCGCCCTTTGAGCCATGCGCTTCAATATGCGCTTGCCGCGGCCTTGTGATTCAATTCCGGCTGATGTATAGGCTCGCCGACCGTTTTAGAAGCCGTGGCTCCTCAATAGCTGCGGCTTCGAGTTTTAAAAAGGGGCGCATCGACGCAGGCTTATGCCCGTCAGCAGCGCCGGCAAGCCAGGAACCGAACCATGAAGACCGACATTCATCCCGATTACCACACCATCAAGGTCGTCATGACCGACGGCACCGAATACATGACCCGTTCGACCTGGGGCAAGGAAGGCGATACGATGAACCTCGATATCGACCCGACCACCCACCCGGCCTGGACCGGCGGCCAGCAGACCCTGCTCGACCGCGGCGGCCGCCTGTCGAAGTTCAAGAAGCGTTTCGAAGGTTTCGGCCTCTAAGGGCGAACACCTATCGCAGATCGAAAACCCGCCCTTGTGGCGGGTTTTTTGTTGCAGCATTCATCCTGGCGCTTTTCCGCCTGCTATTCAGCCAGCAATTCCCTGAGTGCCATCCGCTTGTAGGCGGCGACCAGCCTGTCGCCCTCCTGCCGCTCGACCGAGATCGCCAGCCGCATGGCGGCTTCACCCATCTGCCAGACCAGCAACGCCGTCGTTTCCAGCGCCACCGGATCGGCCGCCGGTCGCAGTCGTTTCAGCACCGTGGTCAGAAACTCCGCATTGGCCCGGCTGTCGGCGAGCTCGAGCTGGCGCAACGCCTTGTCGGCCTGCGTGCCCGACCAGATGTCGCGCATCACCGGCTCCGCCAGGAACAGCCGGTAGTAGATATCGATGAGTTCCGAAAACGCTTGGCCCAGCCCTTCGGCGTCACTGACTCCGGCTAGTGCGGCCGAGATGCAGGCCTGGCTCTCTGCGGTATAGCGCTCGGCCAGTGCCCAGATGATCGCCCGCTTGTCCGGAAAGAACTGGTAGAGCGAGCCGATCGACACACCGGCCCTTTCCGCCACTTCACCCATGCGCATGGCGTCGCTGCCTTGCTCGGCAATCAGCGCCGAAGCGGCGGCCAGCATCCGCTCGACCCGTTCGCGGCTGCGCTGCTGGCTTGGCGCCCGGCGCGGCGAAGCGATCTGCTCCTGAGGGGAAACCGGCGAGGCCGCATCTTCCATGACTATCTCTCATACCACCAAAATCGCTTGACTCGTCAAATACGAGGGTTTATCACATTTTGCAAATGTGAGGAATACTCATATTTTAAGCAGAAGAAACCGCAACCGGCATCTGGAGCAACTGACATGATCGCGAAAGTTCTGCCCATCCTCATCTTCATCGCCGCAATCGGCTCGGGCGTCATCGGCGGCGTCTTCTTCGCCTTTTCCACCTTCGTCATGCCGGGCCTCGGCCGCATGCCGGCCGCTGGCGGCATCGCGGCGATGAATTCGATCAATGTGACCGCTGTGACGCCGCTGTTCATGACAGCGTTGTTCGGCACGGCGCTTGCGTGCCTCATTGTCGGCGCCGGCGCGGTGATGGACTGGAGCCAGTCGGGTTCGCTCTGGCTGATTGCCGGTAGCCTGGTCTATCTCATCGGCATCGTGGTGGTGACGATGGTCTTCAACGTCCCGCTGAACGATGCGCTCGCCACCGTCGATCCGGCAAGCGCCAGCGGCGCAAGTCTGTGGTCGCGATACCTCAATGAATGGGTGATGTGGAACCATGTCCGCACCGTCAGCGGCATAGCCGCGCTGGCATCCTTCTGGTTCGCCGCGCGTTGACCGCAATGGGCGGAGCCATCGATGGCCGACAGTGAGGCTCCGCGCCTGAAAAGTTCAGGACGTTTTTTGGAGACGGATCTTGAAGGATCAGTACTCAAACATGGCCTTCGGCATGGCCATCGGAGTTGGTGTCGGCTCGGCGATCGGCGCCGCTCTGGATGATCTGCCAATCGGCATCGCTATGGGCATCGCCGTAGGCGCGGCTTTCGGAGCGTTGCGACGTAAGTGACGGTGCTGCCGACGCTCTTCAGGCCTTTGTTTTTCGATCCGAATGGCCGAGATCGCGATCCGGATCGATGACGTCGCGCACAAGCTGCTTGAGTTTGGCCGCGTCTGGAAAGCCGCCATCGCGCTTGCGGTCCCAAACCAGAGTATCGTTGCAGGAAATGGTGAAGATGCCGCCGGTGCCAGGCACTAGCGTCACCTCGCCGAGATCGGTGCCGAAGGTCGACAGCAGCTCCTGCGCCATCCAGCCGGCACGCAGCAGCCACTGGCACTGCGTGCAATAGGTGATGCGGATGATGGGAAGCGCTTTTTCGCTCATGCCGCGCTGAGCTTGGCCATCGTCTCGTCATCGACCTCGAAGTTGGCGTAGACGCTTTGCACGTCATCGTCATCCTCGAGAGTGGCGACCAGCTTCATCAGCGATTGTGCCCGCTCCTCGTCGACCGGAACATTGTTTTGCGGCCGCCAGATCGGCTTCACCGATTCGGCCTCGCCGAGCGCGCCTTCCAGAGCCTTCGATACCTCGCCGAGATTTTCGAAGGCGCAATAGATCGTGTGGCCTTCCTCATCGGACTCGACATCATCGGCGCCGGCTTCGATCGCCGCATCCATGATCTTGTCGGCGCTGCCGGCCGATGCCGGATAGTAGATCTCGCCGGCGCGGTCCCACATGAACGACACCGAGCCGGTTTCACCCATCGCCCCGCCCGCCTTGGTGAAGGCGGCGCGCACGTTCGAGGCCGAACGGTTGCGGTTGTCGGTCAGGGCCTCGACGATGACGGCGACGCCACCTGGACCATAGCCCTCATAACGCACGGCTTCGTAATTCTCGGCGTCGCCCATCGAGGCCTTGTTGACGGCGCGCTGGATGTTGTCCTTCGGCATCGACACTGCCTTGGCGTTCTGGATCGCCAGGCGCAGGCGCGGGTTCATCGATGGGTCGGGCGTACCGCTCTTGGCGGCGACGGTGATTTCGCGCGCCAGCTTGGAAAACATTTTCGACCGCACCGCATCCTGGCGGCCCTTGCGGTGCATGATGTTCTTGAACTGTGAATGGCCAGCCATGGCACCCCTGTCGTGTTCTCGGCTAGAGCATCCGAAGCAGGTGATCTCACCTCGACTTGCGCAATGCTCGAATTCAAAATTTCAGAGCGTCCCAGGTGCAACTCGTGGAAGCACGGCGTTCTCTGTCGGAATGGCCGGCTTATAGATAAATCGGCTCAATTCGTCCAGCCACACGGCGCATGGGACGCACGACATGGATCGCCGCCACCGCTCACGCCTCCAGATCCGACTTCAGCCGGTCGATGATGCTGAGCGCATGGCCGGCATACTGGCTGATCCAGCGGTCATGGATCTGCTTGATCGGCAGCGCGTTGAGATGGTTCCAGCGCTCGCGTCCGTCGCGCCGCGCGACGATGAGGTCGGCCTCCTCCAGCACCTTGAGGTGTAGCATCACGGTGCAGCGATCGATATCGGGAAACGCATCGCACAGCATGCCGGTGGTCCTTGGCGCATCCTTCAGCTGATCCAGGATTTCGCGCCGGCGCGGATGCGCCAGCGCCTTGAAAACATTGTCGTCTTGCGATCGGCTTGACATGTTATATTTCTATAACATATCCTTCGGCCAATCAAGGGAAGGAGTTGTGGATATGTCACTTGGATTCAGTGTTTCAGGACGCATCGGCAGGCCGGTCGCCGACGTCTTCGACGCGGTCGTCAATCCAACGAAACTCAGCGGCTATTTCACCACGATCGGCGGTGCCAGCGCGCCGCTGGAAGCGGGTGCCAGTGTCGTCTGGTGGGGCAAGGTGCCGGTCGAGGTCGACGAGGTGGTCAAGGACAGCCGCATCGTGCTGCGCTGGGATGCCGCCGATGCCGACGGCAAGCCGGCCTACAAGACCCGCGTCGAGATGAATTTCGAACCGCTCGACGATGGCGGCACCTTCGTCACCATCGCCGAGAGCGGCTGGCGGGAAGGTGCGGTCGGCCTGAAGAAATCCTACCTCAACTGCGAGGGCTGGTCGCAGATGCTGGCCTGCATGAAGGCCTATGTCGAATACGGCATCAATTTGCGCGAGGGCTACTACCGCAGCGAGATGAAGGGCGAACCCGCCAACGAGACCAATATCTGAACATGACGACGGAGCCCGCAATGACCGCGAAGATCACCGGTGGCATCAATATCGCCATGAAGGTGCCGCCACACCAATATGAGACGACGGTCGCCTTCTACCGCGACGTCGTCGGCCTGAAGCCGTTCACCGATAAGGCGCCGGAATCGGCTTCGAGCTCGGTCCCAACCGCTTGTGGATCGATGAAGCGCCGATGATGAGCCAAGCCGAAGTGTGGCTGGAGCTGTTTGCCGATGATTTTCCCGCCGCTGCGGATCATTTCGCCAGGGCCGGAATTGTGCGTTGCGATGCTATCGAGCCTCTGGGCGAGGGCTTCCGCGGCGGCTGGATCAGCAATCCAGCCAGCATCGTTCACATGCTGCGCGAACCAGACGCCTGGTGAGCGCCAAGCCCGGAAAGGACAATCCCATGGAAATCCGCGAGACACCGACCGCCGAAGCCGGCATGCTGATCCGGCGGCCTGTCGCCCACGTGTTCGAGGCCATCGTCGATCCGGCCATCACCACGAAATTCTGGTTCACCCACGGCAGCGGCCGTCTCGACAGCGGAAAGCAGGTTCGTTGGGAGTGGCGCATGTACGGCGTCTCGACGACAGTCGATGTCAGCGAGATCGTCGCGAACGACAAGATCGTCATGCAGTGGAGCGATCCGCCGACCACGGTGGTCTGGACCTTCACCGAAATGCCCGGCGATGCGACCTTTGTGGAGGTTCGCAATTTCGGTTTCGCCGGCAACGGCGACGAGCAGGTGAAGGAGGCCATCGGTTCAACCGGCGGCTTCACCCTCGTGCTGGCCGGCGCCAAGGCGTGGCTGGAACACGGCCTGACGCTCGACCTGATCGGCGACCGTCACCCGAAGGGTGTGCCGACGAACTGAACCGGCTCAAGATCGCCGTTTTTCCTGTTCAATCACATGGTGACGGAGCACGCGATTGATCTCGGTTTGGTATCCGCCGCCCCTCAGTGCCCGCCGCCCGCCTTCGCCTTCTTGCGCCGTCGGGCCAGCATGTTGAGCCCCTCGACGAGCGCCGAAAAGCCCATCGCCGCATAAATATAGCCCTTGGGCACATGGTAACCCATGCCGTCGGCGATCAGCGTCATGCCGATCATTAAAAGGAAGCCCAGCGCCAGCATGACGATGCTCGGGTTCCTGGCGATGAAGTCCGCCAGCGGTCCGGCCGCAAGCATCATCACGCTGACCGCGACGATCACGGCGATATACATGATGGCGATCTCGTCGGTCATGCCGACGGCGGTGATGATCGAATCGATGGAGAAGACGAGGTCGAGCAGCAGGATCTGGAAGATCGCACCGGCAAGGCTGATCTGCAGCGTCTCGCCCAGCATCGTGTCCTTGTGGTCGTCGGGATCGACCGTGTGATGGATTTCCTTGGTTGCCTTCCAGACAAGGAACAGGCCACCGGCGATAAGGATCAGGTCGCGCCAGGAAAAGCCGCGGCCGAGGGCGGTGAACACCGGCGTCGTCAACTGAACGATGATCGAAATGGTGGCCAGCAGCACTAGCCGCATGACCAGCGCCGCCGAGATGCCGAGGCGGCGTGCGCGGGCCCTTTGGGCTACCGGCAGCTTGTTGGTCAGGATCGAGATGAAGATCAGATTGTCGATGCCGAGAACGATCTCCAGCACGATCAGCGTCAGCAGCGCGACCCAGGCCGTTGGATCGGACGCGAATTGAAAATGCGGCGCCAGGAATTCGATGAGCTGCATGGAGGTCGTCCCCTCTATTAACGATCTAGAGCAGTGTCGCCGGCAGTTAGGTACTATGCGCGGCTATATCAATGTCACGACCAGAAGGACGGGGCGGTTTCCTCCAGCCGCGGGCCGCGACGAAACGGCGCGATCTTCTCCGTCAGCCCGGTGCGGTCGGAAATGTCGACCCCGACGCCGCACAATGTCGCCGGTCCGGTGGCGGCCTCGAAGCGCCCTTTCGGCACTTTCGACAGGAACCGGTTGAGCGGTTCCTCCTTGTCCATGCCGAGCGAGGAATCATAGTCGCCGCACATGCCGGCGTCGGACATGTAGCCGGTGCCGCCATTGAGGATCTGGTGGTCGCCGGTCGGCTGGTGTGTGTGGGTGCCGATGACGAGGCTGGCACGGCCATCGACGAAATGCGCGAAACACATCTTTTCCGAGGTCGCCTCGGCGTGGAAGTCGATGACCACCGCATCCGCCTGCTCGCCGAGCGGACAGGCGGCAAGCTCGCGTTCGCCGGCCTGGAACGGGTCGTCGAGCTCGGGATGCATGAACACCCGGCCCATGATGTTGGCGACCAGCACGCGCGCGCCGCTCCTGGCGATGTAGACGCCGGAGCCGCGTCCGGGCGTGCCCTTGGGAAAGTTGGAGGGGCGCAGGAAACGTTCTTCGCGCGGCGCGAAGGCCAGCGCGTCGCGCTGATCCCAGACATGGTTGCCCGTGGTGACGACATCGGCGCCGGCCGCGATCGTCTCGCGAAAGATGTCTTCGGTGATGCCGAAGCCGCCGGCGGCGTTCTCGCCGTTGACGATGACGAAATCGAGTTTGAAGTCGGAGATCAGCCCGGGCAGTTGTTCCCACACCGCGGTGCGTCCCGTTTTTCCAACCATGTCACCGAGGAAGAGAAGTCTCATATGATCCCGCACCGAAGGTCAGCGAAGCAAAAGCTGCATGACGCCAGTGAAAGATCATGCGTCCATTTATCTACAATTTTGGCACGAAGCGGCGCAACCCGCTCTCGGTGAGTATTTCCGCGATGATGACGTCATGGTCCTCATCCGGCACCTGCGCCACCTCCTGGCAATCGAAGGCGATGCCAATCAGTCGCGGCGGCTGTCCCTTGTCGATCAGCCTGGCGATGGCGCGGTCGTAATAGCCAGCGCCGTAGCCGATGCGATGGCCTCGCGCGTCGAAGGCGGCGAGCGGCACCAGCATCACCGAGGGATCGAGCACCTCAGCCTCCTCATGCGGACCGACCGTGCCGAAACCCATCTCGACCATCGGCGCGCCGCGCACCAGCTCGCGAAAGACGATGGTGGTCTTGTCGAGAATGGCCGGCAGGCAGAGCCGTGCGCCCTTCTCGCGCAACGCAAACATCAGCGGCCTGACGTCGACCTCCGAACGCATCGGCCAGAAGCCGGAAACGATCTGACCCGCTTCGATGTGGAGGTGATCGCGCGCAGTCTCAGCCATTTCCAGCGCGATCTCCACCCGCCAGAATTCATCGAGCGCGTCGCGGCGCCCAAGTGCCTCGCGGCGAAGCTGCTTTTTCAGGTCTCTAGACAATGTCATGCGCCAACGCTGGAGAAGGCCAGATTTGAATGGAGAAGAGCGGCGTTTCCACCGTATCATTCACCGAATGCGTGGAGACGCCTTGGAGAAGCGACGGTCCACACAACCGGTGGAGAGAGCGATCCCGGGAACCTACAAAGTAGGTGGGCGCCGTGTGAGAAAACCCACGGGTCTTCCCAGGGACAGCTCCCTAAGGATCGTTAAGGCCCCGGGGAAAATGTTCTCCTGCCGGGAAGCACAGACCGTCACCCGCAATATAGGCGGCTCATCGGGCAAGCGCCAGAGAGACAGCGTGGCCGGCGACTTTATTCTCTGCAAATCCGTTGCTTCTGTTCAGCGCCAAGCGCCGCCGTGCCTTGCACTGGCAAGTCCGCCTCCTTACGGTTGTCATGGCAACCAAGGAGCAAAAATGCGTTTCGAAGGCACGGCGGCCTATGTCGCCGACAAGGATCTGATGGTGGCCGTCAACGCGGCGATCGCGCTGGAGCGGCCCTTGCTGGTTAAGGGCGAGCCCGGCACCGGCAAGACGGAACTGGCGCGCCAGGTGGCGGCGGCACTCGGCCTCGATCTGATCGAATGGCACGTCAAGTCGACCACCAGGGCGCAGCAGGGCCTTTACGAGTATGATGCGGTCTCGCGCCTGCGCGACAGCCAGCTCGGCGATAGCAGGTTCAACGACATCAGGAATTACATCAAGCGCGGCAAACTTTGGGAGGCGTTCGCGGCCGGTAAAAAGGTTGTGCTTTTGATCGACGAGATCGACAAGGCCGACATCGAATTCCCCAACGATTTGCTGCAGGAACTCGATCGGATGGAGTTCTTCGTCTACGAGACCGGCGAAACTATCCGTGCCGCCGTAAGGCCGATCGTCATCATCACCTCCAACAATGAGAAGGAGCTACCGGACGCCTTCCTGCGTCGCTGCTTCTTTCACTATATCCGCTTTCCCGACGTCGACACGCTGCACAGAATTGTCGATGTCCACTATCCCGGCATCAAGCAGAACCTGGTGCGGGCGGCGCTGACCCAGTTCTACGAGATCCGCGAGGTGCCGGGGCTGAAGAAGAAGCCATCGACCTCCGAAGCGCTCGACTGGATAAGGCTGCTGGTCGCCGACGACATTGCGCCGGAAGATTTGCGCGCCGACCCGAAGAATGCCCTGCCCAAACTGCATGGCGCCCTCTTGAAGAACGAGCAGGACGTGCACCTGTTCGAGCGGCTGGCCTTCATGGCCAGAAGGCAGCAGTAGCGCTTTCCCTTCTGTGGACCGTTGCTGCCGGCCGAACTGGAAGGCAGTTTCGGCCAGAACCTTCGGAGGAAATGCAATGTCTGAGATCATCGTCCGCCCGCTCGCGCAGTCCGACCACGCCGACTGGCGGCGGCTGTGGACCGACTACCTGACCTTCTACGAGACGAAGCTTCCCGAAGAGGTCTATGCCGTCACTTGGCAACGACTGTTCACGCCGGGTGAGTTCGAACCCAAGGGTTTCGTTGCGACCCTCGACGGCAAGGTCGTCGGTCTCACCCACTATCTCTACCATCGCTCCGGCTGGTCGGAAAAAAACAATTGCTATCTGCAGGACCTGTTCGCCGACCCGGATGTGCGCGGCAAGGGCATCGGCGCAGCGCTGATCGAGGCGGTGAAACAGGAAGCTGCGAAAATCGGCGTCAAGAACGTCTACTGGATGACGCACGAGACCAACACCACCGCGCGCAAGCTCTACGACCATGTGGCACGGCGAACGGGCTTCATCGAGTATGATCTATTGTGAAGAAAGTGGGAGCTTGAAATGGCCGCCATTGCGCAATATATTGCGCATGATCTGGGTGTGTAATGCCGTTGATCGAGACCAATACGCGCAAAATTATCATCAGGCTTTTGCGCGATGGCTGGGTAAGTTTCGGCGGCGGCAAGCACGACAAATATGAGCATCCGGAACGGCCAGAGGTGATGATCATCGTGCCTAGGCATCGTGAACAATCTCCTGGTGTCGCCCGGTCGATCGCCCGGCTGGCTGCATGGATTTGAGGACAGACCGCATGACGCATTATGTTGGAATTCTCGATGGGGCAGAGGACATCTGGGGGGTGCGCGTCCCTGATCTTCCCGGCTGCCATGGCGGCGGCGCAAGCCCCGAAGAAGCCATTGCCGATGCGACTTCCGCCGTGCGCGAATGGGTCGAAGCACGTGCGACGAAACATCTGCAGTTACCGGTCTCGCGTACGGTGGCGCAATTGCTCCTGCAAGACGAACTCGATACTGCCGCCGGCGAATCCGCCGTGATGATCCCGGTGCTGATCGACTCGGGCCGGCCCGTCCGAGCCAATCTGTCGCTCGACGCCGGCCTTCTGGCGGCGATCGACGAAGAAGCAGGCCGGCGTGGCCTGACGCGTTCCGCATTCATTGCAAGCGCCGCACGAGAGAAGATCGAAGGCCACAGATAACCGACCATGTTCATCCCGTTCTTCCTCGAACTGAAGGCAGCCCGCGTTCCCGTTTCGCTGCGGGAATATCTGTCGGTGCTGGAGGGGCTGGAAGCCGGGCTGGTCGACTATGATGTCGAAGGTTTTTATTACCTCGCCCGCACCGCATTGGTGAAGGACGAGCGCCATATCGACCGCTTCGACCAGGTGTTTTCGCATGTCTTCAAGGGGATCGAAGCGCTCGGCGGACCGGATGCGGTCGATGTCGCGAACATTCCCGAGGACTGGTTGCGTCGCCTCGCCGAAAAGCACCTGACCGAGGAAGAGAAAAAGCTGGTCGAGGCGCTCGGCGGCTTCGAAAAGCTGATGGAGACGCTGAAGCAGCGGCTGGAGGAGCAGAAAGGCCGCCACCAGGGTGGCTCGAAATGGATCGGCACCGGCGGCACCTCGCCCTTCGGCGCCTATGGCTACAACCCCGAAGGCGTGCGCATCGGCCAGCATGAGAGCCGCAACCGCCGCGCGGTGAAGGTGTGGGACAAACGCGAGTTCAGGAATTTCGACGATGCCGTCGAGCTCGGCACCCGCAACATCAAGATCGCGCTGAAGCGTCTGCGCCGCTGGGTGCGCGAGGGTGCCGAGGAGGAGTTCGACCTGCCTGGAACAATCCACGCCACCGCCGAGCACGGCTATCTCGACGTGCGGACGCGGCCGGAACGCCGCAACGCCGTGAAGCTCCTGATGTTCTTCGATGTCGGCGGCTCGATGGACGATCACATCAAAAGCGTCGAGGAGCTGTTCTCGGCCGCCCGCGCCGAATTCCGCCAGCTCGAATATTTCTATTTCCACAACTGCCTCTATGAGGGCGTGTGGAGGGACAATCGCCGCAGGCATGCCGAGGTGATTCCGACCTTCGACCTCCTCCACAAATACGGGCCGGACTACAAGGTGATCGTCGTCGGCGACGCGTCGATGAGCCCCTACGAGATCGCTCATCCCGGCGGTTCGGTCGAACACTGGAATCCGGAGGCAGGCAGCGTCTGGCTCGGCCGCCTGCTGCAGCAATGGCCGAACGCGGTGTGGCTCAATCCCGAGGCCGAAAAGAACTGGGGTTACACCCATTCGATCGCGATGATCCGCGACATTTTCGGCGGCCGCATGTTTCCGTTGACACTGGCCGGGCTCGAAGGCGCGACGAAGCAGCTTTCAAGAAAGCACTGAACCTTGCGCGCCTTCTCGGAACTGGGCAGACGCGTAACAAATGCCTATCTTGGTGCGAATACGAGGCTGCAACCAATAACGAGCCGGCAAGGCTGAGGAGATCGAATGGACACCCATACCTACCCCGTAACCCGCACCGACGCTGAATGGCGCGCCCGGCTGACGCCGGAGCAATATGCCGTCATGCGCGGCCACGGCACCGAGCGGCCAGGAAGCTGCGCCTTGCTTTACGAGAAGCGCGCCGGCACCTTTTCCTGCGTCGGCTGCGATCAGCCTTTGTTTGAATCCAAACTGAAGTTCGAGAGCGGAACCGGCTGGCCGAGCTTCAACGACCCGGTACCGGGCTCGGTCGAGAACACTGTCGACCGCAGCTACGGCATGGTCCGCACCGAATGCCACTGCGCTCGCTGCGGCAGCCATCTCGGCCATGTCTTCGAGGACGGCCCGCCGCCGACCGGCCTGCGCTATTGCATCAACGGCGTGGCGCTGAAATTCGAGCCGGCGGCTTGAGCCAAACGATCGGGGGATAGATGGGAAGGGCGGCTGCGGCCGCCCTTTTTGTCTGCGATCCGTGAAATTGGCTGGTGCGGTCGATGCTCGCTCAGACCACTACCGTCAGGATCAGCCACAGTGTAGCCCCGAGCGTCATCAACGAGGCCTTGATGCCACTGGCCCTTTCCGTGGTTCGCCAGACGGCAAAGGTCAGGAAGATATTGTAGGGCACCAGCGCGAAATGCACCGCCAGGACCAGCACAAGCGGCAGCTTCAGCGCAAGCAGGATAATCGCTGCTACCGCGGACGCGACGTTGAGCGCGGTACCGACAAGGGCAAGGTCGCGCCAGAACAGCCGGTCGAGCGGCACCCGGCCTTGCCAGCGTGAGCGGAAGAAGGATCCGACGCCGTCTGGCAACACCTGATATCTACCCCTGCCCCAGGACTTCTGTGACCGCACGTTCGATACGCGAACATTCGGTCACCAGCCAGTCGGTCATCGCCGGCCAATTGTCCTCGGCATAACAGTTCACCCGCCACATCGAATTGATGCCGAGGCCTTCGCAACTCTGTTCCGGCCTGAGTTTCAGCCTGTCTTCAATCGCCGCCTGGAACGGCTTCAGTCGCGACCAGGCTTGCGTGGCGCCGAACTTCTCGTTGCGGCCGAAGAAGACGCCGACATGGTTCTGTGCCGGCGCGACATACATGGAAAGGACCAATGCGAAGTCGGGCAGCCCGCGCTGCCAGAACCACGGTCCGCGCCTCGCCATCAGGGCTTTTTCTTCCGGGTGCCGTTCGGCGAACAGCGCCCAGAAGCCGCGCTGGCGAAATTCAGAGGCGCGTCGGGCGCCGAAGTCGAATTCGCTCATGGCTCCAAAACCGTATCTCCGGCGTCGGCGCCGGGGCTGGCTGGCCCTAGACCATGCCCAGTGCGGCCTTGTACAGGTCGAGGATGGTTTCCTCCTCCTGGCGTTCGGCCTGGTCCTTCTTGCGCAGCCGGATGATCGTGCGCATCGCCTTGGTGTCGAAGCCGGTGCCTTTGGCCTCGGCAAACACTTCCTTGATGTCGTCGGAAATGGTCTTCTTCTCTTCTTCGAGCCGCTCTATGCGCTCGATGAAGGCACGCAGCTGGCCGGCGGCAACAGTCTGGCTGGTATCGGTAATATCGTCGGCCATTTTTTCTCCACATCGTTTTTCGCGCCGCGACTCGGTTGACGACGGCGGCAAATTTGAGCCGGTTCGATGCCCGACCAGCGGCGGCGGGTCAAGCCGTTATCGATGCTGCATGAAAGGCTGCCGCCAGGTGCGGACAGAATGGGCTCTACGGTCGCCTTTTCTCATCCGAAGGCGATGAGCAGATCCTTGGCATCGATCTGGTCGCCGGCCTTGACCAGCACCTCGGCGACGGTGCCGTCGCGCTCGGCATGCAGCGCCGTTTCCATCTTCATCGCCTCGATGGAAAGCAGCACATCGCCCGCCTTCACAGCCTGGCCGGCGGCAACCGAAAGCGCGGAGACGACACCCGGCATCGGCGCACCGACATGGGCCTCGTTGCCGGGCTCGGCCTTGCGGCGGGCCTTGGCGGCGGACGCGCCATGCGCCCTGTCGGGCACCTTCACACGACGCGGCTGGCCATTGAGCTCGAAGAACACGGTGACCATGCCCTTTTCGTCGACATCGCCGATGGCAAGGCAGCGCACCACCAGCGTCTTGCCCTTCTCGATATCGACGAAGATCTCGTCTTCAGATTTCATGCCGTAGAAATAGGTCGGCGTCGGCAGCACGCTGACGGGACCGTAGGTCTCCTGCGCGCCGGCGAAATCCGTAAACACCTTCGGGTACATCAGCCACGAGGCGAATTCGAACTCTGAGAGTTTGCGCTCGAGCTTCGCTTCGATCTCCTTGCGGTTGGCCTTGAGGTCCGCCGGCTTGAGCAGCGAGCCGGGCCGCACCTTGATCGGCTTGTCGCCCTTCAGCACCTTCTTCTGCAGCTTCTCAGGCCAGCCGCCGGGCGACTGGCCGAGATCGCCGCGCAGCATCGACACCACGGAGTCCGGGAAGGCGATGTCCCTGCTGGGGTTCTCGACATCGGCAACGGTCAGATCCTGGCTGACCATCATCAGCGCCATGTCGCCGACGACCTTGGACGACGGCGTCACCTTGACGATGTCGCCGAACATCAGATTGACGTCGTGATAGGTCTGCGCCACTTCGTGCCAGCGTGTCTCCAGCCCGAGCGAACGCGCCTGCTCCTTGAGATTGGTGAACTGTCCGCCCGGCATTTCGTGCAGGTAGACTTCCGAGGCCGGCCCCTTGAGGTCGCTTTCGAAGGCGGCATACTGGTTGCGCACCGCTTCCCAGTAGAACGAGATCTTCCTGATCCATTGCGGGTCGAGGCCCGGATCGCGCTCGGTGCCCTTCAGCGCCTCGACGATGGAGCCGAGACATGGCTGCGACGTGTTGCCGGAGAGCGAATCCATCGCCGCGTCGATAGCATCGACGCCGCTGTCGACGGCCGCCAGCACCGTAGCTGCCGATAGGCCTGACGTGTCGTGGGTGTGGAAATGGATCGGCAAGTCGGTCGCTTCGCGCAGCGCCTTGAACAGCACCCGTGCGGCGGATGGCTTCAGCAGTCCGGCCATGTCCTTGACGGCGATGATGTGGGCGCCGGCCGCCTGCAATTCCCCGGTCAGGCCGACATAATATTTGAGGTCGTATTTTGCCCGCGCCGGATCGAGGATGTCGCCGGTATAGCAGATCGCCGCTTCGATCAGCTTGCCCTCGGCGCCGACCGCATCCATGGCGACGCGCATGTTCTCGACCCAGTTCAGGCAGTCGAAGACGCGGAACAGGTCGATGCCGCCGGCGGCCGCCTGTTTGACGAAATGCTGCACGACATTGTCGGGATAGTTGGTGTAGCCGACGCCGTTGGCGCCGCGCAGCAGCATCTGCAGTAACAGATTGGGCGCTGCCTCGCGCACCAGCGTCAGCCGCTCCCACGGATCCTCGGTGAGGAAGCGCATGGCGACGTCGAATGTGGCGCCGCCCCAGCATTCGAGCGATAGAAGCTGCGGCAGGGCGCGCGCGTAAGTGCCGGCAATGCCGGCGATGTCATGCGTGCGCATGCGCGTCGCGAGCAGCGACTGGTGGCCGTCACGCATCGTCGTGTCGGTGACCAGCACCTCCTTCTGGTCGCGCATCCAGGCAGCGAATTTCTGCGGTCCGAGCACGTCGAGCTTCTGCTTGCTGCCATCAGGCACATTGCCGTTGAGATAGGGCACCAATGGTGCGGCCGCATCGGCCTTCGGCTGCGGCCGGCCGCGCGTCTCGGGGTGACCGTTGACCGAAACGTCGGCAAGATAGTTGAGCAGCTTGGTGGCACGGTCCTGGCGCTTGACCTGCTGGAACAGCTCCGGCGTCGTATCGATGAATTTGGTGGTGTAGGAATTGTCGGCGAAGCTCGGGTGGTTGATGATCGCTTCGAGGAAAGTCAGATTGGTGGCGACGCCGCGGATACGGAACTCACGCAGCGCCCGGTTCATGCGGGCGATGGTCTCGGCCGGCGTCGGCGCCCACGCCGTCACCTTCTCCAGCAGCGGATCATAGAAGCGGGTGATGACCGCGCCGGAATAGGCAGTGCCGCCATCGAGGCGGATGCCGAAACCTGTCGCGCCGCGATAGGCGGTGATGCGGCCATAGTCCGGGATGAAATTCTGCTCGGGATCTTCCGTAGTGATGCGGCACTGCAAGGCATGGCCGTTTAGCCTTATGTCCTTCTGCACCGGCACGCCCGATTCCGGCGTGCCGATGGCAAAGCCGTCGAGGATATGGATCTGCGCCTTGACGATGTCGATGCCGGTCACTTGTTCGGTGACGGTGTGCTCGACCTGGATGCGCGGGTTGACCTCGATGAAGTAGAACTTGCCGGTGTCGGCGTCCTGCAGGAACTCGACCGTGCCGGCGCCGATATAGCTGGTCTCGCGGGCGATCTTCAGCGCATGGTCGCAAAGCTCCTCGCGCTGCGACATTTCGAGATAGGGCGCCGGCGCCCGCTCCACGACCTTCTGGTTGCGGCGCTGGATCGAGCAGTCGCGCTCGAACAGATGCACGGCGTTGCCATGCGTGTCGCCCAGCACCTGCACCTCGACATGGCGGGCACGCTCGATCAGCTTTTCGAGATAGACCTCATCCTTGCCGAAGGCGGCTTTCGCCTCGCGCTTGCCTTC
The DNA here is from genome assembly GCF_040323235.1 of Mesorhizobium sp. M0051. Lineage (NCBI taxonomy): Bacteria > Pseudomonadati > Pseudomonadota > Alphaproteobacteria > Hyphomicrobiales > Phyllobacteriaceae > Mesorhizobium > Mesorhizobium sp. M0051. Next base: position 96,730 of record NZ_JAMYUT010000015.1, read on the forward strand.
CGTGACTTCGCGGGCAAGGTCGGCTTCGGCGCGGATGGCACGCATGCCGCGGCCGCCGCCGCCCCATGATGCCTTCAGCATCACCGGATAGCCGATTTCCTTGGCAAGTTTCTTGACCGCATCCATGTCGTCCGGCAACGGATCGGTGGCGGGGATCACCGGCACGCCGACCTCGATGGCGAGATTGCGTGCCGCGACCTTGTTGCCGAGCCGGCGCATCGTGTCCGGCTTCGGCCCGATGAAAATGATTCCGGCCTGGGCACAGGCATCGGCAAATTCGGGGCTTTCCGACAACAGGCCGTAACCGGGATGAATGGCATCGGCGCCCGAAAGCCTGGCGACGCGGATCACCTCCTCGATCGACAGATAGCTTTCGATCGGTCCCATGTCCTTGGCCAGATGCGGCCCGCGTCCGACCTGGTAGCTCTCGTCGGCTTTGAAGCGATGCAGGGAGTATTTGTCCTCCTCGGCCCAGATCGCCACGGTTTTGAGACCGAGTTCGTTGGCCGCGCGAAAGACGCGAATGGCGATTTCGGACCGGTTGGCGACGAGAATCTTCGTGATGGCCAAGGACTGAGGCTCCAGCAACGGAAGGGAACAGAAATCGGCGCAATGATTAGCGTGAAAATGCTGCAGTGCAAACGAAATTGACGCGCACTTAAACCGATTGAAATGGAATCTTGCGCCAAAGGCAGGCGCATTCATTCGAACATGCAGCGAAGCGCTGGGCACCACCGGTCAAAGCGCGATCGTTTCCGGGCTAAAGGCGCGGGCTGCATTGGTCTGCCGGCCTCGATGGCGAGGCAACAGGGGAAAAAAGTAAGATGCCCGGCGCGAAGCGCCGGGCATCTGTAAAGCTTGGAGACTGACGAGCTTACATCTTCTGGATGTAGGTGTACTTGCCGTCGTCGCCCTTCTTCCATTCGTACATGACGTAGCCAGGCAGCGTCGGGTCGCCCTTGGCGTCATAGGACAGGTCGCCGAGCACGGTCTTGAACGGGCCGTTTTCATGCATCGCCTTGGCAACTGCCTGCGGGTCGTTCGACTTGGCAGCGGTCGCTGCTTCGGCGAGCGCCTGTACGGCGGCGTAGGAGTAGAGCGTGTAGGCTTCCGGCTCGAAGCCCTGCTCGCGGAACTTCTCGACGAGTTCCTTGTTGGCGGGGATCAGGCGCGGGTCCGGGCCGAACGTGTTGAGCGTGCCCGCAACCGCGTCACCTGCGATCGAAGCCAGTTCGTTCGACACGATGCCGTCGCCGGAAACCAACGTCGCCTTGAGGCCCTGGTCGGCCGCCTGGCGGATGATCAGACCGGCTTCGGTGTGCAGGCCACCCCAGTAGATGATGGTTACGCCAGCTTCCTTCATCTTGGCGATCAGTGCCGAGAAGTCCTTGTCGCCGACATTGATGCCTTCGTACATGACTTCCGTCAGGCCCTTGGCATTCATCGCCTTCTTGGTTTCGTCGGCAAGGCCCTGACCGTAGGTGGTCTTGTCGTGCACGACGGCGATCTTGGCGTCCTTGAAGTTCGCGGCGAGATAAGCGCCGGCGATGCTACCCTGCTGGTCGTCGCGTCCGCAGGTGCGGAACACGTTCCACAGGCCGCGCTCGGTGAACTTCGGGTTGGTGGCAGCCGGGGTGATCTCGACGATGCCGTTTTCCGCATAGACTTCCGATGCCGGGATCGAGACGCCCGAGTTGAAGTGCCCGACCACGAACTTGACACCGTCGCCGACGAACTTATTGGCAACCGAGATGCCCTGCTTCGGATCGGAGACGTCGTCGCCGACTTCGAGCTTGATCTGCTCGCCATTGATGCCGCCCTTGGCATTGATGTCGGCGACAGCGGCTTCCGCACCCTTCTGAAGCTGCGCGCCGAAGGCGGCGTTCGGGCCGGTGATCGGGCCGGCTACGCCGATCAGGACGTCAGCCCACGCGCTGCCGCCAAACGCGACCAGCGCGGTCAGGGCGACGGCGGACAAAAGTGACTTTTTCATTTAAACGCTCCCATTTACGGAGTGGGCGTGGATGAAGCTTTCATGCGATGCCCACCCTTATCGCAGAAAGCATAGTTTGCCGATTTTCAGGCACTTGTCACGCCGATTCAATTTCGATGCGGCGCTAATGATGAACGTCAACCTTTCGGTTTCCAGCTCAAGATTGAAGCTCTCTCGTAGAGCCAATTATATTGCGTCACCATCTGGTTGGTGCGCGTGTATTGAAAGCCGACAAAACCGAGTATCATCAGCACGATTGTATCGACGACATAGTATTGCAGCGAGAACATCGTGCCGCCGAACAGCGCGTGATGGATGAAGCGGATGCCGATGCCGAGCCCCAGCATATAGGCAAACAACTGGACGAAGCTGCGCCATGTCTGGGCACTGGCCTTGCCCGTCATCCACGCCGCCCAGCCGCCGAGCAGACAGGTGACGAAGAAGAACTGCCAGATCGAGGGTTCCTCATAGAGAATGCCCTGCATGATGAAGTCTCCTTAGCATGATCCCGAAAGGTTGCAGACTTTTCGGACAAGGATCATGCGACAAACAAACGATTTGGAGCGGAACACCGAACGCACACATTCCGCTTCAAATTCAGTGATGTCCGCCTTCGAGATAGGCGGCGCGCACTTCTGGATTGGCGAGCAGTTCCTTGCCGGTGCCGCTCATCGTCACATTCCCGTTGACCATGACATAGCCCCGCGTGGCGAGTTTCAGCGCGCCGAAGGCATTCTGCTCGACAAGGAACACGGTAAGTCCCTGGGTGCGGTTCAGTTCGCGGATCGCGTCGAAGATTTGCTTGACGATCAGCGGCGCCAGACCCAGCGACGGTTCGTCAAGCAAAAGCAGCTTCGGCCGTGCCATCAGCGCGCGTCCGATCGACAGCATCTGCTGCTCGCCGCCCGACAGCGTGCCGCCGCGCTGGGCTATGCGCTCCTTCAGCCGCGGGAACAGCTTGAACACCTTCTCGACGTCCTCGTCATAGTGTTTGAGGTTGTCGAGGCTGGCGCCCATCTGCAGGTTTTCCATCACCGTCATGCGCGGAAAGATGCGCCGGCCTTCGGGCGACTGCGCAATGCGCATGCGCGCGATCTCATGCGTCGGCATCTGGGTGATGTCGGTGCCGGCAAAGGTGATGGTGCCGCCGCGAGCCCGCGGGGCGCCAAAAATGGTCATCATCAGCGTCGACTTGCCGGCGCCGTTGGCACCGATCAGCGCAACGATCTCACCTTCCTTCACGGTGACATCGACGCCGTTAAGCGCCCGGATATTGCCATAGTAGGTCTGCACGCCCTTGATATCGAGCAGCGTTGTCCCGGCCATCACTTGCTCCCCCCGCGCTTGCCCGCCACAGGCTTGGCAGCAGTTTTTCCGGAAGCATGGCTGGTCGCCACCTTGCCCGCATCGACGCGGCGCGAGAATTCCGTGTCTTTGCCCTGGCTGAGCAGCCTGGCCTGCTTGACCCATTCCTCACGTGCGATGCGTCCGTCAAAGGCGAGATAGGCTTCAGCAGCCTCGACGTCGGCCTTTTTCCAGGCGCCGATCTGGTCGAAGTGGAATATACCGTGATCGTTGAGCTTCTTCTCGTTGACCGAACCGATGCCCTTGATACGGGTCAAATTGTCGGCCTTGCCACCGCGAGGCGCTGGCAGCCGGTTGGAGATTCCTCCTGCCGCCGCCGCAGGCGCCTTCGCGGAAGGGACCTTGGCTGCCCGCTTGGTCGGCGCAGTCGACTTCACCGCCGTTCCGGCTGCCGCCTTTGGTGCAGCTTTCGGAGCAGGCTTTGCCTTCGCCGCCGGAGCGCGAGGCGCGGCCGGCACCGCCGCCAGCGAGGCCGCCTTGTCTGCCGCGGCGAGCGATTTTGCGTCGACCTGACCGGCCTTTGACGCGCCTTTGGCCACCGTGACCCGCTCGCCTGAACTGTGGCCGACCGTGTCGGTCACCGGCCCGGCGAGATACGATGATGATGTTCCCGGGCCGTGTGCGGCATCCGGTCCGGTATCGAGCTGTTCGATGACGTCTTCGTCGCCGACTTCAGTCAGCACCGACTCGACGTCCTCGTCGTCGACGCCGAGATAGGCTGCGATGACGCGCGGGTCGGTACGCACCGACTGCGGGCTGCCGTCGGAGATCTTGCGGCCATATTCCAGAACAACGACATGGTCCGAGATCTGCATGACCACCGACATATCGTGCTCGATCAACAGGATCGAGGCGCCTGATGTGTCCTTGATGTCGATCAACAGTTCGTTGAGCGCCGCCGATTCCTTCGGATTGAGTCCGGCCGCCGGCTCGTCGAGGCACAGAAGCTCCGGCCCCGTGCACATGGCGCGCGCAATCTCGAGGCGGCGCTGCGCACCGTAGGGCAGATCGCCGGCCGGATCGTCGGCGCGATCGACAAGATCGGCCTTCTCCAGCCAATGCTTGGCCAGATCCACCGATTCGGCCGAGGCCCTGCGGTAGCCGCTGAAGCCGAACAGGCCCAGGATCGTATAGCCCGAGGCCTTCATCAGCTTGTTGTGCTGCGCGACCAGCAGGTTCTCCAGCAGCGTCATGCCCGAGAACAGGCGGATGTTCTGGAAGGTGCGCGCCACCTTGGCGCGTGCCGGGATCTCATGGTTGGGCAGGCGTTCGAGCAAATAGCTCGAGCCGTCGTTCCGGTTAAGCGTGATCATGCCTTCCGACGGCTTGTAGAAGCCGGTGATGCAGTTGAACACGGTGGTCTTGCCGGCACCGTTGGGTCCGATCAGCGCGGTGATTTCACCGCGCTTGGCGACGAAGGACAAGTCGCCGATGGCGACCAGGCCGCCGAACTTCATCGACAGATGCTCGACCTGCAGGATGGCCTCGTTCATGGACGGATTCGCGTTCATCAGCCGTGGCCCTCCTTGGTGAAGGAACCTGAAACCGACCTTCGCTCCTTGAGAAAGGCGGTCGGCTCTCGACTGCCGACGAAGCCGCGCGGTTTCCACAGCATGACGATGACCATGGCCATGCCGAACAGAAGCATGCGGTAGAGTTCGGGTGTGAAGTCCGGCCCGAATATCTGCTTGAGGAAGTCGAGTTCGCGCAGCGCCTCGGTCCCGCCGATCATCACCATCGCGGCAACCGCAATTCCGACCAGCGAGCCCATGCCGCCGAGAACGACGATCGCCAGGATGATGGCCGATTCCAGGAAGACGAAGGATTCCGGGCTGACGAAACCTTGCCGCGCGGCGAAGAAAGAGCCGGCGAAGCCGCCGAACATGGCGCCGGTGGCAAAAGCGGTCAGCTTGGTGGTGGTGGTGTTGATGCCCAGAGACCGGCAGGCGATCTCATCCTCACGCAGCGCTTCCCATGCGCGGCCGACCGGCAGGCGGCGCAGCCTGATGGTGACGAAGGCGGTGAGCAGGCACAGGCCCAGGATCAGATAATAGAGGAAAATCTTGTAGTACGCACCCGACTGGGTGATGCTCAACACTTTGGCGATGTAGTTCGAGTCCGACACGTTGAACGACATCAGTCCGAAGAAGCTGACCTTGGGAATGCCGGAAATGCCGGCCGAACCGTTGGTCACTTCGCGCCAGTTGATGAGCACCAGGCGGATGATCTCGCCGAAAGCCAGCGTCACGATAGCCAGATAGTCGCCACGCAGGCGCAGCACGGGGAAGCCGAGCAGCACGCCCCAGAGGGCGGCCATGGCGCCGGCGGCCGGCAACAGGATCCAGAACGACAGGCCGAAATGCGTGGCGAGAAGCGCATAGGAATAGGCGCCAAGTGCATAAAAGGCGACGTAGCCGAGGTCGAGTAGGCCGGCGAGGCCGACAACGATGTTCAGACCCCAAGCCAGCATCACATAGATCAGGATCTGGATGCCGAAATTATCGACCCATTTCAGCGAACCCTGCAGGCCTCCGGCAATCGACCAGGCGTTCAGCGACAGCACCGCCACCACGAGGATCGGATAGAGCACCAGCGCCGTGACGCCCAATTTGGTGAAGTTGGCATGGATGAAGGCGCGGAAGTAATAGATCACGCAAGCCAGCAGATAGATGACCGCGAGCGCGCGCAGGAATTGCAGATAGCCGGCCGGTTCTGCTCCGACCCATCCAGCGAGAGAATTGTTGAAAACGAACAGTAGCACCGCGGCGATGACGGCCGCGATAAAGGCCGGCAACTGGAAGAAGCGTGATGCAACGCTGCTCGGCAACAGGCCGGTGGCGACATCGGCGATCTTCTGGTTGGCCAGGAAGGGCTGGCCATAGGCGACATAAAGAAACCGCCCGACAGCCGTGGCGATCACCACTGCCGCAAGCAGGCCCCAGCGCGCGGTCAGGACCAGTTCATTGGAGATGTTCTGACCGGTCTTCAGCCCGATGAAAAGGACGAACAGGCCAAGCGCAATGGCGCCGGCATAGAAGGCTTCCTTGAGGGCGCGCTGGACAGGGGTGGCGACGACGTCGCGCTCCGGAGATACGGTGACGGCCATGGTCTCAGACCTTTTCGACTTCTGGCCGGCCCAGTATGCCGGAAGGAAGGAAGATCAGCACGATCGCCAGGATCGAGAACGCCGCGACGTCCTTGTAGTCGATCGAGAAATAGGCCGACCACATGCTCTCGATGAAGCCGATCATCAGCCCGCCGAGCACCGCGCCCGGCAGCGAACCGATGCCGCCCAGCACCGCTGCGGTAAAGGCTTTCACGCCGGGCGTGAAGCCGTCCGAGAAGGCGATGACACCGTAATACATCAGGAACAAGGTCCCGGCGACGGCGGCAAGCGCCGCACCCATGATGAAGGTGATCGAGATAGTGCGGTCGACATCGATGCCGAGCAGCGCCGCCATCTTGCGGTCCTGCTCGCAGGCGCGTTGCGCTCGGCCAAGCGAAGTCCTGTTGACCAGGTACCAGAACAGCACCAGCAGCAGCGCCGTGACGATGACGATGATGATCTGCTTCAGCGACACGCTGATGCCGCCGATGTTGTAGACTTGACTGACCATCGGCGGGATCGGCTTGTTGCGCGGCCCCTGCGTCACTTGGACGAAGTTCGACAGCGCGATCGACATGCCGATCGCGGTGATCAGCGGCGCCAGCCGGAACGAGCCGCGCAATGGCCGGTAGGCAACCTTCTCGATCGTCCAATTGTAGAGGCTGGTGAGCAGCATCGCCACGATCATCATGAGCAGCAGCGCCAGCACCACGGGCACCGAATAGAACAGCGCGCCTAGAGCGAGGAAGACGATCAGGGCCGTGAAGGCACCCACCATGAAAATGTCGCCATGAGCGAAGTTGATCATGCCGATGATGCCGTAGACCATCGTGTAGCCGATCGCGATCAGCCCATAGATCGATCCCAGCGTCAGCCCGTTGATAAGCTGCTGGACAAAGTACTGCATGTGTACGTGGCTCCCCTGGAATGTCGCCCATGCAGACGCATTCCTTTTCGTATTTCCCCTAGTCGTAAAGTTTCGAGCCCGGATTGCAACGTCATTTTTCAATCGTCGTGCGTGTTTTGCCGACACGCCGTCTGATTGCCCGTTTTTCCGTATCCGACCCCTGGACTATCGCGGACCCTACCATTGGCATAACGCAATGTCTTTGACGATTCGACCGCATCATGCGCCTCGTTTCGAAGAAATCGCCGTCAAAATTAGGTGATGAGAAGAATCGTTGCGTTACTGACATAGTCCGTTTTTCGTTCCGCTCCTTTCCGTAGGGTCAAGTTTCCCTTCACTTGACCACAAAACCATGCGCGAACGGATCGCGATCGTCGATGAAAATGGTGTTCAATCCGGTCATTCGCGCCCAGCCACCGATCGAGGGAACAATTGCCGGTTTGCCCGCGACGGTGACGTCCTTTTCGACCTTGCCCTTGAACAGCGAACCGATGATCGATTCATGAACGAAGCTGTCGCCGGCCTTGAGTTTGCCCTTTGCATGAAGCTGCGCCATCCGCGCCGAGGTGCCGGTGCCACAGGGTGAGCGGTCGATCGCCTTGTCGCCGTAGAACACGGCGTTGCGGGCGTCGGCCTCGGGGTTGGTCGGCGCGCCGGTCCACAGCATATGCGACAGCCGGTTGATGCCAGGGTTCTCGGGATGCACGAAGGAATATTTCTCATTGAGCCGCTGCCGCACCACCGGGCTCCAGGCGATGAAGTCGCCGGCCGAATGGTCGGCCATGTCGCGATAGTTCTTCTGCGGCTCGACGATGGCGTAGAAGTTGCCGCCATAGGCTACATCGACGGCGATTTCGCCGAGCTGCGGGCATTCGACCGTCAGCCCTTCCGCATAGAGGAAAGACGGCACATTGGTGATGCGCACCTCCTCGACATAGTCGCCGACCTGCTTGTATTCGGCGATGACCAGGCCGGCCGGCGTGTCGAGCCGAAGCACCCCCGGCGTCTTCGGCTTGATTAGCCCGTGCTCGATCGCCATCGTCACCGTGCCGATGGTGCCGTGGCCGCACATCGGCAGGCAGCCAGAGGTCTCGATGAACAGGATTGCGATGTCGCAATCCTCGCGCGTCGGCGGATAGAGGATCGAGCCGGACATCACGTCATGGCCACGCGGCTCGAACATCAGCCCGGTGCGGATCCAGTCATACTCGGCCAGAAAATGCGCTCGCCGTTCCATCATCGTCGAGCCCTGCAGCAGCGGGCCGCCACCGGCGACCAGCCTCACCGGATTGCCGCAGGTGTGGCCGTCTATGCAGAAGAAGGATTTCTTGGCCATCACGCTCCTCGAAAAATCAAAACCCACGAAAATCAAAACCGATATGGACTGAAGGGGGCCAGATCGATCGGCGGAGTCTGCCCCAGGACGAGTTCCCGGATCAACCGTCCGGTGGCTGCTGCCTGGGTCAAGCCGAGATGGCCGTGGCCGAAAGCATAAATCACCGACCGGTTTCCCGATGCATGACCGATGACGGGCACTGAATCCGGCAGCGAGGGGCGGAATCCCATCCATTCGCACCCGCCTGAGGGATCGAGCCCCGGCAGGAATTTCTGCGCCTTCTGCAGCAACGCCTTCGACCTGTTGTAGTTGGGAGGTCGCTCGATGCCGCCGAGTTCGACGGCGCCGCCGACGCGCAGCCCCGTTTCGAGCGGCGTGATGACGAAGCCATGTCCGGAGAAGATCAGCATCCGCTTCACGTCGAAGGCGCTCGTCGGCAGCGTCGTGTTGTAGCCGCGCTCGGTTTCAAGCGGAATGCGATCGCCGAGTTGCCTCGCCAGCAGATGCGACCAGGCGCCGGCGGCGATGACAAGATGCCTGGCTTGCCTGGTCGTGCCGTCGGCCAATGTCAGCGCGGCACCTTCCGGATTGGTCGCAACGCGCTCGATCCGAGCGATCTCAAAGCGGGCGCCCTTGGTTTGTGCATAGGCCCACACCGCTTTTCCGAGCAGTTTCGGGTCGGCGACCGTCTTCCATCCCGGCACGAAAGTGCCCTTGACGAAGCGCGGTGAAAGCCCCGGCTGCAAGGCGGCGAGTTCCTCGCGCCCGACATGGCTAAAGCCGATGCCGAAGCGCTCGCGCGTCGCCCAGCCGGGCAACCCGGCCTGAAACTCGGCCTCGCTTTCGTAGAGTTCGAGCGAACCGTCCTCGCGCAGCATCCCTCGCGTGCCGGAGCGATCGAGCAGGCCCATCCATTCCGCTTCGGCGAGCTTCATCATGCCCGCCTGAGCGGCAAGGCTAGCCTCGTATTTCCCCGGCGCACCGGCACGCCAGAAGCGGATCAGCCAAGGCAGAAGTTTCGGCAGATAGGCGGGCGGAATGCTGAGCGGGCCGAGCGGATCGGCCAGCCATTTCGGCAGCTGCCGCATCATGCTCTTATGCGCCAGCGGCAGTACGTCGGAGAAGGCGAAGGCAGCGGCGTTGCCTGAGCTCGTCTCCTCGCAAATGCCGGTCCGATCGAAGATCGTGACCTTGCGCCCCGCCTCGGCCAGAGCCGCGGCGGCGCAGACACCGATGATGCCGCCACCGACGATGGCGACGTCTTCCGCTTCTCCCTGTTCAAAGGGCGAAGGTGCCCGAAGGGCGGATGAGGGTAGGCGCCCCGTTTCCGGCGACTTGGAATTTCCTTGCACGTAGGTGCTGCCCTTCATCTGGCTGCCGCCATCTTTGCCCCGTGGACGGCAGGGCTGTTCGGGAGAAGAAAGCCTCAGAACTGCGGCAGTGTCGGCCGAACCGCCAATGCGTCCTTGACGATCTTCTCGACTGCCTTGCGGCGCTCGCCCGACAGCGGCTGTCGCGGCATGCGCACGCGATCATTGCTGTTGATCGCGAACACTTCGGCAAGCTTGATGTTCTGCACCAGATAGGTCGATACGTCGAGATCGAGCAGCGGCCGGAACCAGCGGTAGATGGCGAGTGCCTCTTCGCGGCGGCCCTGCTTCATCAATTGGTAGATGGCGACTGTCTCGCGGGGGAACGCGGTGACCAGTCCGGCCACCCAGCCGATGGCGCCGACCGACAACGCCTCGAAGGCCAGATTGTCGACCCCGGTAAACAGGTCGTAGCGAGTGCCCAGGCGATTGATGATCTCGGTAGAGCGGCGGATATCGTCGGAGGACTCCTTGATGGCGACGAAGCGCTTGTCCGACGCCAGCTCCTCCATTTGGTCGACAGTGACATCGACCCGATAGGCAAGCCGGTTGGAGTAGATCATGACCGGCAGGTCGCCGGCCTCGGCTACGGCACGAAGTGCGGCGACGGTCTCTTCTGCATTCGTGTGGTAGATCGGGCTCGGCACCACCATAAGCCCGTTGGCGCCTTCTTTCGCGGCACGCCTAGCTATGCTGGCGGCCTCGCGGGTTCCAGCCTCGTTGACGGTCAGCAACACCGGCTTCTTGCCCGCAACTTTCTGCGCGGTCTTCAGCACCTCGATCTTTTCGTCAGGCGACAGCATCGGTCCTTCGCCGAGCGATCCGCAGACGATGATGCCGTCGCAGCCGGCCTCCATCTGCAGGTTGAAGCAGCGCTCCATCTCGGCATGATCGAGACGATCATCCGTGGTGAATTTGGTCGTGACGGCGGGGAAAACTCCGGTCCACATGATTATGTCTCCATCTGATATATCAGCCATATATCTGTCAGGAAACCGCCTGTCAATACGGATTTCGCTATGATATATTCTAGATATATCAGGAGGCGGCCTGTCCATGGAAGCGAGCACCACAACCGAGCCGGCGGCTGCCAAGGCCTATCATACACTCGAGCATATGATCGTCACGCTCGAGCTGGCCCCCGCAAGCTTCGTCACCGAGGGCACCCTGATCGAAAGGCTCGGGCTCGGCCGCACGCCGGTGCGCGAGGCGATCCAGCGGCTGGCCTGGGAAGGATTGCTCGACGTGCGCCCGCGCGCCGGCATCGCGATCGCTCCACTACATCCCGGCGACTGGCTGCGCGTGCTCGATGCGCGCCGCGGCGTCGAGGTGGTCCTGGCCCGCTCGGCCGCCCGCTTTGTCAGCCGCGAAGCTGCCGATCTGTTTCACGAGGCAGCCCTCGCCATGCAAAAGGCAGTGATCGCGGGCAACGTGCTTGCCTTCATCCAGGCCGACAAGGCGCTCGACGATGCGCTGGCGCTGGCCGCCGATAACCCGTTCGCTGCCCGCCTGGCCGCACCCTTGCAGACCCACAGCCGCCGTTTCTGGTTCCGCTACAAGGCCGACACCGGTCTTGCTGAATCCGCTGAACATCATGTCGCACTGATCCGCTCGATCCTCGACGGTGACGAAGAGGCCGCGGCCGAGGATGCCAAACGGCTGATGGCGCTGCTGCGCGGTCATGCCGAGGCCGCGGCGACACGGTAAAACAATCGAACCGCCCGGTTGGCTTAGGTGCCCGGCAAATTGGCGGTGATCGTTGGGCTGTCCCAGCCTTCGCCTATGGACAGGATGCAGCTCTGGCCCTTTGTATCGGACGCCAGAACTGTCCAGCTGCCTTGCTCGGAAACAAAAATCTCGAGAACCACGCTAGGATTGATGAGGCCGCGTCCTGCTTCGACTTCGTGGAACTTCTCGCCGAGCGCCTTGATCAGATCAACTCGCGATGCGCATTGTCCAGCAGCACTAGCGTGCGGGGCAACGGCTGGTATCGCAAGCGACGCCAAGATCATCGTCGCCACAAGACTTCGTGTCATCTGACACCTCCTCGCGCCAGACGGGGACCCCGGCTGCCACCGGCGCTGTTGATTGGCCTGCAATCGACGCAGGAATACAAGCTAAGGCGGATGGCGCCCGCTTGGTTCCATCACATTAGCGATTTTGCGGACAAGGCCGCGGCCAGAATGCAGAAAGACCCGGCCGCCTCGGCCGGGCCTTCGATGCCGGATATGCCGCGCCCCCGCGGCTTAGGCGAGGGCGCACAAGCGGAAAATCGTCCGGCTAGTTCATGGTCGGGATGACGAATTCGGCACCATCCTTGATGCCTGACGGCCAGCGCGAGGTCACTGTCTTGGTCTTGGTGTAGAAGCGGAACGCGTCCGGCCCGTGCTGGTTGAGGTCGCCGAAGGAAGATGCCTTCCAGCCGCCGAACGTGTAGTAGGCGATCGGCACCGGGATCGGCACGTTAATGCCGACCATGCCGACCTGGACCCGCGAGGCGAAGTCGCGCGCGGCATCGCCGTCACGGGTGAAGATGGCGACGCCATTGCCCATCTCGTGGTCGTTGGCGAGCTTGATCGCGCTTTCATAGGTCGGCGCGCGCACCACCGAGAGCACCGGCCCAAAAATCTCTTCCTTGTAGATGCGCATATCGGCGGTCACGTTGTCGAACAGGCAGCCGCCCATATAGTAGCCGTCTTCATAGCCCTGCATGGAGAAGCCGCGGCCGTCGACGACCAGCTTGGCGCCTTCCTTGACGCCGGTGTCGACATAGCCCTTGACGCGTTCCAGTGCCTGCGCCGTTACCAGCGGGCCGAAATCTGCGGAAGAGTCGGTCGAAGGACCGACTTTCAGGCTCTCTACGCGCGGAACGAGCTTTTCCATCAGCCGGTTGGCGGTGTCGTTGCCGACCGGTACGGCCACCGATATCGCCATGCAGCGTTCGCCGGCCGAGCCATAGCCGGCGCCGATCAGCGCATCCACAGTCTGGTCCATGTCGGCATCAGGCATGATGATCATGTGGTTCTTGGCGCCGCCGAAGCACTGCACGCGCTTGCCCGCGGCGGTGCCGCGCGAATAGATGTAATGGGCGATCGGCGTCGAGCCAACAAAGCCGATGGCCTTGATATCGGGATCGTCGAGGATGGCGTCGACGACATCCTTGTCGCCATTGACGACGTTGAGAATGCCCGCCGGCAGGCCGGCTTCGAGGAACAGCTCGGCAATACGCATCGGCACGCCCGGGTCCCGCTCCGACGGCTTCAGGATGAAAGCGTTGCCGCAGGCGATGGCCGGCGCGATCTTCCACAACGGGATCATTGCCGGGAAGTTGAACGGCGTGATGCCGGCGACGACGCCGAGCGGCTGGCGCATCGAATAGACGTCGATGCCGGGACCGGCACCGTCAGTGAATTCGCCCTTCATCATGTGCGGCGCGCCGATGCAGACCTCGACCACTTCGAGGCCGCGTTGGATGTCGCCCTTGGCGTCGGCGATCGTCTTGCCGTGCTCGCGCGCCAGGATGTCGGCCAGTTCGTCATAGTCGCGGGCAACGAGTTCGAGGAACTTCATCAGCACGCGCACGCGGCGCTGCGGGTTGGTCGCTGCCCATTTCGGCTGTGCAGCCTTGGCATTCTCGACAGCCGCGCGCAATTCCGCCTGCGAAGCCAGTGCCACCGTGCCGCGCACGGAGCCGTCCATCGGCTGCATCACATCCTGCTTGCGGCCGCTGGTCCCGGCGATATGCTTGCCGCCGATGAAATGACCGTAGTCGATCATGATCTCTCTCCCTTTGTTTGTGATGGCCCATTGTCCGCCTTTGCAGCGGCGATGGCAACGCGAGGGAGAACGCAACCGTTGTGCGGAAAATAGATAGCGATTGACGGGCGAGCATCAATTCCCGCAAATGGCGGGATGCAATTGCTGCTGTACGGATTAAGAGATTGAACTGGGATGACGTTCGCATCTTCCTGGCCGTGGCGCGCGCCGGCCAGATCCTTGGCGCGGCCAAACGGCTGGAGCTCAACCACGCCACTGTCTCGCGCCGCATCGCTGCGCTCGAGGATGCTTTGCGGACAAAACTGTTTCGCCGCTTGACCACCGGTAGTGAGTTGACGCCGGCCGGCGAGCGCTTTCTCGACATTGCCGAGCGTATGGAGGGCGACATGATCGCCGCGCGCTCAACGGTTGCCGGCGAAGGCGACGACGTTTCCGGCACGGTGCGCATCGGCGCGCCCGACGGCTTTGGCGTTGCCTTCCTGGCCAAGTGCCTCGGCGAATTGACCGCGCTGCACCGCGAACTGACGATCCAGCTTGTGCCGGTGCCGCGTTCCTTCTCGCTGTCGCGCCGCGAAGCCGATATCGCGATCACCGTCGAGCGGCCGACCGAAGGCCGGCTGGTGGCGGGGAAGCTGGTCGACTATTCGCTCGGGCTGTTTGCCTCGCGCGATTATGTGCAAGTGCATGGTTTGCCCAAAACCGCCGCCGAACTCGGCCAACACACCCTCATCGGCTATGTGCCGGACCTCATCGTCAGCCCCTCGCTCGACTACGCGGCCGAGTTCAGCGCCGACTGGCGCACCAGCTTCGCCATTTCCTCCGCACTTGGCCAGGCCGAGGCGGTGCGGTCGGGCGCCGGCATCGGCATCCTGCACACCTTCGTCGCCCGCTCGATGCCGGAACTGGTGCCGGTCGATGCGGTGGCACCCATCCGTCGCGCCTACTGGCTGGTCTATCACGAATCGGTCAGGCCGCTGCGCCGCGTCCAGATCGTTGCCAGCTTCATCACCAAGGCAGTGGAGCGGGAGAGAAGCCTGTTCACCTGATTTCGCAAAACCGATAGAGCAAATCCGCCATCTAGGGCAGGTCGAGCATGAACGAATTCACCACACGCCCAACATTGTCTGCGAATTGCGCCCATTCGGCGAAGACTGGGTCCGGCAGTCGTTGATCTTCTATCGCAGATAACGCTCCTGCGCGAGGTCGCGGACATCGATGTCCGGCACTCGACTCGAGATGATGTCGGCCAGCACCTTGCCCGAGCCGCAGGCCATGGTCCAGCCGAGCGTGCCGTGGCCGGTGTTGAGATAGAGATTGGACAGCTCGGTGCGGCCGATCAGCGGCGGACCGTCCGGCGTCATCGGCCGCAGCCCGCACCAGAAGGTCGCGTCCCGCATCGCGCCGGCGCCCGGAAAGAGATCGCCGACCGAGTGCTCCAGAGTGCGGCGCCGCGATTCATGTAGCCTGAGGTCGAAGCCGGAAATCTCCGCCGTACCGCCAACCCTAATGCGGTTCCCGAGGCGGGTGATCGCCACCTTGTAGGTCTCGTCCATCACCGTCGACACCGGTGCCGCGGCGGCATCCTTGATCGGCACGGTGATGGAATAGCCCTTGACGGGATAGACCGGGATCGGCCGTTTCACCCGGCGCATGAACCCTGCCGAATAACTGCCCAGCGCCATCACATAGGCGTCGGCGGATTTCCAGCCCTTGCTGGTGCTGAGATTGGCGATGCGGTTTCGGCTGCGGATGACACGCCAGATCGTCACGTCGTATTCGAACTTGACTCCGCGCGCCACACAGAGTTCGGCCAGCCTATCGGTGAACATCTTGCAGTCGCCGGTCTCGTCGTGCGGCAGCCTGAGGCCGCCGACGAACTTTTCGCGGACCCCGGCCAGGCCAGGCTCGGCCGCGATGCAGCCGTCCTGGTCGAGGATCTCGTAAGGCACACCATATTTCTTCAGCACCTCGACATCGCCGCCGGTGCCGTCGAGCTGTTTTTGCGTGCGAAACAGCTGCAGCGTGCCCTGGGTCCGCTCGTCATAGGCGATGCCGGTCGCTTCGCGCAGCGCCTTCAGCGTGTCGCGGCTGTATTCGGCCAGCGGCACCATGCGCGCCTTGTTGATCGCATAGCGCTCGGCCGTGCAGTTGCGCAGCATCTTGATCAGCCATGTCCACATATGCGGATCGAAGGCTGGCCGCACCACCAGCGGGCCATGCTTCATCAGCAGCCATTTGATCGCCTTCAGCGGAACGCCGGGTCCGGCCCAGGGCGAGGCATAGCCTGGCGATATCTCGCCGGCATTTGCAAAGCTGGTTTCCAGCGCCGGGCCTTTCTGACGATCGAGAACCGTCACCTCGTGGCCGGCTTCGGCGAGATAATACGCAGTGGTTACCCCGATGACGCCACCGCCCAGCACCATGATCTTCATCGTACAACACTCCACGGCGACGCCCAAACCGGTGCCATCTTCTGTCTGCCGGATTCTCTGGCGCCCGCCAAGAGGCTACGCGCCAGGGATTAGCTATTGAGATATCGCCGATGAAAGCGAGGGCCGAGGCTGGTCAGGATTTCGTAGCCGATGGTGCCGGCATGGCCGGCAGCGTCATCGACGCTTTGCGAGGGACCGAGCAGTTCGACGAGATCACCCTCGCGTAGCCTGCCGGACGGCAGAGCGGAGATGTCGAGAATGATCGAATCCATCGACACCCGTCCGAGGAAAGGCAGGCGCACGCCCTCGAACCAGGCCGCGGACGCCGCGCGCCGGTGCCAGCCATCGGCATAGCCCAGCGAGATCGTCGCGGCGGCGAGCGGAGCCGTCGTTTGGAACATGTGGCCGTAGCCGATACCGACGCCGGCCTCCAGCAGGCGTGTCTGGACGACCTTGGCCTCCAGCCGCACCACCGGCAGCATTGGGTTCGGCCTGGCCGGTGTCGGATTGATGCCGTAGAGCGCGGCACCAGGGCGCGCGAGATCATAGTGGAAGCGTTGTCCCAGGAAGATGCCGGACGAATTGGTGAGCGAGGCCGGCGCCTTCGGCAACAGTGCGCGCAGCCGCTCGAATGCCAGCCGCTGTCGCTCATTGGCCGGCTGCTCCGGCTCGTCGGCGCAGGCCAGATGGCTCATCACGAAACGGATGTCGATGCCGTCGAAGGCATGCGGATCGGCGGCAACGTGCTCCACATCCCCGGGCGCCATGCCAAGCCGCGACATGCCGCTGTCGACCTGGATCGCGGCCGGGAGTTTTCGGCCGGCGCGGCGAGCCGCCGCACGCCAGGCCGCCAATTGCCCCACGCTGTTGACGACGGCGCTAAGCTCTGCCGCCACGGCGTCTGCCTCGGCTCCGGGCGGAATTCCGTTCAGCACGAAAATGGCAGGGCCCGGCCCAATTGAGCGGCGCAAGGCGACGCCTTCCCCCAGAAGCGCGACGAAGAAGGTGTCGCAGCCTTCGCGCAGCAGCGCCGCCGCGACCTGGCTCGCGCCTACGCCGTAGCCGTCAGCCTTGAGCACACCGGCACAGCCAACATTGCCCAATCGCGCTTTCAGCCGCCGGTAGTTTTCACGGATCGCGACGAGATCGATGGTGAGGACAGCCCCAGCCGCCGCTTCGCTTATGGCGGTGACCTCTTGGGGCAGCGACCTTTGGGGGGCGTCGTTCATGGCATTCAACCCAGCTCCCTACTCCCTACTCTTGCACCAGATGCCGGAACGCCGCCACCACGTCCTCATAGACATGGCGCTTGAACGGCACGATCAGGTCGGGCAGCTCCCGCATCGGCCGCCATGCCCATTTGTCGAATTCGGCGGTATGGCCGCCCGGTGGTGGGTTTATCTGGATCTCGCTGGTATCGCCATGGAAGCGGAAGGCGAACCATTTCTGCGTCTGCCCGCGATATCGGCCCTTGAAGGCAATGCCGACGAGATGGTTCGGCAAATCATAGTTGATCCAGTCCGGCGCCTCTGCCAGCAGCGAGACGCTGCGCATGCCGGTCTCCTCATAGAGCTCGCGCTCGGCCGCCTGCAACGGCTCCTCGCCCTTGTCGATGCCGCCTTGCGGCATCTGCCAAAGCTGCGTCGTGCCGGCAAATTCGCTGTCCGGTTCCGCAATGCGGTGCCCGACCCAGACCAGGCCTTCGGCATTGAGGACCATCAGCCCGACGCAGGGACGATACGGCAGCGTTTCGCGGTCGATTGTTTCTGTCTTTGCCATCAATCAGTCTTTCGGTCGTCGTCCACGCAGGACGTCGCTAGCCTTTTTGCGGGTCAATCGCCACCGCTGAAATCGGCACGATCTCGATGCCGCGCTTCTTGGCCTCGATGACCCAGGACGACACCGTGTCGACCGTCATGTCGAAGGCCGAGCCGATGCCAACGGCAGTGCCTTTGGCCCGCGCGGTCGCTTCGAGACTGTCCAGTTTCTTCAGGATTTCGCCGCGATCTTGCACCGCATCGATCGCCATGTCGCCGGAGACGAAGGGTACGCCGTCCTTCAACGCCAGGTCGGGTGCCAGGCTGCGCACCGACGAACCGTCATCGATATAGGCGAGGCCGCGTTTGCCGAGCTCGGCCATGAACGGCTCCATCGCCGCCGCATCGGCGGAGAAGCGCGCGCCCATGTAGTTCATGACGCCGGTGTAGTTGGTCGTCCGCGACAGCGCCCAGTGCAGGTTCTTCAAATTCTCATCCGCGCTTGCCGCCACCGTCAGCGTGTTGCGGCCGGGATTGATGTTGGGATAGTCGAACGGTTCGAGCGGCACCTGCATGACGATCTCGTGGCCGCTTTGCCGGGCCGCCTGCATCCAGCGGCCGATGCTGTTGCCTTGCGGCGCGAAGGCCAGCGTGACTTCAGCCGGCAGCTTGGCGATGGCCGCCTGGGTGCCTGTCTGCGACACCGCGAGCCCGCCGATGACGATCGCCACCCGCGCGCCGCGCCCGCCCGACCAGGGTCTCGCATAGACGTCGAACGGGCGTCGGCCATCGGTGGAGCGCACAGGCAAAGGCCCGGTTTCGCTGGCTTCGATCAGGGCCTTGTCAGGAATATGTGCGATCTTCAGGTTCTGGCCGATGGTCGACGGGTCGTGAATGACGATCGCCGCCTTGGGCGGGCCATCGCCCTCTTCCGTCTGAACATGGATGATCTGCGGCCCGCCTGTCTTTGCCGGCGTGTCCGGCTTTGGCGTCGCCACCGGGGCCAGTGCGGCCGGCACGGCAGCGGGTTCGGCCGCCTTGGCTACTTTCGGCGTCGAAGCGGCAACCTCTTGCGGCCTTCGAAACGGCTTTTCTCTGAGCGCGATCGCGCCGGACACGCCGACCACAGCCAGCATGGCCAAGGCCGCCAAGACCGTGCCGCCGCTGACCCTGCCGGCGGCGCGCGGCGACCGGGCAGCCTGTCCGAGCGGGCGTTCGATGTCCTTGCCTATGTCAGCCAAGCCTAATCCCCGGGCGCATGGCTTCGAAGACGAAACCGTTTCGAAAAGACATGCGCGAATTCATAATCCTGGCGCACCCCTGTCGCCGTGTTGGGGCTTTGCCTTGCCCCCGAATCAAACTGCCGGAACCTTTCGGTCCCGGCAGCATCGCATTGCTTCCATCGGGCAGCCAGACCTGTTGTCGGCAGCACCGCTTACTGGTTGAGAACGGCCTTCTGCGGATTGGGCGGGAAGGACGGATCGGTCTTCTGGCCGCGCAGCAGCTGCTCGGCATAGATGAGCTGCAGATCGTCCTTCGGATCCGGCGGCACATAGGCGGCCGAGCCCGAACCGGTCTTGCTCTCGTCGGCGCCCTTGATATGGCCCTTGAGGTCGGATTCGCCGCGCGTCAGGTCCCTGCCCTGCAGTTCCGGCGGCAGCGGCTGATCGACCTTGATGTCGGGCGTGATGCCCTTGCCTTGGATCGATTTGCCGGACGGCGTGTAATAGAGCGCCGTCGTCAGCCTGAGTGCGCCATTCTCGCCGAGCGGAATGATCGTCTGCACCGAACCCTTGCCGAAGGACTGCGTGCCGACCACCGTGACACGGCGCAGGTCCTGCAACGCACCAGCGACGATTTCCGACGCGCTTGCCGAACCGCCATTGACCAGAACGATCATCGGCTTGCCGTTGATGTCGTCGACCTGCTTGGGCTTGGCGTCGAAGCGGGTGACGTCCTTGGGATCGCGACCGCGCGTCGAGACGATCTCGCCACGGTTGAGGAAAGCATCGGACACGCTCACCGCCTGGTCGAGCAGACCACCCGGATTGAGGCGGAGATCGAGAACGTAACCCTTGAGCTTGTTGTCCGGCACCTGCTTCTTGATCGTGTCGATAGCGTTCTCGAGGTCGTCATACGTCTTTTCGGTGAAGGAGGTGATCTTCATGTAGCCGATGTCATTTTCGACCCGGAACTTGACCGCCTTGACCTTGATGATGTCGCGCACGACCGTCAGTTCGATCGGCTTGTCGGCGCCCTGGCGCAGGATGGTGAGCTTGATCGGCGTGTTGACCAGGCCGCGCATCTTGTCGACTGCGTCGTTGAGGGTCAGACCGCGAACCTCTTCGCCGTCGATCTTGGCAATATAGTCGCCGGCCAGCACGCCTGCCTTGGCGGCCGGTGTGTCGTCGATCGGCGTGATCACCTTGACCAGATCGTTCTCCATGGTGACCTCGATGCCGAGGCCGCCGAACTCGCCCTTGGTCTGGACGCGCATATCCTGCGCCTGCTCGGCGTTCATGTAGGAGGAGTGCGGGTCAAGCGAGGCGAGCATGCCGTTAATGGCGTTCTCGACCAGCGACTTATCGTCGGGTGGCGTCACATACTGCGCCCGCACCCGCTCGAAGATATCGCCGAAGATCGCCAATTGCTTGTAGGTCTCCGACCCTGCAGCGTTCGCCGCCGAGCCGGGCGTACCGTAAACAAGGCTCATCGCGGACGCGCCCATCAGCGCACCGGCAAACAGAAGCGACAGTTTCCGCATTATTCACGTCCTTCCAGATAAACGGTCCGCCCACCAAGGGGCCGGATCGACGGGTTTTCCATCCTTGCGAAACTCAACATAGAGCTCCGGCGTGGCATTTCCATTCTTCGAAACCGAGGTGCTCGCCGCCCTGGCCTCTCCCATCGCGCCGACCGGCTCTCCTGCGAGCACTGATTGACCGGTCGCGACGCTGATTCTGCTCATCCCCGCCAAAACGACATGATAGCCGTCGCCTGCGTTAAGGATCAAGAGTTGACCATAAGAGCGAAACGGCCCCGCATAAAGCACATTTCCATCCGCCGGCGCGGTAACGATGGCTCCCGATTGTGTCGCAACCATGTCGCCAAGCATCATCGCGCCGTCACCGTCATCGGTGCCGAATCGCCTTTGGATACGGCCGGTCACCGGCAGCGCGATCTGTCCCTGCAACGCTGAAAAAGGCGCCGCGGCGGCAAGCCGGTTGCCTTCCGGCACCGGCAGCGACGCCGGTTCCGCCGGCGTTGACGTCTTGTCGGCGTCCGCCGCCTTCTGCTCGGCGGCCTTTGCCGCATCGGCAGCCTTGCGGGTCTTGTCGGCCTGCTGCGCTTCGAGCGACGCGATCAATTCCTTCAAGCTGCCGGCCTTGGCCGCCAGCGCCTCGGATCGCTGCTTTTCAGCCGCCATTTGCGTTTGCGTGTCGGCTTCGAGCTTCTGCTTGGCTTCCAGCAGCATGCCAAGTCGCTTCTTTTCCGCCACCTGGTCGCCGACCGCCGCCGTCAGCCGCGCTCGCTCCGCCTCGATCGAAGCCGTGACCTTCGTCTGCTCCTTGAGATCGGCCAACAGGCCATCGGTCTGCTGACGCAGTTCCGGCACCACGGCACCGAGCAGGATGGCGCTGCGCACCGACGACAGCGCGTCCTCCGGCTTGACCAGGATCGCCGGCGGTGGGTTCAGCCCCATGCGCTGCAGGGCGCCCAGCACTTCGGCCAGCACGTCGCGCCGGGACGCAAGCGAGACGCGGATCTTTTGCTCCTGACCCTTCAGCCCTTCCAGCCTTGCGCCGATGTCCTCTATGTCCTGGCCGAGCTTCTGCTCGGTCATCGCCGACTGGATCAGGGCTGCCGTGATCGAAGCGTGATCCTTCTTGATGGTCGCGATGTCGGCGGAGAGCTTGGCCAATCGTTCCGACGACAGCGTGATCTCCTTCGATACCCGTTCGTATTCGGCGCGGCTCTGGTCAGGATCGGGAGCCATGTCGAGCGTGTTCTCGGCCAGCCCCGCATGCAGCGACAGGACAAGCGCCGCCGCCGCGATGCCGCAGCGCGCGCGCCATGAGCCCGTTTTCGATTTCCAGCCTTCAGACATTCGGTGTCGACTCTATCTGCGGCTTCGTTAACGAACCATCAACCATGTTTGAAAGGCCCGTTTCCAAATGCATGCCGCCCAAAGTGGTCAGGTCCCGGAATGCGACATGCATAATACCAAAAGCCAGTCTTGCACCGGCATTGGGGCGGAAATCCGGGTGAGTCGCGCAATTCACCGGTTTACGAGCGATGATACGGATGTCCCGAAAGGATGGTTGCCACCCTATAAAGCTGCTCTCCCAGCATCACCCGCACCAATTGATGCGGCCAGGTCAGCAATCCGAACGACATCACCAATTCGGCCTGATCGCGCAGCGACTGGTCGTGGCCGTCGGCGCCGCCAATGGCGATGATCAGCGCCTTGCGGCCACCGTCACGCAGCAGGCCGAGGCGGCCGGCGAAATCTTCCGAGGAAAAGCTCTTGCCGCGTTCGTCGAGCAGGATCAGTGCGGTGCCGGGCTGCAACTGCGTCTGCAGCTTTTGGCCTTCCTCGCGCCGCCGCTCGTTGGCGGTCTGACCGCGACCTTCGGCGATCTCGGCAATGCCGGCGAATTCAAGTCCCACCGCCGGGCCGCTCTTGGCGAAGCGCTCGAAATAGCGGTCGGCGAGCAGCTTCTCGGGGCCGGCTTTCATCCGGCCCACGGCATGAACTGATATCTTCATCCTTGCCCCTATAAGCCGCTGATGCATGCGATGACATGCATCAAAACAAAGACGGCTTAGTGGAGGGTCTCTTCCTCGAGATCCGGCGCCTGCCACATCTTTTCAAGATTGTAGAATTCGCGGACCTCGGGGCGGAAGACATGAACGATGATGTCGCCCGAATCGATCAGGACCCAGTCGGCACCTGCCAAACCCTCGACGCGCGCCATGCCGAGCCCGGCATCCTTGAGCGCTTTGAGAAGATGATCGGCGACAGCCGAGACATGACGGTGCGATCGACCCGAAGCGACGACCATGTAGTCGCCCAGACTCGATTTTCCCTGGATGTCGATGGAGACAATGTTTTCCGCCTTGGAGTCTTCCAGACTGGCAAGGACTGTCTTGATGGCACGGGACACGGCGTCGTCTACGCTGATCCTGGCCGGCGAAGGCATGATATCGGCCTTCTTCCGCAGTGCTGTTCTCAGTGTATTTCCTTTCGCAGCAAGAACAACCAAATCACCCTTAAAAGCAGGTGACGCCACTTAGATAGGCAGAGTTCCCTTACAGTTTCAAGACGCGACCTGCCTGGCACGAACGTATTCTCGGTCCTGTGGTTCCGCCGCACGCCGGAAAAGATCGGAACCCTCGCTTCCCGCACGGGTTATCGGCTGACCGACCAACCGGATTTTCAACATGCCGATCGACCCGCAAAACACACTTGCCGCCGTCCAGGCCGGCCTCGCGCAACTGAGCACGCTGATCGTTTCATACTCATTCTCGGCCATCGGCGCCGTCATCCTTTTGGTTGTCGGCTACATCATCGCCGGGCTTGCCGAACGTTCGATCTTCGCCGGCCTCGGCCATATCCATGGCTTCGACCAAACGCTGCGGCATTTCTTCTCCAAGATCGTCCGCTATGCCATCCTGATCCTCGTCACCATCATGGTGCTTGGCCAATTCGGCGTGCAGACGGCGTCGATCATCGCCGCCATCGGCGCCATCGGCCTGGCCATCGGCCTGGCGTTGCAAGGCACGCTGCAGAACATCGCCGCCGGCATCATGCTTCTGGCGCTGCGGCCATTCCGCATCGGCGAATCCGTCGAGGTCGGTTCGATTGCCGGCACGATCGAGGAGATCGGCCTGTTCGCGACCAAGCTCAGGACCGCCGAAGGGGTCTATATCCTGGCGCCCAATTCGACGCTGTGGAATCAGCCGGTGCGCAACTTCACCCGCAATGGTGTGCGTCGCAGCGACATCACACTCTCCATCGGCTCCTGGAACGACATCGACCGCGCCCAGAAGACCTTGCTCGCCATTGCCGGCTCCGATCGGCGGGTGAAACGTGAGCCGGCGCCGATCGCTTTCGTCGCGACATTGGGCGACAGCACCGTGTCGATTGCCTTGCGCTACTGGACATCTTCGGCGGACTTCTTCGCCACCCAGACCGACCTCACCAAGCGTGCCAAGCAGCAATTCGATTCGGAAGGCATATCGATTCCGCGGCCGCCACCGGAAGCGCCGGCGCCGGAGGCCCGCCGGCAATGATCGGCTAGCCGTTGCGCCGATCCCGCACGTCATGCCTACTCAGGATTGCCCATGAAACGGGCAAAGGGAGCGATAAGAGCGACATGACAGGGTAAGCGACTCACCCCTTCGCCAGCTTGCGGATCGCGCTCGACGATAGCGACGAACGCGGGCCGTGAATGAAGGTCCAGGCCGGCGCCTTCATGCGAGCAAGCCTCGGCGCATCCCCTTCGTCGACGCGGGCGTAGTCGAAGGTCTTGGCGACGACAGACGACAGGAATGACAGCGTCGCGCCCGGGCGGTCGATGACGGCGATCGGGAAGGTCATGACGATCTCGCGCCAGCGCTGCCAGCGATGGAAATCGCGCAAACTATCCGCACCCATGATCCAGACGAAGTCGACGCCGGGATTGCGCGCCTTGACCAGCGCC
Organism: Mesorhizobium sp. M0051; assembly: GCF_040323235.1. NCBI lineage: Bacteria > Pseudomonadati > Pseudomonadota > Alphaproteobacteria > Hyphomicrobiales > Phyllobacteriaceae > Mesorhizobium > Mesorhizobium sp. M0051. Next base: position 121,480 of record NZ_JAMYUT010000015.1, read on the forward strand.
AGCGCGTCGGCGGTGTAGCGCACATGATGCGCCGCCTCGAAAGCGGTGACCTTGATCTTGGGGTTCTTGGCGATCTGCTCGGACAGTTGCAGCCGTTCGCTGAGCGGCGCCAGCTCGCCTGTGCTCTTCAGCGGGTTGCCGGGCGTCACCATCCACCAGAGTTGGTCGAGCGCCAGGCGCCGGAGCGCGATTTCGGCGACCAGAGCATGGCCTGCATGCGGCGGATTGAACGAGCCGCCGAACAGGCCGACGGCCAGCCCTTTCTCGGCATGCGGCATTTTGAGATAGTGGGAGGGGATTGCGGGTGGGGAAGGAGATAGCATTGCGCTAGGCGCCCCCCTCTGTCCTGCCGGACACCTCCCCCTCGTGGGGGGAGGTTGGTAGCTTCATTGGCAGTGCGAATTCTGCATCGACGGCGACTAGCGAAGCGAGAAATGTCAGCCAATCTCCCCCCTTGAGGGGGAGATGTCCGGCAGGACAGAGGGGGGTAGACGCGCGCAACCGCCTCAAGCTCTATCGATGAAAGACGTCACGGCCTCACCTGTCCGGACCCGCGCACGCGGTATTTGAACGAAGTCAGCTGCTCGACGCCGACCGGTCCGCGCGCGTGCATCTTGCCGGTGGCGATACCGATCTCGGCGCCCATGCCGAACTCGCCGCCGTCGGCGAACTGTGTCGAGGCGTTGTGCAGCAGGATCGCCGAATCGATCTCGTTGAAGAACCGCTCTACCGCCTGCGCATCCTCGGCGACGATCGCCTCGGTGTGATGTGAGGAGAACGTCTCGATGTGTTCGACCGCACCACCGACACCGTCGACTAGCTTCACCGCGATGATGGCGTCGAGATACTCGGTCACCCAGTCGAGGTCAGTGGCAGGCTTGGCATCGGAAAATATCTTCAGCACTTCGGCATCGGCATGGATTTCGCAGCCGGCGGCGCGAAGTGCGTCGAGGATCGGTACCAGATGCGTGGAGGCAACCGCGCGGTCGATCAGCAGCGTTTCGGCGGCGCCGCAGACACCGGTGCGTCGCATCTTGGCGTTGACGGCGATCTGCACCGCCATGTCAAGCTTGGCGGAGCGGTCGATGTAGAGATGACAGATGCCTTCGAGATGGGCGAAGACCGGCACCCGGGCCTCGGTCTGCACCCGCCCAACAAGGCTTTTTCCACCGCGCGGAATGATGACGTCGAGCGTACCGTCGAGGCCTTTCAGCATCTCGCCTACGGCGGCCCGATCGGTGGTCGGCACCAGTTGGATGGCGTCTTCCGGCAAGCCGGCTTTCCTCAGCCCTTCGACCAGGCAGGCATGGATGGCGGCCGACGAATTGAGCGAATCCGAGCCGCCGCGCAGGATCACCGGATTGCCGGCCTTGAGACACAGCGCACCGGCATCCGCCGTGACGTTCGGCCGGCTCTCGTAGATGACGCCGATGACGCCGAGCGGCGTGCGCACGCGCTCGATATGCAGGCCGTTCGGCCGGTCCCATTGCGCGACCACGTCGCCGACCGGATCGCGCAGCGCAGCGATCTCCCTGATGCCTTCTGCCATGGCTAGAATGCGCGCCGGATTGAGCTTCAGCCGGTCCATGAAGGAGCCGGAAAGCCCGGATTCCCGACCATTCGAGACGTCGATGGCGTTGGCGTCGAGGATGTCCTGCTGACGAGCGACGATCGCATCGGCCATGGCGAGGAGTGCGGCGTTCTTGGCGGCGGTCGTGGCAATCGCCAGCGGTCGGGCGGCAGCGCGGGCGCGGCGGCCGATATCGGCCATCAGCGCGACGGTGTCATCCCCGGATTTTTCATGCAGCTTCAGCATGCTCATCCTCCGCTTACATCGCCACCGGCCAGCACTTGGTTACTGGCTCCTACTTGGTCGCTTGAATGGCTCACCACAAGGTCGTCTCGATGGATCATCGCGGACCGCGCCTCGTAGCCGAGCACGGTCTCGATCTCGGCCGTCTTCAGGCCTGCGATCCTTACGGCATCGCCGGCATCATAGGCAACCAGCCCGCGCGCGATCTCGCGGCCTTCGGGAGACAGGATCGCCACCGTGTCGCCGCGCGAGAAATTGCCGCTGACCAGCTTGACGCCGGCCGGCAGCAGCGACTTGCCCGACAGAAGCGCGCCAATGGCGCCGGCATCGACCGTCAGCCGGCCGGCCGGTTCGAGCTGGCCGGCGATCCAGGTCTTGTAGCCCTTGACCGGGTTGCTGCTCGGCCGGAAGAAGGTGGCGCGCTCGCCACGCTCGATCGCCATCAGCGGCGACAGCCGCGTGCCCGACGTGATGATCATTGCCGTGCCGGCGGCGGTGGCGATCTTGCCGGCATCGAGCTTCGTCCGCATGCCGCCGCGCGACAATTCGGAAGCAGCGGCACCCGCCATCGCCTCGATATCAGGCGTGATCCGGTCGACCACCGGAATGAACTTTGCATGGGGATCGCGCGCCGGAGGCGCCGTATAGAGCCCGTCAATGTCGGAAAGCAGCACCAAAAGATCGGCGCCCATCATGGTGGCGACGCGAGCCGCCAGCCGGTCATTGTCGCCGTAGCGGATTTCCGAGGTGGCCACCGTGTCGTTCTCGTTTATGACCGGCACCGCCTTCATCTTGAGCAGCGTCGAGATCGTCGCCCGCGCGTTGAGATACCGGCGGCGTTCCTCGGTGTCGCCGAGCGTCAGCAGGATCTGGCCCGATTTCAGGCTGCCCTTGCCAAGCGCATCCGACCAGGCGCCGGCCAGAGCGATCTGCCCCACCGCTGCCGCGGCCTGGCTTTCCTCGAGCTTCAGGGCACGTTTGCCGAGGCCAAGGATGGTGCGGCCAAGTGCGATGGCGCCGGAGGAAACGACGAGGATTTCTGCGCCGCCTTGGGCCAGCAAGGCAATATCGTCGGCGAGCGAGGCCAGCCAGTCGCGCTTCAGGCCCATCGTACGGTCGACGAGCAGCGCCGAGCCGATCTTGACGGTGATGCGCCGATATTTTTTCAGCGACTGCATGACCTATTTTTCCCAGCGCGTCTCGATTGGCGCGGCGATCCGCTCACGCGCCTCGGCCACCACCGACATCAGCGCCCGCAGCACCGCCTCGACCCCTTCGCCGGTAACCGCCGACAACAGCATCGGCGCGCGGCCGGCGGCGCGCTTCAGCGAGGCCAGCTTCTTCTTGCGCGCGTCGGCGTCGAGCGTGTCGACCTGGGAAAGCGCGACGATCTCGATCTTGTCTGCCAGGCCATGGCCATAGGCCTCGAGTTCGGCGCGCACGGTCTTGTAGGCCTTGCCGGGATCTTCCTCCTGGGCCGAGACCAGATGCAGCAGCACGCGCGTGCGCTCGACATGGCCGAGGAAGCGGTCGCCGATGCCGACGCCCTCATGCGCCCCTTCGATGAGGCCTGGAATGTCGGCGATGACGAACTCGCGCGCATCGATGCGGGCAACGCCAAGACCGGGATGCAGCGTCGTGAACGGATAGTCGGCGATCTTCGGCTTGGCCGCGGTGACGGCGGCGAGGAATGTCGACTTGCCGGCATTCGGCAGCCCTACCAGCCCGGCATCGGCGATCAGCTTCAGCCGCAGCCAGATGTTGAGCTCTTCGCCCGGCAGGCCGGGATTGGCGCGGCGCGGTGCCTGGTTGGTCGAGGTCTTGAAATGCTGGTTGCCGAAACCGCCATTGCCGCCCTTGGCAAGCAGAAAGCGCTGGCCGACCACGGTCAGGTCGCAGATCAGCGTCTCGTTATCTTCCTCGAACACCTGCGTTCCGGCCGGCACTTTCAGCGTGACGTCGGCACCCTTGGCGCCGGTCATGTTGCGGCCCATGCCATGGACGCCGGTCTTGGCCTTGAAATGCTGCTGGTAGCGATAGTCGATCAGCGTGTTCAGCCCGTCGACCGCCTCCACCCAGACATCGCCGCCACGGCCGCCGTCGCCGCCGTCCGGCCCGCCGAACTCGATGAATTTTTCGCGCCGGAACGACACCGAACCGGCGCCGCCGTCACCGGAGCGTATGTAGACTTTGGCTTGATCGAGAAATTTCATGGGATTTCGCAGTTTCTAATAGTGGCTTTGCGGCATTGCTCTAAACCTTGGGCCTTGCTCTAAACGAAGGCGCGGCGAAGGGCGAGGCCGTTTTATGACAATGGCCGGGCGGGATCGGCCGGAGAGATGTTGGAATGAAGCTTGTAACGTACAACATCCAGTACGGCATCGGTCTCGACGGGCAGTACGAACTCGGCCGCATCGCTGACGCTGTGCGCGGCGCCGATGTGATCGCTCTGCAGGAGGTGACCCGCAACAACCCCAGGAACGGCGGCCGCGACATGGTCGTCGAGATCGGCGAGGCGCTGCCCGATTACTTCGCCGTATATGGCAGTAATTTCGAGGCCAATATCGGGTCGCGCGTCGAGAACGGCCGCGCGATCACCAAGACCTTCCAACTCGGCAATATGATGCTGTCGAAGACGCCAATTCATCTGTCGCGCAACCTGCTTTTGCCGCGCAGCCGCAGCTTCGAGATGATGAACTTCCAGCGTGGGGCGCTGGAGGCGCTGATCGAGACACCGCTGGGTTTCATCCGCTTCTATTCCATTCATCTCGATCACCGCAGCCCGGTCGAACGCGCCAGGCAGATCCAGTTCCTGCGCCGGCGCCTGCTGAACTATGCACTCGAAGGCGGCGCTCTGTCCGGCGTCGCCGAGATCGGCCTGCCGGAATTGCCGCATCCCGAAGCCTTTGTCGGCATGGGCGATTTCAACATGCTGGCCGGCTCGCCCGAATATGTCGAACTCGCCGGCCGGCCGGACCACGAATTCGGCATGCCGCTGACCGCCGACTTCGCCGTCGATGCCGCCTTGCGCCTGAACGCCGGCGCCGACGATCTCGTCAGCTGGGTCGACCCCAAACAACCCACTGACCCCAACCGCCACAAGCGCATCGACTACATCTTCACCAGCGCTTCGCTCGCCAAATCCCTGAAGCGCCTGTGGGTCGACCGAAAGGCCGTCGGTTCGGACCACCTGCCGGTCTGGGTCGAACTGGGCTGACAGCCATTCATCCGGCGGCGTTTTCGCGTTCGACGATCGCCATCATGATCGTATCGCGGTATTCCCCGTCGATACAGATCGCGTCGCGCTGCACGCCCTCCCTGGCAAACCCGACCTTGTCGTAAAGAGAGATGGCGCGCGCATTGTCGGAATGCACGGAAAGCTCGACGCGGACAAAGCCGGCCTTGCGCGCCTGCGCCAAGGTCGCATTGATCAGCCGCAGTCCAAGGCCACGCCCCCGATAGGAAGGAATGATCCCCATTCCGAGGATGCCGCGATGCGCATGGATGAGCCGGTCATGGCGTGAGATGTCGCACCAGCCGACGACCTCGCCGCGGACAACGGCCACGAACCCGGGGTCGCCTCTGACGATACGGTCCATCGCGAAGCTTCGCGTTTGATCCAGCGATGGCGCCTCGAGGAAGGACAGGTACTTTCGCTCACGCGCTACGACATCGAGCGCCCGGTGAAAGCTTTCGACATCCCCAGGCGTGATCGGCGCGATCGCGGCCGTTTCAATATCGCTGCTGTCGACCATTGGCTTGACCGGCTTCATCCATCAAAAATGCACCCAGTTCCGCAGGCTGGTCCAGGTCTTCCTGTCGAGCCGGTAGCGCTCGACCGGCACCTGGCCGGCGACAATCGAGTTCAGCATGCCCTGGCCGGCATACTGGAACCCGCACTTGTGGATGACGCGGCGCGATGCCGGATTGATCACCCGCGTCGAGGCATGCAGCACCTGGATCGACGTCCTCTGGAAGGCGAGGTCGACCAGCGCATGCGCTGCTTCAGTCGCATAGCCCTTTTTCCAGTAGGGCTCGCCGATCCAGTAGCCGAGTTCCAGGCCGCGATCGGTGGTGTTGAGCCCCGCGCAACCGACGAACGTGTCGGTGCCGGCCAGCGTCAAGGCATAGGCGATGCCGGCCCGGCGCGACTTGGTCATGGCGAGGAAGGCGCGCGCCTCGGCCTCGCCATAGGGGTGCGGCATGCGGGCCAGCATTTCGGCGACATGACGGTTGTCGGCAAGCTCGACCAGCTGCGCGATATCGCCTTCGTGCGGCGCCCGCATCACCAGTCGCTCGGTGACCAGCACCGGGCAGTCTATCGCGTAACTTTCGTCTTCTGAGTCTTCCGCTTCGGCAACCATTTGAAAGTCCTCCAGGCACAAGAAAAAAGGGAGATGGAAACCCATCTCCCCTGATCCTTTTCCTGGCTTTGCCAGACACCGGTCCCGAGATGGGCGCCGGTGTTCTAGTACGGAACCGGCTACTCCGCGGCTTTGGTAATCGGGTTGACCGATACGTAGGTTCGGCCGTTGGCTTTTTTGTTGAACGTCACGGCGCCGGTCTCGAGCGCGAAAAGCGTGTGGTCCGTCCCCATGCCGACATTGACGCCGGGATGCCACGTGGTGCCGCGTTGACGAATGATGATGTTGCCCGGGATGACGGCTTCGCCGCCGAACTTCTTCACGCCCAGACGCTTGGAATGCGAGTCGCGACCGTTGCGCGACGAGCCGCCAGCTTTCTTGTGTGCCATCTAACTAACTCCGTTGCGCCGCAAGGCGCCTAAAAGGCGTTATGAACGCGTTCGCGTTCCGTTTCAAGTCCGATCCGGCGAGCTAATCGCCAGAAAAATCACTTCGCCGCCAATTCCTTGGCCTGCTCGCGCCAGTCCTTGATCTGGTCGGCGCTGAAGGGCATGTGCTCGTCGATCTTGGCGACATCCTTGTCGGTCAGCTTGGCGAGCTGGGCGAAGGTGATGATGCCCTGCTCGGCGAGATCCTTGGCTGCGACCGGGCCGATGCCCTTGATCACGGTCAGATCGTCCGGCTCGCCCTTCGGCGCCTTGAACAGCGGTGCCGCCGCGGTCTCGGCTGCCTTTGTCTCGGCTGCCTTGGCCTTGGGCTCCTTCTTCGACGCGGCTTCCGCCTTCGCTTCCGTGGCTGCCTCTGCCTTGGCTTCCTTCTTCGGCGCCTTGACCGCTGCCGTCTTGGTCGGCTTGGCGCCACCCAGCAGGATCTCGGAGATCCGCACGGTGGTCAGAAGCTGGCGATGGCCGATCTTGCGGCGCGAATTCTGCCGGCGGCGCTTCTTGAAGGCGATGACGGTGCGGTTCTTGCCCTGCTCTACGACTTCGGCGGTAACCACCGCGCCATCGACGAACGGCGCGCCGAACGTGACATTTTCGCCCTCGCCATGCGCGAGAACATGGCCGATCTCGACCATATCGCCGACCGCGGCTTCGACTTTTTCGATCTTCAGGAGATCGTTGGCGGCAACGCGATACTGCTTGCCACCCGTTTTAATGACTGCGAACATTTTTTGCCTTTCGCTGTTCGGTCGGCCTTGATGAACCGCCTCTGGCGGTTCGGCCGTCTTTTTGTCAGTCTGCGGGTTCAAAAAACAAGCGGCGCGGAAGAACCCTCCACGCCGATTGCGCGCTGTCCCTAACCGAAGGTTGAGTGCGAGTCAAGGCAGACAGCCGCCTCGTTTGCCGAGACTGTCGTTGGCGGGCACGGACCGGCCGTGCCCGAAGGACCGCGCACGTTACCATCGCCTGCAGGCGAGGATGACGGAAATCCGTGTGGGCTCGCCCGCAAACGCCAGTGTTAATCCGCCGCTTGTCTGGCAAGCCAAATAACTCACGGATTTGGCCTTGTAACCTGCCCGTTCAGCCGTTATCTAGTGCGCCGCGCCGGCAACGGCCGACCATGACCGCGGAGAGGTGGCAGAGTGGTCGAATGCACCGCACTCGAAATGCGGCATGGGTGCAAGCCCATCGGGGGTTCGAATCCCTCCCTCTCCGCCATATAAACAAGCTAAGAATTTGGTCTTATTGAGCTTTTTGGAAGGCTCGCTCGACAGCCTGCACCTTTGGCTGCACCTTTAAACCATGGTTGGACGTCGTTTTCGATGCCAACCAACGTCAATGTACACCATCTGTTCATCTGCCGATCAGCTCCCAAGGAACTCCGCGCTCAGGCTGCCCTGATTGGCGTCCAGCCATGCCTTGGATGCCTCGAAGTCAGGCGCAATCGTTCGCAGGAAATCCCAGAACGGAGGACCGTGCGAGCGATGCCGGAGATGGGCAACTTCGTGGGCGATGACGTACTCCAGCACCTTCTTCGGAGCGAAAACGAGATGCCAGTTGATGAGGATGTTACCCTCAGCGCCGCATGATCCCCAGCCGTTTGCGAAATCGGCGACGCGGATCGAGCGAGGAGCAAGTCCGAACCTGCTGCTGTAGTCTGCGGCAATCTCCTTCACATCACGCCGAACGCGCCGTTTGAGCCACAGCTTGAGTTCGCGGGCGACGAGTTTGTCGGCGTCGCCGCCTGCCCACGGCGGAAGATCGACTAGGAAGCCGTTGCGGAAAGTCAGATCTCGTATTGGCCTGCGCCGTCGAAAAGGCCCAAACCGGAATGGTTGGGTGATTTCGGTGTGCACATTGGAAACGCAGATCAACTGGAGCAGGCTATCAGCGAAGTCTATGGGGCTCTCGACGCTGACCTTCCCATTCTAGCGGCAATCGGCATGCGTACATGCTTTGATGTGGCTGCAATCCTCCTCGGGATCGGCGGCGACCTGTCTTTCAGCAAAAAATTGGACGAGTTGGTTCAGCGCAAGAAGATCGGCGGCCTCGATAAGGACCGTTTAGCACTGTTGGTGGATGCCGGTAGCGCGTCAGTGCATCGCGGATGGAAACCAAAGCCCAAAGAACTGGAAACCTTGGCAGAAATCTTGGAACACTTTGTGTTTGAGGCGTTTGTAGCACCATCTCGCCGCAGCCGCCTTGATGCGGAAGCGAAAAAGCTCGAAGGGAACGTGCCGTCTCGGAAGGGCAAGAAAGCTGAAGGCGATCCATTGTGATCGCAGCTTCAGCACAACGTCGCTGCGAACGAGCCAAAAAGCTCCGAACTCAAAGTCCGCGCACGCCTTTCGTGGGACCATGCAGCCAGCACCCCACATCAACCGGACAGCATCGAGTGCAGGATAGCCTGAACGTGTTCTTCCAGATCGAGTTCGCCGCGAGCCTCGACGGTGAGCAGATATTTCGCCTTGGTCCGACGGTCATCTCGGCTGATCACAAGATATGAGCAGACGCCCAGGAGCGCCCCCTGCTCGATCTTATCGGCCCGCGAGCGCTGGTCCCTGCTGCTTCCCATTCGATGAACACGGTGGAAATCGGCATAGGCCGCCTGATGTGCCGCGATCAGAGCCTGTAGCTTCGGCGATGTATTTTCGCCAGCGGGGTCGACGGCAACCGCTGCGCCGGTAAGCGCGAGAAGAGTACGGCGGGTAATCGCGGGCATGGATTACGTCCTCCTCGCTACCGATCATGCTGGACCATAGCACCACCGTGGAAGGGCGCAGAGATGGGCGGATGCTGTCTGCTGACAATGGGGTCAGTGGACTGTTCGAACCCAGAAGGAGCAATCCAATGTGGGGTCCCACAACCCACCCCCACCCCCTGGCTGCCGATGAAGCCCGGGGGTTGGTCAGCCGACCCAGCGGAGATTAACTCACATCCGGTTGCAAATGAGCTATGGAGTGACGAGGACCAGCAGTTGGCTGTGGGATCGTCTGCGCGAGAAGGTCCAGCGTTCGTGGGGCGCCATCTAGTGTAAAAGCGTTGCCCTCCGTAAGAACTAGCGTCCACCCTCTCCGTGTGTGTTATAAATGGATTATCGACGCTCGACCTCGACGCCGTCCTAAGGCCGACCGCCATTTCAGCATGCCCAAGGACGTATGTGCCGCACATGGGCTCAAGCCACCCGCCCGCACATCCGTTGTGGATTGACCCGCGAGGAGGGATCAGCATGTCAGAACGTCTCAACATAGGCCCGCTGCAACCTGGCGAAACGGCGCCCAATGTCGTGCTCGACGCGATTACCCGCGAGGGCAAGATCGCCATCGACGATTTCCGAGGCGAGAAACCAGTGCTGGTTGGGCTGTATCGAGGTCTCCATTGTCCTTTTTGCAGGCGTCATATCGCCATCCTTTCGCAACTCACCCCAGCCCTCAACGAGAAGGGCATCGAAAGCCTGACAGTGGTCAACACGCCCATCGAGCGGGCGCGCCTCTATCTGCGGTACCATCCGATGCTCGGCCTGCTCGCGGCGTCCGATCCGGAGCGAACTTCACACCGCGCCTTTGGATTGCCGAATATGCAGATCACCGAAGACGAGAGCGCATGGCCGCAAAAGGTTTCGATGAGCGATGTGAAGTCGATGCGGGTCGACTTGCCGGGCGAGATGCCGGAACCGATGGACCCGTTTGCGGCGCTCGAATATCTGAACAAGAAGGACAGCTACGATATCACGGAAGCGGATCAACAGATGATGGCCACCGGCATTGGGCAGCTCGTCGGCCAGTTCCTGCTGGACCGCGATGGCGTCGTTCGCTGGACTTCCAACGAGGTACTCGATGGCGGCCTATTCGGCGCCCCGAACACTCAGGAGCTGATGTCGGCAGCGTCGCAAATCGGAAGGTAAGGCGCAGCTTCGGTAGTGGGGCTAGGCGCAGGATTACGCGAAGTTAGCGCCTGTCGCCTGATCGGGGCCCCACAATCGGCACCACTCCCGCCACCGACAAACCCCGGCGGGGGTGCTATGGTCATGCGCCACCGCACGACTACCAGCGGGAGTTGAGCGGGGTTTGCGATCCAGACGTAGTACCTCCTGCCACTTCGTCTTGCATCCCAGCAGAAGCTTGCTCTGGTAGGCTGAGCTTCTTACGAGCATCCCGATTGATGATGTCCGTCACCTGAACAGCTGTCCATGTTCCGCCGCGCGCCGAAGCGATGCCGCGCGCATTGAGTGCTGTCGCGATCTGCCGGAGCGATTTGACCCCGCTTGCTTGGATGTCGCGGATGATCGGGAGGATGTTGGCTGCAAAGGCGTCGGCTTGCGCCGTGCGGACCGTACGAGACATCGCCTGTGCTTCGGCAAGCTTCGGTCCGCCAAGTTTGACGCCGCGCGCCTTGGCTGCCGCCAGAGCTTCCCTCGTGCGCTGGCTGATCACCGCCCGTTCCTTTTGGGCGACCGCCGCGTAGATGTGCAGCATGAAGCTGTCGACACCCATGCCCAATTCGGCAACGACGAATGGCACCCGATCCGCCATTAAGCCGCTGATGAAATGGACGTCACGGCTCAACCTGTCCAACTTGGCGACGATCACCGGGCAATCATTGCGTTTGGCCGCCGCCAACGCTGCGGCAAGCTGGGGGCGCTTGGCGAGTGCATCTGCGCCCTTGCCGGTTTCGACCTCGATGAACTCGCCGACTATCTCGAAGCCTTCGGCTTCAACGAAACGGGCGATGGCCTGCCGCTGTGCCTCAAGGCCGAGACCGCTCTTGCCCTGACGGTCGGTCGAGACGCGAAGATAGGTGATTGCGGGCTTCATGGGCGACTTCCTTGTTTGTGTAAGGAATGTATACGCTCGCAACCCTTCTTTACAAACCGCGCGACATCCGCTGCGAGGAAATCGCCGATCCGAAATCATGCGGCCGACGGACGCCATCATCAAGCTGTCGGCAAGCTGCATCTGCGGCTCGGACCTGTGGCCCTATCGCGGATTGCAGCCGGTCGACGGCCCGATGCATATGGGCCACGAATATTGTGGCATCGTCATCGAGGTCGGCGCAGAGGTGCGCACGGCCCGTCCCGGCCAGTTCGTCGTCGGCTCGTTCTGCCTCTCCGACAATACTTGCCCGCATTGCCGCTTCGGCTTCCAGTCGTCCTGTGTGCAGCGCGAGTTCATGTCGGGCGCGCAAGCGCCTTACGCCCGCGTGCCCTTGGCGGATGGCACACTGGTCGCCACCGCCGAGGTGCCGCCGGCCGAACTCATTCCTGACCTGCTGGCTGTGTCCGATGTGCTCGGCACCGGCTGGTATGCAGCCGATGCAGCCGAGGTCCGAGAAGGATCGACGGTGGTGGTGGTCGGCGACGGTGCGGTCGGCCTGATGGGCGTGCTTGCGGCCAAGGAGATGGGCGCCGAGCGCATCATCGCCATGAGCCGGCACGCCAGCCGCCAAAAGCTCGCCCGCGAATTCGGCGCCACTGATATCGTGGCCCAGCGTGGCGAGGAAGGCGTCGCCCGCATAAAGGAACTCACCAAGGGCGTTGGCGCGGACTCGGTGCTGGAATGCGTCGGCACGGCGGAATCCTTCGACCAGGCGCTGGCCTGCTCTCGCCCCGGCGGCACCATCGGCTATGTCGGCGTGCCGCACGGCGTGAGCTTCGACGGCCAAAAACTATTCTTCGGCCAGAAGCGTATGTTGGGCGGCCCGGCGCCGGTGCGCCGCTTCCTGCCCGACCTTATGGACGTGTGCTCAAGGGCGTGATCAAGCCCGGCAAGGTCTTCGACCTCAAGCTGCCGTTGGCCGAGGTCGCTGAAGGCTACCGCGCCCTGGACGAGCGGCGCGCCATCAAGGTCATGCTTTCCGTGTGAGCGAAGATTGGGCGGACGGCCTGTTCGCGCCCACAAATCAGAAAAGGAACAACGCATATGACGATGAGATTGAAGATAGCCGCCCTGGCGCTTGCGCTTTCGGTCGCCACGCCGGCTTTCTCCCAAGAGTCCCCGATCATCGGCGCATGGCGCATGAGGTCGCTCGAGGCCGGCGCCGATGGAAACCTCAAGCCCGTGCCATATTCCGGCCAGGTCATCCGAGTCCGGCACCCTCTCGGTGCAGGCCCAGAATCCCGACGCTGAGGCGCCGGACACGCCTTACACGGCGAATGGCTACGAAGCCTATTACGGGCCGGTCGCCATCAACGACCAGGACAAGACCTTCGTCATCACGATCGAGTCCTCCCTGGTCCGCAACCTTGTCGGGAAGAGCATGAAACGCAAATTCGAAGTCTCGGACAACAAACTGGTCCTCACGCCGGACAATCCGGCCGAGGGCTGGCGCGTGACCTACGAACGTTACTGATCGGAACAGCCGGCTGTCAAAGTGTTATCGGTGGCCACAAATGGCGCGGACTTCAGATCGAAATGGCGCGACAGCGGAACTGGTGCCAATCATGGCGGCTGTCTTCGCCGGCTTCCTCCTGATCGGCTTGGCGCTACCCGTCCTGCCGCTACATCTTCACCAGCAGCTCGGCTTCGGCCCCTTCGCAGTCGGGCTGGTGACGGGCAGCCAGTTCATCGCCTCGATGCTGTCGCGCATTGGAGCCGGAAATTATGCCGATGGGCGCGGCGGCAAGCGGGCCGTCATCGTCGGCCTCATTGCCGCTGCCCTGGCGGGGTTCATTTATCTCGGCTCGCTGGCATTGCTCGACCGACCGGTAGCGTCCGCATCGGCGCTCTTCGCCGGCCGGGCGGTACTAGGCGGGTCTGAGAGCTTCATCATCACCGGCGGTGTCGCCTGGGGCCTTTCCCTTGCGGGCGGACAGAACTCCGGAAAGATCATAGCCAGGGTGGGCATGGCGATGTTCGCGGCGCTCGCGCTAGGCGCGCCGATCGGATCTGCGCTTTACGCGGCGAGCGGCTTCGCCGCGATCGCACTCGCGACGGTCGGCCTGCCGCTTGCGACGCTGCTTGCCATCCTGCCTATGCGTGGCACCAGTCTCGCAGCGAGCGCCGCGCGACAGTCATGGGCGAGCGTGGCGCAAGTGGTCTGGCTTCCCGGCGTCGGAGCTGCTTTCAGCAGCCTTGGCTATGGCGCGATCCTTTCCTTTGGCGCGCTGCTCTTTGCTGAACGCGGCTGGCAGCCGGTCTGGCTTCCCTTCACCGCTTATGCCGCGTCGCTGATCGCGGCAAGGCTTTGCTTCGGCCACCTGCCTGACAAGTTGGGGGGCGCGCGCGTCGCCGTGATCTTCGTGGCGGTCGAAGCGGCTGGGCTGATGCTGATCTGGCTTGCGCCCGGGCCTTTTCTCGCCGCCATCGGAACAGGCCTGACTGGCCTTGGCTACTCGCTGGTCTATCCCGGTTTCGGTGCCGAGGCCGTAAGCCGTCTTCCGCCACGCAGCCGCGGCCTGGCCATGGGACTCTACACCGTCTTCCTCGACGTGGCGCTCGGCTTCGGCAGTCCTGCGCTCGGCTTGGTCGCCGCGTCGGCCGGGCTGCAATTCGTCTTCTTCGCCGTCGCGGCGGCGACGCTTCCGGCGTTGGGCATCGCTCTGCTGCTGGGTCGGCATAACCGTCCACTTTAGTGCCGGATATTCGGTGCTCGAGATGTTGGGCAACTACGATCGCTCCCGCTTCGCCGGCGACCTCTGCTTCCGGGCAATGGCGAGATCGACTTCTACGCAAGCCGACCGATGTGACAGGCCAGCGCCTCAAATTCCGGCCGGACTTGATCGATTTCCAATTTGGCGCCCGAAGGCGCGTGCAACGTCACGCTGGGAAATTTCGCAATCAGGGCAGGTCCAGTGCGGGCTCGGAGGGTCTCGGCTGCCTCTTTGAAAGTGGTGGCGTTATCGGCCAACTTGCCGTCGAACATCACGGTGATCGTCTTTGCCGCCGCAGCCATCTCTTTCATCGAGGCCTGGCGAGCCTCGATGAACGCATCACGGCGGGTAGCGGCGACTACCGCAGAGGCGCAGGCAAGCGACAGGATTCCTATGATGGCTGCTCGTCTCATTGTTGGCACATGGGTAGTGCGTCCCGATGTAGATTCTCGACCAGCAGACCAGGATGCATGATGAAAAGAGCGATCGTCCGGCGCGGGAGGCCTTGCATCGCAAAGGCCGCAACGATCGCTCCGGTGGCTGTTGCGTCAGCCGGCCTCTGTTGCTTTGCTTTCGAGGAATCGCTTGCGTCTCATTTCGACGAGATTTGCCAAACCGCCACGCCTGCAAGAATAAGACCAGCGACGCCTTCGATGGCCCGCGAAATGGCATCGAACAGGCGTGGCCGCCTATCGAAAAAATGCACCAGGCGCTCGCGAAACAGGATCGACAGCACCGCAACGCAAGACAACGTCAGCGCCACGCCGGCCATCATGGTGATTGCGAAAAGAATGCCGGCGACCGGAACGCCTCTGGATATCGCAAAGGTCATCGCGAAAAGCGTCAGCGGGCATGGGATCAAGCCGGCCATGACGCCGACGGCCTCGCCCTCATGCTTGTGGTGTTGGCCGTGGCTCCACGCGCGCCAGAGCATCCAAACGCCGATCAGGCCAAGCAGGCCCCGACTGACGTCTTCCAGCAGCGGGGCACGGCCAACACTGCCCAGGGCAATCGATACCAAAGGCAACGAGAGCGCAGCGATCAGAACCGCGATCGTCACATGCGTGAAGGAAAGTGTCAGCGATACCAGAAGCCCACGCCGGACACTGGCATCCGATCCGGCGAGATACGTGGCCAGGACCGCCTTGCTGTGGCCAGGCGTCAGCGCATGTGCCGCGCCGAACAGAACGCCCATCGGCAGAAAGGCCGTGAAGGCCAGCCAACCGCCGCCGACCGAAAGCAGTTTGATCTGCTCGGCCAGTGCCAGGTAGATCGTGCGTTGGAACTCGACAAGGGTTTGGAACATCAGGCTGGAACCGGCCTCATTCTCAGGTCAATTCATGGCGCATGGCGAAGATTCACTTTCGGGTTCTTGTTCCAGCTGGCATTGCAAGCAGGCCGAATTGGGACATGCGCCCTGCCTATACGTGGCTCTTTTTTCAGAACAGGTCGCCATTCAGCCAGCCTTGTCATGATCACGGCGCGGCTGGCGACGCCAAGCCTGATTGGTCCTTGTTCGTCGTCGCGCAAATGTAATTCAGGTTCTTGGTTCCGACGGCGCCGATATCGCCGACCTGGAATCCGCTCTCGGTCAACAGCGAGGCGACCGAATGCATGTCAACATGACCATGCCTGTGGAGCCTAGGCAATCCAGACTTGCGCACCGGCCTGCCGAAATCAATGAGCAACAGCCGGCCTGCTGGCTTCAGGACGCGTGCCGCCTCGCGGATGAAGGCCGATCGAACGGGCTTCGACAGGTGATGCAGCATCAGCGTGCCGACGACGATGTCGAATTGCGCGTCCTTGAAGGGAAGCTCCTGCGCCGTCCCATTGACGAAAGTGAGATCGAGACCTGAGCGCTCGGCCTTGGCGCGCGCCCTATCGATCATTTCGGCCGATGCGTCGACGCCGGTGACGCTTCCGCCCGAACCGACCAGCCGCTTCGCGGCAATGGCAAGGGTGCCCGTCCCGCAGGCGACATCGAGCACCGCTTCGCCGGGCTGGAGTTTTGCCGGGCGAAGCATGAGATCGCGAAACCGGCCCTCGCGGCCAAAGGTCAGAACGCGCGCAAGCAAGTCATAGGCTGCCGCCCGGTGCAGGACGATGCCGATGCCCCTGTCGCTCGCGCCGTGCGCACCCTTGCCGACCAGCCCCCCGTGTCGCAGGCTGCCCCACAGCGCCAATCCCGCGATCACGGCGAGGACGAGGCCGTGGAATGCCGCCGTCCAGGCACCGGCCTGAATATAGCCCATGCCCAATTTGGCGAGGACGAGGAAGCCGGCGACCAGCGACAGCTTGGCAAGCAGGGCCAACGCAATCACCCTCTTGCGCGAATGCGATCCATTACCGGCGTGATGATCAGATGAGTGCATGTCTGGCGACCTTCTGCTTCATTGCGGCATGCCCAAACCCGATTTGAGCTCCTGGACTTGGCGTATCATAATGGACACAATGTCTGGAAATGCTGTTGTCGGACACCGGACCGCCGAATGTCCGAAACCGGCCACTGCACAGGGCCATGACCATGAAAATCGAACGTGCGGGCGAGCGGAACACGATCGACCGACGCGTCGCGCGGACGCGCGGCCTGCTGCAGGACGCGCTCATCGCCCTGATCCCGGAGCAGGGATATGCCGCCGTCACCGTCGATGACATTTGCCAGCGGGCCAATGTTGGCAGGTCTACCTTCTATACCCACTATGCCGACAAGGATGCTCTGCGCAGCGCGACCATCGAGGCGCATCTGCGGTCGATAGGCCGCAGGCGCGAGGCGGCAAGTCAAGAAACAGGTAGCCGCCTATTCGAGTTCAGCCTGCCCATGTTCGAGCACGCTCATGCATTCCGACCGCTTCACCACGCATTGCTTGCAAGCAGCGGCGATACGATCCACGACGAATTGCGTGAGCGTATCCGGCGAGCCGTCCGGGAAGAACTCGTCGAGAAACGGATCGGCGATCGCGGCATGCCTGCCGAATTCGCCATTCAGTTCATCGCCGGCGCATTTCTTGCGGTCCTCGCCTGGTGGGTCGCCACCGACATGAACCTTTCACCGGCACAGGCAGACGACCTGTTCCAGAGGATGGCGGGAAAAGGCATCGGCGCCTAATCATTGGCACACTGGTCAAGCGATCGCCAGAACGTCGCACCTGCGGAATGACATAGGGCGCTCCGCTCATGGTGGTTCGGGCCGCGGGCCTGCTATGGACCTTCCCGCCGTTCCTCAGGCGGGCGAACCTTGCGGAACATCGCAAGCAGAAGCATATCGTAGACAATCTTCAAGGCGCCGGCGATCAGCAGCGGCCAACCGAAACCGGACATTGCGAGCAGCGAGCCGGCAAGCATCGGGCTGGCGGCTGCCGCGAGGCTGCGCGGGACAGCGGTGACACCCGCGGCCGCGGCCCGCTCACCAGGCGATACCACGGCCATGACGTAGGAGGTGCGGGTCGGTACATCCATCTGCGACAAAGCGCTCCTGATCAGCAGAAGTGCGATAACGGGACCGAGGCTCGACATGAAGGGGATGAGCAAAAGGCAAAGACTGGATGGCAGGTGTGTGAACACCATCGTGTTCACCAGCCCGATCCGTTTAGAGATTTGCACGGCCACCAGATACGACCCACCCGAAAGGATACCCGTCAAGAAGAAGATTGCGCCCGTCGCGGGGAGCGATAGCCCGAACCGTTGGAAAAGCCAAAGAGCCATCAACGACTGGACCACGAAACCGCCCGCAAAAGCGTCAAGGCTGAAAAGTGCAGCGAGCGTGAGGACGATGGTTCGAGATTTGCGTAGTGGTTCCGCCGGTACCGCACTCGCATCGAGCGGCTCATCCGGCAGTTTCCGATAAAGGAGCAGCGCTCCGAGTCCCAGAAAGGCATAAAGCAGGAAGGCGATCTGGAGAGCTTGCTTGATGTCCAGGCCGACAACCTGTCGGAGAATGTCGGGGGCTCCGGCCGCAAGAGCACCGACCGCCCCAACAAGTGAGCCGACAAGGCTGTAGCGTGCAAAGAGCGCGGTGCGGTCGCGGTCAGTGACACTATGGGCAAGTTGCGCATGCTCCAGCGGCAGAAACACACTGACGTCGCCCGAGGATGGGTTCAACGTTCCCACGAATGCGACAAGGAGCAGTGGCCAGAAATCCTGAACCAACGCGAAGGCGCTCCCCGTGACGACCATCAGGACGGCAGCTGCGATCAGCAGGGAGCGGCGAGAGAAATGGTGTGCGACAAACCCGACGGTCAAAGTGAGCGCCGCTGAACCAGCGAGCGTCGCTGTGGCGAGAACCCCGATCTTGAAAGGGCTGAAACCAAGTGTGGCCAAATAGGCGGGAAGCAGAAGACTGACGAGTCCGTCGCCGAATGCCCTCAATCCCCTGGACGTCAACAGAAGGGCAGCTGCCGGCCTGGCACCGGCAGGCAGCAGCGAAAACCTCTGTTTGGCTAAAGGTTCGCGCGAAGCATTCGTCGGCGTCTGGGCTGCCAGGTATGCCTCCTGCCGCAAAGTGGTTGCGCCTATGGCACTGCTTAAATCGATCCCGTGGCAACGCCATAAAGCACGCCCAGGACAGAGCATGTCGCGAGCACGGGGATCATGCCGATCTTGAAACGAAACACGGCCAGCAGCGCACCGACTGTCAGCACCAGCGACGGCAGGTTGACGGAGCTGAATACCGGCACATCCACCGTCGTGCCCAGCCAGCTGACCTCACGCAGATCGCGGAACAGCACATGAAGCGCGAACCATACTGCCAGGTTCAGGATCACACCGACCACCGCCGCTGTGATGGCAGACAGCGCTGCCGACAGGGCCTTGTTGCTGCGCATCGTCTCCATGAACGGCGCGCCGAGGAATATCCACAGGAAGCACGGAACGAATGTTACCCACGTCGTCAGCAGACCGCCGAGTGTTCCGGCGACCAGCGGGCTCAGCATTCCTGGCGCCCGGTACGCGCCCATGAAACCAACGAACTGGGTGACCATGATGAGCGGACCGGGCGTGGTCTCGGCCATGCCGAGGCCGTCCAGCATTTCTCCTGGCTTGAGCCAGCCGTAGTGCTCGACGCCTTGCTGAGCGACGTAGGCGAGCACCGCATAGGCGCCGCCGAAAGTGACCATCGCCATCTTGGAGAAGAAGATCGCGATGTCGGTGAAGACATTGCCTTGCCCAAGAAACACAAGAAGTGCCAGGACCGGCACGAGCCACAGCAGCAGACACACCGTTGCGATCTTCAGCGACCAGCTGATGGATGGCCGGGTATGCGCAGGCACCCCTTCGCCAAGCGCCGTATCAGCGTCGGCAACCTGCTTGCCGCCGACCTTGCCATGTCCGTTGCCCGACTGGAATGCAGCCCACCCTGCCCGTCCCCCGACGTAACCGATCACACCCGCAGCCAGGATGACCAGCGGGAATGGCGCGTGGAAGAAGAACAGAGCGATGAAGGCCGCCGCCGCAAGCCCGATCATGGCATTGTTCTTGAGCGCCCGTCTGCCGATCCGCAACACCGCTTCGAGCACGATGGCAAGGACCGCCGCCTTCAAACCGAAGAAGAGAGCCTGAACTGCTCCGACATTGCCCAAGATTGCATAGATCCAGCTCAACGCCATGATGGCGATCGCACCAGGCAGCACGAACAGGATACCGGCGACGAGGCCGCCTCTGGTCTTGTGCATGAGCCAGCCGATGTAGATGGCAAGCTGTTGTGCCTCCGGCCCGGGCAGCAGCGTGCAGTAATTGAGCGCATGCAGGAACCTGGTCTCGCCGATCCAGCGTTTCTCCTCGACGATGATGCGGTGCATCATGGCGATCTGACCCGCCGGGCCGCCGAAGCTGAGCGCGGCCACACGCGCCCACACCCGCGTGGCCTCAGCGAACGAAATGCCATGGTCGGGCGTGTCGTCTGGTCGGTTCGGTGCTGTCACGGTGTTCTCTGCATTGGCCATGATTAGTTCCTCGGATCACCCGCGCTTCGAGCGGAAATATCGATAGAGGTTGTCGAACACCGAAGCGCCCTCGGCGATCCGTTGCTCGTCACCGGCATTCGCCATGGCGATCCCGGCGATCAGGCTGGCAATGCCGGTAGTTTCCTCGCGATTGAACTTGGCGTCCTTGAGATCAATATCGTGGACGACCTCGGCGATCGCCTGCAAAGCCGTATCCGTAATGCCGGCGCGACCCAGCAGCACCTCGAAGCTGCAGCGGTCGCCTTCATGGGTGATTTCGCCCTCGAACATGTCGAAGCGCAATTCGCCCTCCTTTGGCACGTATCCCTTACCAGCGACGAAGCGGATTGTTGCATCGGCATCGATGAAGCGACGGATCAGCCAGCTGCAGGCGATGCGGTCGACATGCACGTCCCGGCGCGTGACCCAGGTCCGGCCCTTGAGCTCACCCGGCTCGGCCGCCTTCTTCGGTTCCTTGGTCATGGTGGCATCCTCAATAAGCAGTGCCTCGAGCTCGGCGATCAGTCCCTCGACAGTGAGGCGACCGCTGGCGCCAAAGAAGTCGATTTTCACGACGTCGGCGAGCCGCTTGCGCAAACGGCCGAGTTGCGGGCGCGCTTCCGCATGTTTTTCCGATGTCGCGTCGGTCTTGATCGCTACGGCCAGATCGCGCGCTTCCTTGACGATCTCCGCATAGTCGGCGTCACGGGCTGCGTCGAAGAGCGCACGGACCTGGGTGTCGGACAAACCATCTACGAGGCGCGCCTCGCACATCATCGCCTCGCCGCCGCCAGCGACGATCTCCTTGAGGAGCCATTCGAAATCCTCCTGCATCTCGGCATTGGCCGGCAGGGCGTAAACGGTGCTTTTGACTGCGACCGCGCCGATGCCTTGCAAGCGTCGCCAGATCTTCACCCGGAAGTAGGCGGGTTTGCTTGGCAGCTGATGGATCAGGAGCAGCCAGCGCTGCTCCTGTGATTGCCCCTCACTCATAAGTGAACCGTATCACGAACAAAGCCAAATGCAACACTTGTATCATTTTTCATTCGAGCATAGCGTTCGCCCCCTCACGGCCGTGCCGCAGAGTGGGGAAACCGATGCCACACCAGATCATGCCGTTGCCGTTCAAGCCGCCTCGCCTCGTCGGCCTCTCCGAGCGGCTGTTGGCAAGTCACTACGAAAACAACTATGGCGGTGCCGTTCGTCGCCTCAACGCCATCGAACAGCAGCTCGACGGGCTCGACTGGGGCGCGGCGCCAGTTTTCGACATCAACGGTCTGAAACGCGAGGAACTGGTCGCCGCCAATTCAGCAATCCTGCACGAAATCTATTTCGACGGACTCGGTGGCACCGGCGATGCCGGAGGCGATCTCGCTGCGGCTCTGGAGCGCGACTTCGGCAGCGTGGCCTCCTGGCGCGCCAAGTTCATGGCCTGTGCGAAGGCGCAGGCAGGAGGCTCGGGATGGACCCTGCTGACCTGGTCGGAGCGGCGCGACCGACTGACGATCCAATGGGCGGCGGACCACACCAACTGTCTTGCCGGCGGCATGCCGATCCTTGCGCTCGACATGTACGAACATGCCTACCACATGGATTTCGGCACCAAGGCCGGCGCCTATGTCGATGCCTTTATGAAGAACATCCATTGGGAACGGGTGGCTGCCCGCCACCGCCGGGCCGTCGCGCCGCGTGATCTTTCAACAGGATCGGCATCGGACGATGCGGTTCCAGCGATTGCGCCAGAGGAACTGCGGGCGCGTCTCGATCAAGGAGAAGACCTGATCGTGCTCGACGTCTGCCTTGCCGAGGATCTGGCAAAGCGCGGCGACATGCTGCCGGGGGCCAAGCTCCGCGCGCCCGAGAAGATCGCCGATTGGGCGGATGAACTGCCGACGGACAGGCCGGTCATCGTCTATTGCGTCTACGGCTTCCAGGTCAGCATTGACGCCGTCGCCGAACTGCGTCGCCGCGGCGTCAATGCGAGTGCGCTTTCAGGCGGCATTGCCGCTTGGCATGCGATCGGCGCGCGCACTGTCCCTCTGATGGTCAACGAAGAAAGGATTGCGCCATGAAATGGGTTACTCGCGAACGTCCGGTCATCGACCGCATTGCCTGCCCCTGGCTGATTGCGCGTTTCATCGACAAGGAACCTGAGTTCCTCTTCGTGCCGCCCGATCAGGTGATCCGCGTCGCCCAGGAAACGGGCGCCACGCCTTACGACGTGCCCGGCGTCGAATTCACGCATGTCGGCGACGGCTGCAGTTTCGACACCTTCGTTTCCAAAAATGGGCTCGAGCGCAACCCGGCGATCGTAACCATTGCCGCGATCGTACGCGGCGCCGACACGGACCGGCACGATCTCACGCCACAGTCGGCAGGGTTGCTGGCGATCTCCATGGGTCTGCGGGACTTGACGCCCGACGACCACGAGGTGCTGAAGCACGGCTTCGTCATCTATGACGCGCTCTACGCGTGGGCTTCGGGCCGCAAGGCGGAAACGCATAGCTGGCCACCCGCCATCAAGCCGGCGGCCGCATGACGAATTGGGCAATGGGGGCAGATCACAAGGAGAAACCCCATGCATGCAAAACTCGTAACCGGAGCGATGCTGATTGTGATGTCGGCGCTGCTCCAGCCGGCATCGGCGGCACCCGATTGGGAAACAATCGCAAAGGCGCTTGGCAAATCCGGAACCGAGACGCCTGATGGCGTCTACAGGGTCGGGCTGCCACGAACGGACCTGAAGGTTTCGCTCGATGGCATATCCCTGAACCCCGGATTTGCGCTTGGAGGCTGGATCGCGTTCGAACCCAAGCGAGATCAGGCAATGGTGATGGGTGACATCGTTCTGACGCAGGACGAAGTGAACCCCGTCATGAAGAAGCTTGAAGAAGGTGGGATCGAGATCACTGCGGTGCACAACCACTTGCTGCGCGCGGAGCCGATGACGCTCTACGTGCACGTCCTCGGCCAGGGCGACCCGGTTACGCTCGCAACGGCGCTTCATGCCGGATTGGCGCTGAGCAAAACACCGATGGGAGGCGGCGCCCAGCCGCAAGCCGCTCCGCAGATCGAGTTCGACACGGCCAGTGTCGACCAAACCATCGGTTACAAGGGTAACGCTAACGGAGCGGTCTACCAGTTTACAATACCGCGCGCTAAGCCGGTCGAGGAAAATGGAATGGAAGTGCCGGCGGCCATGGGCTCGGCAATAGCGATTAACTTCCAATCGACAGGTGGCGGCAAGGCGGCGATCACGGGGGATTTTGTGTTGACGGCAAAGGAGGTCAATCCGGTTATCAACGTCATGCAGGACAATGGCATCGAGATCACCGCATTGCATAGCCACATGCTCGATGAGAAGCCGCGGCTCTTCTTCATGCATTTCTGGGCGAACGACGATGCACAGAAGCTGGCGAAAGGACTGCGCGCAGCCCTCGACAAAGTCGCCGTCAAGAAGAGTTAGATTGGGTGTCCGCGCGCGTCCAACGGCGGAGTTCGGCCGGCTCGGAGCGAACGGCCTTCTTCCCGCCGCCTCGGGTTCTCCGGCGCTGCGTCTCTCCGCCATCCGCATTGCGCCGGAGATCGCCTTTCCATCGCACACGAGCGGCGGGCCGGGTTGTTGTGAACCGATACGTCCGGAACGATCGAAGGCTCGCTTCGTTCTGATCGGATGGACTGGATCAGACTAAGCCTCCTGGCGTTGGCGGGGTTCCTCACCTGGACACTGAACACCCTCTCGGCCGGAGGCGGGGGTCTGTTGCTGATCCCCGCCGTGACTTTCATCACAGGCAGCGCGGCGGTTGCGCCGGTCATCACCTTGACAGAGCTCATCGGCAATCCCGTCCGCGCCCTGGCCTTTCGGCGCGACATCGATTGGAGCCTGGTCCGTTGGTACCTGCCCGGCGCCATCGCCGGTGCCGCGGCGGGCTCCTGGCTCTTCGCCAACAGTCGGGCGGAATGGCTCCAGATACTCATAGGCATCTATCTGATCAGTGCAGTCTGGGAATTTCGCGGCGGCGCGCGCGAGCGGAGCTACCGAGCCCGCCGCTGGTGGTTTCTCCCGGCCGGCCTGATCGTCGCCCTGTTGTCGGCGCTTATGGGCACTGTGGGACCCGTCCTGAATTCGCTTTATCTGAACTACGGTTCGGAGAAGGAGACGTTGGTCGCCACGAAATCCGTGAACTCGTTTGTGACCGATGTCGTGAAGATCACGGTATTCACCGGACTCGGCGCGCTCGGTGGTCAGGCGGCTATATACGGCATAGCCGCGGGTTTGGGCGCCGCGCTTGCCAATCTGCTGGCCAAGCCCTGGCTCGAACACCTGAGTGGACAACAGTTCCGCCGCCTGGTGGTCGCGCTCATGGCTGTGAGTGGAGCGCTGATGATCTGGAACCAGCACAGCATCGTTGTGCAGGCCTGGCGGGCGGCCGGGCCCTAACCCGCTCAGGTTGGAGAAGCTTCGCCCGGTTCCGCCAGTCGACCTAATGATGGTGACCTTCGGGCTCGACCATCTTGAACCGCAGCACCTGTTCGCGATCTTTCGCAATCAGCACCAGCCTTGCCCGGAATTCATGCGGCTCGGCAGGGGCGACGGTGCTCTCAAGGCGGTGATGGTTGTCGCCGACAGGTTCGAGGCGAATCGTTTCCGGCCCGCCGGACCGGTCGATGAATACCGTCGCCGTCAGATCGTCGGCATGCCGGTCGATCGTCAGCCGCATCCGCTCGCCAGCCGGTGTATCGACGATCTCTAATGTGCCAGCAGCCAGATCGCAGGCGACCTTGAAGGGCTCCGGCGCATGATGGTGAGCACCAGAGGTTTCCGCGCCAGTGACGGCCGGCGCGGCCGGGCTCAACAGGCGGACATTGGCTTCCGCCAACGCCGGCAAGTGGGCGAACAACTCCTCCTTGAGGGCTTCGGTAACACCCAGCACGTCCTTGGCCGTCGCCGCATGCGGAACGCTGATGGCGACGTCGGCATGCAGGCGATGTCCGATCCAGCGTGCCTGCACGCCTTCAACGCGCCCGATGCCCGACACGTGTTCGGCGGCATGATGGATTTCGTCGATGACGCCGGGTTCGACTCCGTCGAGCATGCGCGTCAACACGGCTTTCGACGACTGCCAGACGATGGCGAAAATCGCCACGGTGATCAGCAGCCCGATGATCGGATCGGCAAGCGGAAAGCCCAGCCAGACGCCGATAGCGCCGAGCACGACCGCCAGGCTGGTGAAGCCGTCGGTGCGGGCATGATAGCCGTCCGCGATCAGGGCTGCGCTGTTGATCTCTCGCCCGACGCGGATACGAAATACGGCGACCGCTTCATTGCCGATGAACCCTATGAGGCCGGCGATGGCGACCCATCCGAGAAATGCGATGGGCCGCGGCTTGATCAGCCTGTCGATCGCCTCGTAGCCGGCGACGATGGCGCTGAACAGGATGATGAGAACGATGACGATCCCAGCCAGATCCTCGACCCGGCCCAGTCCGTAGGTGAACGTCTTGCTCGGTTTGCGGCGGGCCAGCACGAAGGCGATCCACAGCGGAATGGCAGTAACCGCGTCGCCGACATTGTGGATCATGTCGGCCAGCAGCGCCACGCTGCCGGAGAGGAACACGACCACAAGCTGGAGCGCTGCCGTGATGGCCAGAACGACGAATGACCATTTGATCGCCCAGATGCCGCGCGTCGTCGTGGCGATCGTCGGGTCGATGACGCCATGGGTGTGGCCATGGCGACCATCACCGTGGTCATGTCCGTGGCCGCTGAAGCCCTCTGTCATAGGGCCGAAGCCGAACCAGTCCCGCACTCTACCAAGCATGACGTTACTCACAGGTACTTGGTAATATCCTTGAACTCGTCGATCGAGCGGCGCTGCTCGCGCGCCAAGGGCCCGACGACGTCTTCAAGGCAATGGTTGAGATGATCCTGGATCAGGGTCTTCTTGGCTTGCGAGATGGCCTTCTCGACAGCATGAAGCTGCTGGGCGAGGTCGAGGCAGGGCCGGCCCGCTTCGATCATGTCGATGACGCCCTTGAGATGTCCATCGGCCCTTTTCAGGCGCTTGACGATATCGGGATGGGTTTCGTGGATGTGGGATTGGCCGCTCATGCGACGGATACTATCCTCCTGGAGGGGATGTAACAAGCCTCAGAAGGCCTTGATCGCAGCCCTTTGTCTCGTCAAAATCCTTTACGGCAAAGGTTTTCAATATCAGCTTTTGCCAGTCCTTCGATGCCGAGTGCTGGAAGGATATTATTGTCTCCTTTGAGATCGCGACCATAAGCGGCCGAGAATATGTTGATTTCCAGCCTCATGAAGGATTTGCTTGGTTTCCGCTGATCTTCCCCAAGAGTTCCGTCGGCAGCAGCCCGAAAGGAACGTCCTCCAGAACATAGCGACTTTCGATAGTTGACGGGCCCAAGCCGCCGCGGCCTTGGCGATCCATCTCCTGGTTCATTTCCGAAACGTCGCCCATAGGGACGTGAAACGATATTCCTATCTTGGGAATGTAAAGCCGCATTGATATGGCCCCGGATGCGGTTTTGTCGACCGTGAACTATCCGCAAGCCGTTGATCTGGCATGTTGATTGAGGCGGATAGCGGCTTTTGGATTGCAGGATTAGCGGTTT